>NZ_JBLVUN010000005.1:0-169484 GCF_048282715.1 Mycobacterium sp. 134
AATCGCGTCAAACCGGAGATGTGCTGCGTGCAGGGTTCGAAACCGATCTTGCCGGGACGGTCGCCATCGTCATGCCCAGTGACGTGACCTCTGCAGACGCGGTGGGTCGATATGCCAGCCAATTGTCTGAAGTCCCTGACGTGGTGTCGGTGGCAGGCCCGGATGGCACCTATGTGCGGGGAGCGAGGATCGCGCCGTTGTCGGTCGACTCGCAGATCAAAGAAGGTGCGGCCTACCTGACGGTCTCGACTATTCACGATCCGTATTCCCATGAGGGGAAAACGCAATTGGCGGCACTGCGGGCTATACCGGCACCAGCGCCCACGCTGTTCGGGGGTATCGCCCAGCGTGACCACGACAACGTCGCCGGCATTGTGAACAAGGTGCCGTTGGTCGTTGGACTAGTGGCTGTGATCACGCTGGTGTTGATGTTCATGATGACCGGCAGCGTGGTCCTGCCAGTCAAGGCCCTGATCACCAACGCGCTGTCGCTGACCGTCGCCTTCGGTGTCATGGTGTGGGTGTTTCAGGATGGGCATCTCGGCGGACTTGGGAGCACCGCGACAGGCAACATCACGGCATTCATTCCGCCGTCGCTAGCCGTGATCGCCTACGCACTGTCCATGGATTACGAAGTGTTCGTCCTTTCACGAATCAGAGAGGAGTGGCTGCGGTCCGACAAGACATCAGCAGGCAACGTGCGCTCAGTTGGTTTGGGGTTGGCCCGCACCGGACGAATCGTCACTGCGGCCGCCGTCATCATGGCTGTCGTCTTCGTCGCCATCGCTGCCGGCCAGGTGTCTTTTATGCGCGGTCTCGGGGTCGGACTTGCGGTCAGCGTGCTCGTCGACGCCTTCGTCGTCCGCACCATCTTGGTGCCGGCCGCGATGGGAGTCATGGGTCGATGGAACTGGTGGGCGCCAACTGGGCTCGCTCTCTGGCACAGCAAGCGAGGGTTCGTGGAAAGTGAGCCTGATTCGCTTTCCACTGCACCGGCCAGCCAGGAACAACCCACCTAGAGTCCGACTCGGCGACGCTCTGCGGGCGCAGGGACCTGCGCCCGCATCGTGTTGCACGGAGGACAGTGTGCGCCGGCCCGCCGTTGGGAACTGGCCGATTGCATTGCGGGACGTCACTTCTTGAGAAACCCGACGGTTTGGTCAGGGCTGCCAGCGTGGGCGTGCTGGCCCGCGTAGTCGGTATCCCACGGTGGCCCTAGTTCTTTTTTGGAGACAGTGCCAGCGTCACTTGCGTACCTGAATCGGAAGTAAACTGTTTGCTATTGAAAGACGTCCCGCTGCTCTCGGCAACGCTTTTAAACAGCTTTCGTAGTAGCGTGTAAAACGGATGCGCGAGAGGTAAATATCTCGCGCAAGTGCGCGATGAACCATCGTATTGATGCGTTGCGTGGCATTAAGTATCCGGCGTTGGAATGATGCTCCAATTCGGCCACGTCAAGGTGGCGGAGCGTCATCGTCTGCGCGCGTGAAGGACGTCCCCGAAAGAAACGTCAATTGGAACGGAGAGGCACGAAACGTGGATAGCCTGAACCGCTTTGAGACGAGAACCACGCATCTGATCTCGCGTGCTGAATGGCTGGTTGGCCTAGGCGGATCAGTGACTCTGGCCCTACTTCACTGGGGTGAGATCAATTGGTTGGCTTTCGCTGGGTTTTTCGCTGTAATTGACGTATTGGGGTACCTTCCGGGTGCGATCGCGTTTCGTCGAAGCCAAACAGGGAAGATTGGCCGAGGTTATTACGTCGCCTACAATGTGATGCACAGCCTTTTAACTGCCGCATTGATCGCCGGCGTATGGTCGATCGTGTTTCAACCCGAGTGGGCGCTGCTTGCACTACCTATCCACCTTTTCGGTGATCGTGCCCTGTTTGGCAATACGACAAAGCCATTCGGTGTGCCGTTCGAGCCCGCCATCCTGCAGGAATTCGTGCAGTTCGAGCGTGAATACAAGGAAATTGAGGTCTAAACAATGCCTTCGGAACCCGATCGCGCGGTGAGATTCCTTGAGCGGGAACGTGCGGCACTGAATCGCTTGCTACCCGGACTCGATGAGGCGCTGACAGCCCAGGGTCTGGCAGTTCTTGAACGGGCTGACGCACCTGGGGCCGGGTTGTTCCGAGCTGCTGGCGGGCCGGGGTTACTGATACCAACGGAATACCAGGGCAAGGGCGCTACAGCGCTGGAAGCGGTGCGTGTGCAACGTGCGATCGGCTCACGCTCGCCATCGCTCGCTGTGGCGACCACCATGCATCACTTCTCTGTGGCCAGCCTTGTGGTCCTGGCGGAACTGGGAGGAAACGAATGGCTCCTCCTGGAGGCGGTCGCCACTCAGAACATGCTGTTGGCATCTGGTTTCGCCGAGGGCAGGTCTGACGGTCGCATCCTGACGCCCACCATGAAATCGGTATTGGTTCCTGAGGGTGTCCGCGTCAGCGGCTCCAAGAAGCCGTGCAGTCTGGCTCGGTCGATGGATCTCCTTACTGCCAGCCTGCTGCTGCCAGCTCCCGACGGCAACGGCGAGCGACTGGCGATCGCGCTGATCCCCGCGTCGGATCCGGGCGTCACGGTCACTCCGTTCTGGTCCAGTTTCGCCCTTGCCGGCGCTGAAAGTGACCAGATCGACATCGACGACGTCTTAGTTCCGCAGAATCTGGTTGTCCTAACCGACATAACCGACACCGGAGTGCTCGATGAGATCCAAACGGCGGGCTTCGTGTGGTTCGAGCTCCTGATGATGGCGTCCTACCTCGGTGCCGCCAGCGCGGTCGTCGAAGGGGCGATGACCTGCCCGACTGCATCTGATACAGACCAGCTGGCGTTAACGTCGCGGGTCGAGACCGCGATGGCTGCCATCGAGAACATTGCCCGGCAGGTGCCCGAATCCGCACGCACACAGGAACTTCTCGTCGCCACATTGCTAGCGAGGTACGCCGTTCAAGACGTTATCGCGGCGGTGGTGCCCTATGCCACTGAACTGCTGGGCGGTCTGAAATTCATGGGTTCGGACGACATCGGGTACCTCGCAGCAGCGGTCAACGGCCTGGGATTCCATCCGCCGTCACGAGCGCGTATGACCGGTCCGCTAGCCCGGTACTTCGCCGGGGCCCCCCTTCAGATCAGTTAAGGAGTTCACGAATGACTTGGCGGAAAAAGACGATCCTGGTCACCGGCGCCTCCGGCGTGGTGGGAAGAGCTTTGATCGACGAGCTGGCAGGCGATTTCGACATCGTCTGCATGCGCAACCGGACACCGGTCGCCGACGTGCGGGTCAGCGAATTCGTAGGGTCCTTCGAACAGCCCATGCTGGGCATGTCCTCAAGCGACTATGCATTACTGGCCAGGCGTGCCGACGCCATTGTCCACGTAGCAGCCGCGACCAGTTGGAAGGAAGACCCGGCGCGGATCCGCGAAGTGAACCTCGGCGGGCCGCGTGCATTGCTTCAGTTGGCCACGGTAGCCGATGCTCCGCTGTACTTCTTGAGCACCGCGTTCGTGGCCAACCCGCCGGCACCCAATGGACATTCACCGGGCGCGGCGGCCTACGTACGGTCGAAAATCGATGCCGAGCAGCTCGTTCGGGAGCACCCTGCCCGCACCGTGATTGTGCGACCGTCCATCGTATCCGGGGACTCGCAGAGCGGCCGAATGGCCGGATTTCAGGGGCTTCATGCTGTGCTGGGCGCCATCGTGCGGGGCAGCGCACCCATGCTGCCGATGCCCGAAGATGCGCTGATCGACTTCGTGCCACAAGATCTGCTGGCTGGAGCCCTGGGCCAGATGCTGCGAGAGGGAACCGATCAAGGCGAATACTGGCTGACTGCCGGCCACCATGCGTTACATGCTCTCGAGATCCGGGAGATGTGCATGGGGATCGCCTCCGACATCGGACTCTCCCCGCCCACACCGCGATTCATCCCGGGGGAAGCCGTGGACAGACTGATTCTACCGCTGCTCGAGGACTCGCTGCCGCCGTCGCTGCAAAGCAAGTTCCGCGACCTACTCGAATTCGCCTGGCTGTTTCAGACCAGCGAGCCGCTTCCCAACTCGCACGCAGCACTGGGGTTACAGGAGCGCATCACCGGCAGCGCCCTGCGGCGCTCGTTGACGAAATCGATGATGTACTGGGCAGCTGCAAAAGGCCTCATCGCTGGTGGGCGCGACGAGCAGGTCGCATGACCGCCACAACCATCGTCACCACCCACACCGAGGATCTGTGCCGCGCGCATCAAGGTTCGGGGAAGGCCACGTTGGGACGCCTGCTCGGCGGCATGCAAGAGGTGGCCTCCGAGGGTGCCTGGTTGACGATGTCCAACGGTGGCCGCTACCTGAACTTCGGCGGCCACGGCGTCTACCTGCTCGGCCACCGACATCCCAAAGTTGTTGCCGCAGTGAAACACCAGCTCGACAATCACCCCATGGCCACCCGTGTGTTCTTCGATCCGGTAGCCATCGGCGCCGCTGCGGCGTTGTCATCGGTCACGCCCCACGGGCTTGACCTCGTGCACTTCGTCAACTCAGGTGCTGAGGCAGCCGAAGCGGCGATCAAGCTGGCGCGCGCACACGGAAAGACCGCATTGGTCACCACCGACCGGGGCTTCCACGGCAAGACGCTGGGTGCGCTGAGCGTCACCGCGAACCCTAAGTACCAGCTACCCTTCGAACCTCTGCTGCCGGGCGTACGTAGCGTCCCGTTCGGCGACATCGAGAGCCTGGACGCCGCGCTGGCACAAACACGGGGGCGCGGATGCTTCATCGTCGAACCGGTCCAGGGCGAGGGCGGGGTCAACATTCCTCCCCGTGGCTACCTGCAGGCCGCCGCCGAACTCTGTGCACGCCACCAGGCGCTGCTGATCCTCGACGAAATCCAAACAGGCCTCGGGCGTCTGGGTACTTGGTGGGGGGCGGACCCTGAAGCCGTCATCCCCGACATCCTGTTAGTCGGAAAAGTGTTGTCCGGCGGCGTGGTTCCGGTAGCCGCCATGGTCGCCACCGCACGAGTCTATGAACCTTTTGGTGAGGATCCCTACCTGCACTCTTCTACCTTCGCCGCCTCACCGGTGGCATGCGCTGCCGCCGCAGCAACGGTGCAGGTGCTGCGCGAGGACGGTCTCATTGAGCAGGCAGCCACCCTGGGAACCAGACTCATGCACGATCTCGGGGACCTGCTGCGCAACCACGGCCTCGATGGCCGGGTACACCTGCGCGGGCGCGGGCTGCTGATCGGCATGGAGTTCAACGACCCCATGGTCGTCGGTGAGCTCTATCTGGGGCTCGTCGAGCGCGGTGTTTTGGTCAACCACTCGCTCAACTCCTCAACCGTCCTGCGTCTGACACCACCGGCCATCGCCTCCGACACTGACCTCGACCACTTCATGTCCGCGTTCGAACACACGATCACTGACGTTCTGTGAACGACTCTGTGAAGGAGAACAATTCATGCCCACCATCGAACTAGCATTCCACTGCGAGGCGATCACCCCGGCCGCCGCCTTCGACCGGATCCAAGACTTCGAAAGCTATCCCCGATACACCGAAGCGGTCGTATCGGTGGACATCGAAGACAATGACCCGCACGCGGTGATCTCCGTATGGACGGTGCGGTTCCGCAAGGGCCTGCTCCGGTGGACCGAACGCGACGACATCCGCCGCGACGTTGCCACGATCGACTTCTGCCAAGTCAGCGGCGACTTCAAAACTTTTCAGGGCTCGTGGCGGGTCCGCGAAGAAGAACAGGGCGCCACGATCGTGTATTTCACCGCCGAGTTCGACCTCGGAATGCCTTCTCTTGCAGAGCTACTCGATCCCATCGCCGCTGCCGCGCTGGCCGAGAACATCGAGCTGATCCTGGGCGGACTATTCGGCGCGGTCCGTCAAGTCGACCCGACCATCGCAGCATGACTCAGACGACGCACGACGCACTGGCCATCCTGGAAAACCAAGGACAAAGCGCATCGGCGTTCCTGTCGCTCAACGCGGGGAACAAGTACTTCACCGTCGATGAGGCGGCAGGCATGATCACCTACCGTCCAGTCGGGCGGCAGTGCTGGATCCAGTTCACCGGACCTTGTGCAGCGACCGACGCTGACCGCGCCGTTCTGACAGAGGCGTTCGCACAGTCGGCTGCGTCACAACGCAAGCGCATCATCGCCGTGCAACTGTCCCGACACGACGCCGAACGCGCCGCCAACGACGGTTGGGTCGTCAACCAGTTCGGGTGCACCTACAGCATCGACCTATCCCAGTTCAGCCTGCGCGGTCAGAAGTTCGTCAAGACCCGCAACATGGTGGCGCGTTCGCGCCGGGAGGGCGTGCATGTCGTCGAGGCGACCGCGGACATGCAGCAAGACCTGCGATTCGCCGAACAACTCGACCGCATCGACCAGCAATGGCTACGCAATAAAGGCCGCCATGTCAAGGAACTACGTCTGATGGTTGGCGAACGCAACGACGCCGTACAGGATCATCGTCGGCTCTTCGTCGCGATGCTCGGCACCCACGTCGTCGCCTACATCTCGTTCTCGCCCGCCTATGGCCCGCAGCCAGGCTGGCTCTACGACCTCACTCGCCGCTTGCCCGATGCTCCGCCGGGTGTCATCGAGCACATCTTCGTCGAAGCAGCCGACGTGCTTCGTGCTGGCGGGGCCGAATGGATCCATCTCGGCCTCACGCCATTCGTGGGAATCGACCCCGAACACGAACTGCCAGGCGCCTCCAGCCCGATTCTGAGCAAGGCAATCTCGCTGATACGTGAGCGCGGCGCCTTCCTCTACCCAGCACAAAGCCAGCTGGCCTTCAAGCTGAAATGGCGTCCCCACCAGATCGAACCCGAATACATCGCCTTCCCGGGCCGAATACGCCTGCGGGACATGTGGTGGCTGGCACGAGCAACCAATTCACTCTGAGGACAGGACACAATGGTAGACGCGACGAGGTGCCTCGACACCGCACCGATCTGGTTCCAGATATCAGAGTTCGTCACCCCCAAGCCGCAGCTCAACGGCACTGTTGAGACCGACCTGGCCATCATCGGCGCCGGCCTGGCAGGACTGGCGACAGCGTATTACGTGTCCAAATATGCACCAGGACTGTCGATCACAGTCTTGGAAGCTGGGCGGATAGGCGCGGGGGCGACCGGCGGATGCACCGGCATCGTCAGCCCCGGCTTGAAGATGGCGTTGCCCCAGTTACGGCGCAAGTACGGAGACGAAGGGGCGCGCGCGGCATTTGACGCATCCCAGCACGGGGTCGACCTGCTCCGTCAGATCGTCAACGCAGAACACATCGACTGTGACCAACGCGATGAACCGCACACACTCGCCGCGACGACCGTCGGCCAAAAACACCGCATGCAAACACATTTGAAAGCACTGGCTGAGCTGGACCGCGGCGTCGACTGCCTCAGCGACACCGAACTCACTGAACGGGCCGGGCCAGGATTTTTGGCTGGATTGTCCTACGACAACACGATGTTGGTCGATCCCTACCAATTGCTAGTGGGCTTGACCGACACCGTCATCACTCTTGGCGTCACCGTGTTCGAACAAAGCCGCGCCTTAACGATGGAGCCACTGGCCACCGGACGCGGTACGCGCGTCAGCACGGCGACAGGCTCGGTCGTCGCGGACAAGGTGCTGCTCGCCATGGACGGCTATGCCCACGATCTCAACCCGTTCCCACACAGCGTGGTGCCCATCCGCGCGCACGTTCTTGCCACCGAGCCTTTGACCGCCGATCAGCAAGAACAACTGCAATGGAACGGCCGGGGCGGAGTGATCGACCAGCGCAACTTCTTCAATTACTACCGGATGTCGGCTGACGGCCGCCTGGTATTCGGCGGTGGTCCGGTGATCGTGCCCACCGGGGATCCAGTACCGGATTCACGAAGTGCCGACGCGGTCCAGCAACGGCTTTATCGCGAGCTGACAGAGCGATTCCCAGCCCTCGCGGGTGTCAGGGTCAGTGCCCGATGGTCGGCATTGGGCGCCAGCACCCAAGACCGCTTACCGATGGTTAGTACCGTTCCCGGATACACCGGCGTCTACCACGCGGGTGCGTGGTGCGGACATGGGCTTGCCCTCGCTGTCGACGCGGCGTGGAGGTTCGCCCGACAGCTCGGCGGGCACCCTGCTGAGACGCTGCCATGGTCGCGGCGGCGCGCGCTGTCGATGCCGCGTCCAGCATTGTATTTCGGAACCAAGGCGTATCTGAAGCTGCTCGATTTCGCCGATCGACGTGAGGGCCGAGACATCGCCGTCGCCGTACCGCAACCATCGCCGAACAAACCCGCCGCGACGAGAAAGGTCGCCCTGTCATGACCGAACAAGCGATCAGCCGCGAACCCGACGTCGACGCGAGCAAGGACCGCGCGGAATCGCCACCCAAAAAGACACCGGCGCCTGTGACATCGAGCAGCGCCACGGCTGCTGTCACACACGAGCGCGCAGACATCATCATCGTCGGAGCCCGCATCGCTGGCTGCGCACTGGCCATCCGCATGGCTGACGCCGGTAAATCGGTGATTCTCTTAGACCGCGGCGAACGCGAAACCGATGTGCTGTCAACCCATTACCTGCAAGATCTACGGCTGTGGGACGAGCTCGACATCCTTAACGAGCTTCACGCTCTCGGAGCGCCGCCGCTGCACGCCACCCGAACCGTCATGGACGGCGTGGACATGTCCGTCCGCCATCCGCAGTGGCCTCGCATGTGCGTCCGACGGATTCTGCTCGATGAGATGCTGCGCAAGCGCGTGGAACGCGCGCAGGTCAACGTGCGCACAGGCATGTCGGTCACCCGGCTGCTCACCGAGAACAACGGCAGAGTGCGCGGCGTGGTCGCCGTGGATCCTGACGGCAACCAGCATCACATAAGTGCGCCCCTGGTGGTCGGCGCCGACGGTCGAAACTCCACAATTGCCCGGCTGGTCGGTGCCGCCAAGTACGCAGTGACGACCAACGACCGTGATGCGATCTGGCGGTACTACGCCAACTTGCCTGTCCCGCATGAGTTTCAGCTCGTCCGTGACGGCCGCCAGATCTACTTCATGGTGCCCTGCGATAGCGGCATGACCCTCGTCGTGGCGCAACCTCCCCGTGATGATCCGCGCGACTACCGGGACAAAAAGGTGTTCGAAGAGAACGCCCAGCGCATCATCCCAACGCTGCAAGGGCTGTTTGACCGCGCGCAACAGGTGGGCGAAGTCTGCGCGGTGCGCAGGATGGACGGCTTCTTCCGCGAGGCCGCCGGCGAGGGCTGGGTACTCGTCGGCGACTCCGGGCACTTCAAGGACGTCATCACCGGACAGGGGATCTCCGACGCGTTACGTCAGGTGCGGTCGCTGTCGGCGCATCTGACACCGGCTTACGGAAGCCCACGCACTATCGATGCGGCTACCGCCCGGTGGTGGGGACACCGCGACGCGGACGCACGACCGATGTACTTCTTCTCCCGTTCCATCGGTTTGGGGCTGCCGACAAATTCGATCGACGTCGAACTCTTCCGCTATATCAGCCGGTCTGAACGGCGCCGCCGGAATCTCACCTTGATGCTTCGGCACGAGTACAACCCACGGCGCCTGATGGGGCTTCCGGCAGCTGTCTCCTTTGCCCGCGCAGTCTGTCGCCCAGGCAACTCCTTCTCAACGGTCTTGGCAGACGCGCAAGCTTCGATGTACCGCCAGTTCGGCCGAAAGCAGGCGAGGTGACCACGATGACACCCAAAGGATGGCAACGCACCTGGTGGCGCGACAGTGCTCTAGGCGCCGAAGGATCGAGGCGACTTGCGAAGGGGGCGGTCCGTTTCTTCGAATCCGGGCAGGGCGAACCCGTGGTGTTCGTACACGGTGCGCTGGTCAATGCGAACCTCTGGCGAAAAGTCGTGCCCCTCCTCGCCAAGAAATACCGGTGCATCACCTTCGACTTACCGTTCGGCTCTCATGACCACGGCCTGCCCGCAGCCGATGTGTCGCTGCCCGGGCTGGCGAGCCTCGTCGCTGATGCCATTGATGAGCTTGGGTTGATCGGCACGACGATCGTCGCCAACGATACCGGGGGCGCAGTGGCGCAATTGGTTGTGGCCCAACGTCCTGAGCTCATAGGCCGCCTGGTGTTGACATCGAGTGATGCCTACACCGATTGCCCGCCACGCGAATACATTCCCATGAAGTGGATCGCCCGCGTCCCAGGCGGACTCCTGGCCTTGCTGACACCGCTGCGCCTCCGTGCTCTTCGGCGGCTGCCCGTGGCGCATGGCTTGCTAACCCGCCGGCCTATCGACCATCGTGCGGCCGACACCTACGTATTGCCGGCTGTGCTGGATAAGGCTGTCCGCAACGACCTACGCCGGGTCTTGGACGGGTTGCAGTCGCGCTACACCGAGGCCGCTGCCCGTCATTTCGGACGGTTCACCCGCCCGGTTCTGATCGCGTGGTCGAGCGAGGACCGATTCTGTCCGATAGCCAACGCCCACAGGCTGAAGAGGGACTTCCCCAACGCGAACCTCGAGTGGATCTCGGATGCCTACACGTTCGCTCCAGAAGACCAGCCAGCCAAAATCGCCGAACTCGTCACACATTTCATTGAATCGAACGCCCTGGAGGTCACCTCGTGATTGATGAAGATGCCCGCCCGTGGTGGCGCCACCGCAGCCTCGGAGAACGACACCGCCTGACGTTGTCCTCTGGTGAGATCGCCTACTTCGACGTAGGAGCTGGTGAGCCGCTGATTTTCCTGCACGGCCCGCTGATGAACAGCAACGTCTGGCGCAAGGTCGTCGCCACGCTAGCCGGGCGGTATCGCTGCATCTGCATCGACCTACCGTATGGGGCTCATCAGACGCCCATGCCGGAGGCGGATCTGTCCTTCCCTGGGCTGGCCGGCCTGGTGGCGGAGACGTTGGAAGCTCTGGGGATAAGTGCCGCCACCGTCATCGGAAACGACGGGGGCACGCCGGTAGCTCAGCTTCTGGCCGTCACCCGCCCCGACTTGGTGGCACGACTGGTGCTGGCGTCCGGCGGGGCTTACGACAACGCCCCACCTAAGCGCTACCGCCCCGTACTGAAGGTCATCGCGCATTCTCCCGGCGCGCAACTGTTGATGTTGGGGCCGTTGCGCATCCGGGCGTTGCGCGCGCTGCCGTTCTCCTATGGATGGCTGACCCGGCGCCCGATTGAACCGGCGACCTCGGACTCATGGGCCTTACCCGCCATCGTCGACGGTGAGATCTTTACCGACCTTCAACGTATGCTGCGAAGCCTCGACAGTCAGGACGTTCTTTCCGCAGCAACGCGTTTCAAGGAATTTCACGGACAGGTTCTGGTGGTCTGGTCACCTCAGGACCGGACGTTTCCCGCAGCCCATGCCGAGCGGCTGGCGGCAGACTTTCCGAACTCTCAACTTCGCTGGATACCGAACTCGTGCTCACTGCTGCCTGAGGACAAGCCGTTCGAGCTCGCCGAGCTCATCACACAATTTTTGAAAGAAGAGGTGAACACCCATGCTTAAGGCATCGAGGCTCGACGTAGAGGGCAGCCGGGAGTTCGACGTCGTCATCGTCGGCGGTGGCATCGGGGGCAGCACTTTGGCGACCATTCTGGCTCGCCACGGTGTGCGGGTGGCCATCATCGAGGCCGGGGGGCATCCGCGATTTGCGATCGGGGAATCGACGGTACCCGAGACGATCGTGGGGCTGCGCGTCCTAGCTCGCCGATACGACGTGCCGGAGCTCGGATTTCTCGCCGGTCATCACACCCTGCGACGCAAGGTGAGTGCTAGTTCAGGTGTCAAACGCAACTTCGGATTTGCTTACCATCGTGAAGGGGAGCCGTTCCGGCCCGAGGAATGCAATCAGCACCCCACCTGGGCTCCGCCGATCGGGCCCGACTCACATTTCTTCCGCCAGGACGTTGATGCGTACCTCTATCAAGTCGCATTGTCCTACGGCGCCACCGGATTGACCCACACCCCAGTGGTCGCCGTCGACTTCGACGATGACGGCGCCACCATTCGTACAGCCACCGCAGGGGAATACCGCGCACTCTATGTCGTCGATGCTGGCGGCATGCGCAGCCTGCTCGGTGAGCAACTCGGTCTTCGGATCGACCCGGCGCCCTACCAAACCCGCTCTCGCACCATTTTCAACCATTTCGTCGGGGTCGAACCTTTCGACCGGGTGATCGCCCCGCGGCGCGAGCATCGCATGCCCAGCCCCTTCTCCCAGGGAACACTGCACCATCTGTTCGAGGGCGGCTGGGCCTGGGTGATTCCTTTCGACAACCATGTCGGAACCACCAGCCAACTGTGCAGCGTCGGTATCAACCTCGATATCGACATGTACCCGCAACGTGACGGTGAGTCGGCCGAACAGGAATTCTGGGCTCACATCAACAGATTTCCCACGTTCCAGAAGCAGATGCGCAAAGCCTCAGCGGTGCGGGCCTACATGTCGTCCAACCGCAGCCAATTCGCCTCAAAGCAGATCATCGGTGACCGATGGTGCTTGCTGCCCCACGCCTCCGACTTCATCGACCCGCTGTTCTCCAGCGGGCTCGCGGTGACCGTCATGATCCTCAATGCGCTCGGGCACCGCTTGATTGATGCTGTCCGCGAAGATGACTTCTCCACCGATCGATTCGAGTATCTGCAGACCTGGACCAAGAAGTCGTTCGACTACTACGACAGCCTGGTGGCCAATTCCTACACCGCATTCCAGGACTTCGACCTGTGGAACGCATGGTTTCGGGTGTGGTGCCTGGGCACCATGTACGGCGCCAATGCGCAACTGCAGAGAATCATCGAATTCGAGAAGTCCAAGGACACGCAGGTCTTCAACAGACTCGAACAGGCGCCTTACCGTGGCCTGCAGGCGATCGACAACCCGCGTTTCGAGGCGCTGTTCACCCGAGCGTGCGCCGCAGTTCAGGCCGTCAAAGACAAGGAGATCGACTCCCCGGAAGCTGTCCACCGCATCCACGCAGCATTGCGGGAAAGCGGGCTGGTGCCCTCGTCGACCTGGACAGGGTGGCGCGCTCTGGACCCCGATAGTCGGCTTCCCACAGGCACGTTCACCCTGCTGAGCATGACACGCGTTCTGCTTTGGGGGCGCTATGGAAGCCCCAGCCATGTTCGGGGTACCTACTTCACCGGCGGATTCGCCGATGTCAGTAAGGAGGCCGCACGGTTGACCCTGGCCGAAGTGCAGGCAGGCGCGTCTGTGGCCGCCCAACCTGTTCGCGATATGCTGACCTACCGCAATAAGGACTGGCGACACGTCGGCGGAATCCTGTAGGCGCGCAGATGACTTCCTCGGTGAACCTCATCGCCCCCCTGACCGCGCACGCGTTGCTTGTCTTCCTCATCCAGCTTGCGGTGGTTCTCACGGCTGCGCGATTGTTGGGTGGATTAGCGCTGCGATGGGGATTTCCCGCGTTGACCGGCGAGCTTCTGGCCGGCATAGTCGTTGGCCCGACAGTTCTGGCCCACGCCCTCCCGGGGCTGTGGAACTGGCTGTTTCGGGCCGACGGCATACAAACGCACCTGCTTGACGCCGTTGGGCAACTCGGCGTCCTGTTGCTGGTCGGCCTCGCCGGCATCCAGCTCGAGACCCGCGGCTTTGGTCGCAAGGCGCGCAGCGCAGGCATGGTCAGTTTCTTCGGGGTAGTCATCCCGTTTGCAGCAGGATTGGCGATCGGGTTCGCGCTGCCGGAACCCATTCGTCCCGAGCACATCAGCCCTAGCGTGTTTGCCCTGTTTCTGGGGGTCGCGGTCTGCGTGACCGCGATCCCCGTAATCGCCAAGACGCTCATGGAACTGAAGATGACTCACCGCAACGTCGGGCAGCTCATCATGACCGCAGCGATGATCGACGACCTCTTGGCGTGGTTCCTGCTTGCACTGGTGTCCGCCGTGGCCACCGCTGGAGTCCTTCACGCCACAGCGATCCTGCTACCTCTGGCCGCGCTGGCCGCGGTCGTCCTGTTCGCGATGACGATCGGGCGATTCCTTGCGCAGCGCATCGTGGACTGGGTAAGTCGCTCCGGAGATTCCGGGACGATCGGAGCCACTGTCGTCGTCCTGATCATCGCGAGCTCGGCGGTGACCCAGGCGATGAAGCTGGAAGCTCTGCTCGGCGCTTTTGTGATCGGCATCGTCCTGGGACGTACTCGGCTCGAACCCAAGGCGATCGCTCCGCTGAACACGGTCGTCCTATCCGTCCTCGCACCAGTGTTCTTCGCCACTGCCGGCCTGCGAATGGACCTATCGGCACTGGTCAAATGGCCTGTGCTGCTCGCCGCGATCGGTGTTATCGGTACAGCGATCATCGGCAAGTTCCTCGGCGCGTTCCTCGGAGGCAAACTCAGTGGACTGAGCCGCCACGATTCCTTTGCGTTGGGCGCGGGCATGAACGCGCGCGGCGTCGTCGAAGTGATCGTCGCAACAGTAGGGTTGCAGCTCGGTGTACTCGGGCCGGAGGCGTACACAATCCTGGTGCTGATGGCAGTGGTGACTTCCATCATGGCGCCACCCATTCTTCGCCGCGCAATGCGCAAGTCGCAGGAGTCCGAGGAAGAAACGCTGCGGGCCAACCGCATCTACGAAGCCGCCGGCCTGGGCTGCACTATCGAGCGAGGCCGCCGATGACCGTCACCGACCTCTCCGCAAGCCGGGGGCAAGAGTTAAGGCTGCCGCCGGGCCCACGTCTGCCAGCCTGGTTGCAGACGCTGCTGTTCACGCTGGCGCGGCATCGACTCTACCCTGCGATGAGGCGCAAGTACGGCGATACGTTCCTGCTGAAACCGACTGCGCCGTACCGCCACATGGTGGTGTTGGGAAGACCGGAGGACATCAAGACGGTCTTCGCGGGGGCTCCCGATGTTTATCATGCGGGTGAGGGAAACTCGATCATGAGGCCCGCGATGGGCGATCACTCGGTACTGCTCACCGACGAAGACGAGCACAAACGCACCCGCCGTCTACTCGCCCCGGCCTTCACTGGTCGCGCATTGGACGGATATCGCGAGATGGTCACCGAGCGGACCCGCCATGCGGTTTCTAGATGGCCTGTCGGACAGCCACTTAGCGCCCTCGACCGCATGCAAGAGTTGATGCTCGAAGTCATCGTGTCCGTCGTGCTGGGTGTGACGTCCAGGGAGCGGCTTACGCAGCTGAGGCCAGCAATTCACCACATCACCGGCATCGACCCTGTCACGCTGATGGGACTGCATTACCCGCGCCTCCACCGGCTACCGCCCTGGCGTACACACTTGCGGCATCAGCGAAAGTTCGACGAGATCACCTACGCCGAGATCGCGGAGCGCCGCGCCAGCGGCAGCTACCGCACTCGCCACGACGTGCTGTCCCGGCTGATGCAGGTCTCCGATGGCGACAGTGGCCGCGGCCTCGATGATGTCGAATTGCGGGACAACATCATCTCGGTGTTGCTCGCCGGACATGACACCACCGCAGCCGGACTGGCCTGGGCTCTACACGAACTGGTTCGTAACCCAGAGCAACTCGCCGCCGCCCAGCAGGCCGCACTCGATAATGACGACGACTACCTGGCTGCGGTTGCCAAAGAGACCTTGAGGATCAAGCCAGTAATCAACGATGTGGCAAGGCAATTGACGGAACCGGTCCGTATCGGCGAGTACCACTTGCCCGCAGGGATCACTGTCTTGCCAGCCATTGCTCTGGTGCATGCCGATCCGGCACGACACACCGCACCCACCGAGTTTGAGCCGTCCAGATTCCTGGGCCAACAACCCGAAGCCAACACCTGGATACCGTTTGGCGGCGGAGCTCGCCGTTGTATCGGGGCACTCTTTGCCGTGATGGAGATGACGATCGTCTTGAAGACGGTCCTGCAGACCTACGATCTCAGGCCCCATCGCCGTGCACCGGAAACGAGAAAAGCCAAGAACATCATCACCGTGCCAGCACGCGGAGGCCGAATCATCGCAACGCGCCGCTCCGACAGCAAGAAGGACCACACATGACAACATCGACATTCGACGGCAAGGTCTGCGTCGTCACGGGTGCAGGCTCGGGCCTGGGCCGTGCTCTAGCAGAAGGGCTCGCGCGACAAGGAGCTTCACTCGCGCTATCTGACATCGACACAGCGGGCCTTGCTGAGACGACGAGTACATGCCTGGCGTACGGCGTCGGCGTGCGCGAAGACAAAGTCGACGTCACCGACTATGCGGCTATGTTGGCACACGCGGAAGAGGTGGCCGAAGAATTCGGCGGCGTGAACCAGATCTACAACAATGCAGGCGTAGCCTACTTCGGCACCGTGCTTCAAAGCGAGATCGCCGACGTCGCACGCGTCATGGACGTCAATTACTGGGGCGTGGTACATGGTACGAAAGCATTCTTACCGCACCTGATCACCTCTGGCGACGGACACGTCATCAACATCTCCAGCCTCTTCGGGCTCCTGTCTGTAAGCGGCCAAAGTGCCTACAACGCCGCTAAATTCGCAGTGCGAGGCTTCACCGAAGCCCTAGCTCAGGAAATGTACGCTGCGCGAATACCGGTGCGCGTCACTTGCGTTCATCCAGGTGGGATCAAGACCGCAGTCGCGCGCAACGCCGTTACCGCCCGCGACGTCGACTCTGCAGCCATTGCACAAATATTCGATACCAAACTGGCTCGACACACCGCAGACAATGCAGCCGAAACAATCCTCAACGGAGTGTCCAAGCGCCGTACCCGAGTCCTCGTCGGCTCGGAGGCACACGCGTTGGATGCACTCGTTCGGTTGATGGGGCCGAGCTATCAGCGGCTGCTGGTACGTGCTAATCCATTTGGCGCATAACGACCCATCTACAGCCAACGACATCCAGGAAGAGGGAGATATGAAGACCAAAGGCGCTCTGATCTGGGAGTTCAATCAACCGTGGTCGATCGAGGAGATCGAGATCGGTGACCCCGTCAAGGATGAGGTCAAGATTCAGATGGAAGCCTCGGGCATGTGCCATTCCGATCACCACCTGGTGACCGGCGACATCCCAGCGGCGGGCTTCCCGGTCCTCGGTGGCCACGAAGGCGCCGGCGTCGTGACCGAGGTCGGCCCCGGTGTCGAGCACCTCGCCCCCGGCGATCACGTAGTGCTGTCGTTCATCCCGTCGTGTGGTGAGTGTCCGGCTTGCCAGGAAGGTCTGCGCAACCTGTGCGACCTCGGCGCCCTATTACTATCCGGAACGTCGGTGTCTGACGGCACCCATCGCATCCATGCGGTCAAGAACGGTCAGCCCGTCATCCCGATGACCCTGCTGGGCACGTTCAGCCCGTACATGGTGGTGCACAAGAGCTCGGTCGTGAAGATCGATCCGTCCATCCCGTTCGAGGTGGCCTGCCTCGTTGGCTGCGGCGTCACAAGCGGTTATGGTTCGGCGGTGCGTAGCGCCGATGTGCGCCCCGGTGAGGATGTCGTCATCGTCGGTGTCGGCGGCTTGGGCACCGGTGCGCTGCAGGGCGCGCTGGCCGCAGGCGCACGCAACGTATTCGCGGTGGATCCGGTCGAGTTCAAGCGCGACAACGCGCTGAAATTCGGTGCCACGCACGCCTACCCGGACATCTTCTCCGCGATGGCCGGCGTCGTCGAGGTCACCCAGGGTCGGATGGCGCACAAGACGATCGTCACCGTCGGCGAGCTCAAGGGCGAGGACATCGACCACTACATGAACATCACCGCCAAGGGCGGCACCGTGGTGGCCACCGCCGTCGCCAACATGGCCAGCAACGACGTCAAGCTCAACCTGTCGATGCTGACGCTGCTGCAGAAGCGCCTGCAGGGCACCATCTTCGGCGGCGGCAACCCGCACCACGACATCCCGCAGCTGCTGAGCATGTACAAAGTCGGCCGGTTGAACCTCGATGACATGGTCACCCGGCAGTACAAGCTCGAGCAGATCAACGACGGTTACGCCGACATGCTCGAGGGCCGCAACATCCGCGGCGTCATCCGCTACACCGACGCCGACCGCTAATTTTCCGCGTTGACTTAAGCCCTGGGCGTAAGGCCACCCAGCCGCTTCGACGCGGGTGAGATTCGGCTCTGCTATGCGACCTGTGCGTCCAGCTCGAACGCGTCAGCAAGTGCCGTGATCACCTCCGCGTCGCCGTCGACGACCAGCGTCTGGGCGCTGATCGCCTCAGCCAGTGTTAACGAGCCATTGTTGATGGCGATCAGCGTGGCCATGTCGGTGGTGATGGTCGCCTGGGCGCGCTCCGCAGGTCCTGGATGAATCTGGATGGCGCCGTTCTCGATGATGATCTGGAACATCGAACCCTCGACATGCAATTCGTGCTCGCCGTCGGCGGCTGGTGAGCTGGCAGGGTTGAAGCGAGCCGCCATCGCGAAAGCGAGCAGGTTAGCGTTGGGCGTTTGGCTTTCGGTCGGCGTTCCCAGCCGCCGCAATCCCCATCGGGTCAGTCCGAGAAGAGTTGGTCGCAGCATCTCGCCATCGGCGGTGAGTTGATAGACCGCCGAGGCGGCCGGCGGCGGGAGGACGGCTTTCTCGATGACATGTGCTTCTTCGAGCTGCCGCAGTCGCTGAGTAAGCAAACCGGTGCCGATGCCGGACAGTCCGCCCAGCAGGTCGGTGAAGCGTTTCGGGCCCATCAGCAGCTCGCGGATGACCAGCATCGTCCAGCGCTCGCCCAGCAGGTCGAGCGCAACCGCGAGTCCGCAGTACTCGTCGTACGACCTCTTCGCCATGGTGATCTGAATATAACATCTGAATCATCGACTTCAAAAAGAGTATGGACTTCAAAAATAAGAAGTAGTAGCGTCCGATTTATGAACGCACGGATTGCCTCCGCTACCGTGGCCTCCGCCGAGCGTGACACGGTGACTGCGCCGGCGCGTGAGACTGCCCCCACGGTCAACACCCCGACCGCGAAAATTACTGGGCCGGTGGAACATCGACTCGAAGCGCTGCCGCCACATGCGCCATCGTCCCGCAGTCAGGCGGCCCTCGGTCCAGACGCCACCCACCTGAACGCCCCGGAGTGCACGCAACGCACCTCCATATGGGCACGAATCGCCGACATGTTCCACCGAACAGATCACCGCACGATCGAACACGCACCCAAACGTGACAATCGCAAGCAACCGGAACAGCCGGGATGTCCGCAGCGTCCTGATTTCATCGCCGATGCTGCGATGGCTCGCGAAATGTTTCGACTCTGACAAGGTGTTCCGGAGCGTGTGCGCCAAGCGCCAGTGCGCAATTCGTCGTCACCGCGTGGCAAGAGGCAGAAATAGGTCCGCCGCCACCGCATACCGCGCCGCAGTCGAAAACCTCACCACGGCGCCATAATCACGAAACGAAACACCAACCTCCACAAGACCATTCGACTAAACCTGACCCACGCACCACAAAACTTGACTCAATAATCCGGCTTCGCCGGATCTAGCAAGCTAGATAAGTCTGCCGTGCCACTTAACCTCGTTACAGGTACGCGCCCAGTGCTGATCGAGCACGTCGGTGCTGATGTGGCCGAGAAGCCGGTCCCCGTCGTAGTGCCTGCATGGGCGGCCTGTCCACGAGTGGATCTGCTGGTAGACGCTGATGCCGTTGCACTCTTCGCAAACGAACTACAGACCGGTGTCCCAAGACCACCTCGAGTTGGCGCCGAACTTCTCGCCGTCATTCCAACCTGTCCCGGAATCGTGCCAGAATTCGCCGAGAACGCCTGCGGGAGGATGGAACTGACTATCTGCGGCGGAAGACGGGTCGGAGTTGGCTTGGCAGTGGATTCGCGTGGTTCGCCACCCGATCTCGGTGAAGAACGCTGCCCAACGAGCTTCGAGCCGGGAACGATACTCCACGCCCCGGTAGAGAGTGGGATACGACCGCATCGCCTGAGCCTACGGTCCTGGCAACCTCCGCGGGCCGCCTGAAAGGAAGCGGTGCACACCGTCGTCTAATCTCGCGGTGTCTCGCCCCTCTGTGCCCGAGTCTTGGCGGTCTCTAATACGATCTCAATCACATGGGAAAATCACGTTGTCGCATCAGATCGGTTGGCAAACCTCAAATACCGTGGCACCGGACATCGCCGACCGGCTTCTCGCGACCGGCATCGGGTGCCTCGATCGGTGCCATGGGCAACCCTATGACAATGCTCTGACCGAGACGATTCATCGTCACAGTGACGAAATATCAAGATGCCACGCATCTTCGGAGGCGTATCGCCACTAGGTAAGGCTGAGCTCACTCAAACCTGCGCGTAGGAAATGCAGTGTTTCGTGAGACAAACTTCGGTGCAGACGGCGTGAGACAAATCTGACAACCGCAGGTCACAGCCACGGCCATATGCAGCGAAACTTGAGAACCTACATGATGATGTAGAGTCTCACGCCGGATGTCATATTCTCCGCGCCGGTGTCATGTGATTGTCATCCGTCTCAAAGTCCCTGTCATCTGCCAAAGTTCAGGCTGACTACCACGTCGTAGCATCCAGGGGTTTGAGGCGTGAGCGTTATGACGACTGTGGGCGGACGCTATCGCGATCAGAGGTAGCAGCTACTGCATCAAATGCGCCGCGGTCGACACACTGTCCTCCGTCGGATCGATGCCGACAGTGAGGCAGACTCAATCACCGAAACCTGCTCACATTCCAACCGGAGCAGGCTCCCACTCGTTCATTAGCACCTCTGCAAAATTCCACCGAATGGCCTGCCCTGGTTTCCAGTTCTCTTTGTTGTCAACGGCACTCTTGGTATTCGATAAACACACCGTTGTACGGAGCTGTGCCGACTGGCCAGATTGCAGTGACCCTGGTCGCACATCTTCCCGCACCTCCGTCAGCGTCGCTTGGTGATGAGCTGGCGCAGCTCCAAAGATTACGGTGGTGAGCCAGCTAGGGGTTATCTGGCCGCTTGTTCTTCGGCCCCTGATGAGGCGTAGCCGAGTTAGTCACTGAGCGTAAGGTTTCCGATCCGACCTACCGAGGCGATGGCGTCGGCGCGGGTGACTGCTCCCGCGTTGTGTCAGTGACGTTGGCAGGACGAGGCACACCCGCTCTCACTCATCCGAGTCACAGGTTGGCGTTAGGGCGCGTGGTGACCGCCGTCGGGGCGCAGAGTCGGCCGGGGAACTGTTCTACGAAAGCCGCATGACCGGACAGATCTGGACTGCTCGACCACCGGTGAGGGCTCTCGTACTCGAAGGTCACAGTGCCCGTGCAGGATTCGTTGAACCGGCTGCCCGCTGAGGGGTGGACGAGCTCGCTTCGTGTCGTCGCCGGCACTTCGGAGCAGCAGCGTGACGAAAGCTGAGTGCAGCCGATATGAGTCGGCACTCCTGCGAGAGCAATCCCCTGCATCACCGACGGATTGGGATTCTGGAACCTTCGGCGGCCCAGCGACAGCATAGTAACTGCAGGCTGCACTGCTTCCATGAGCCTTCGCGCGAAGTCCTGGGCGTTGCCGTCGCCTGCGGCTCCGCCGTGGTGGGGAAACACGGCGATCGCCGCGTTGAGATCGTCACCTCGCTCAAGCAGGGCGTTCAAGGCGGCCGAGTCGACATCGGCAGGCAGGAGGATCTCTGGCTCGTCGTCGACGTGAATCCGGACAACACCGGACATATTGTTGTCGTTAGTATTGGCCAGAGTTTTCACATAAGGCGGCGACAGGACCTCCAGTTCGCAGCGCCCGCTGTCGCCGACCGTCCACCTGTCTCCCGCCTTCAGCGGAAGAATATCTGTTCCGTGCCGGAGCTGCCGTTTCTCGAGATGAACGACAAGGCGCGCCCAGACCTGGCTCGTCTTCGCCTGCGCCGGGTTGACGAACACGGTGCCGATCGGGATATCCCGCAACAGGCGCGACCGTAGGGCCAATCGGAGCCCGCTGATGTGGTCCTGATCCGCGTGTGAGATCACGATGGTATCGATCTCGTCTGGCGGATCGTCATACAGGAACTCCAGCAGCGTCTTCCCGACACCCCCGTCGACGATGCTAGGTGCACCGTCTCCGTGCAGCACCGCGCAACTGCCGTGCCCGACGTCGAGCACACTAATCTTTATCAACCCGCCCCCAATGAAACGTCTGCGCCCCAGCAGACCAAGCTCCTCAGTCACACGCGCTGAACAGCCATTCGACCCTGGTGTAATCGCGCTCCGGGTTGACCTGCTCATCGGACAACTCGAACTCCCGCAATTGGAGTTCATCCGCCGTATCAGCCGCGATGTCACCGATAGCCCACAGCGCCAACGGTTTCCGCGAGGCCCTGATGCGCTTCTGAAGCTCGGGCGGAAAGGCTCCCAACTTCAGCTTGACGTGGTCGTACTCCAGATCTGGGACGGACACCGTCACGGACTTCGTATCAACATCGGTGACGATGACCTGAACGCGTTCACGCTGGATGGACCGCGCCCAGTCATCGAGGTCGGCCCGCGGCTCGACGATCCCGAGGTCGGCTAGCTTCCGCATGATGTTTTCATGGGAACGCACCTTGCTCACATAACCCAGGAAGTTCGCGTACCTGTTGAGCTCGCTGTCGCTCGTCACACCGATCTTTTGCGCCGTGATGACGAATACTGGGGTCTCCCGGTTTGTGTCTCCGAAGGCGCCTTCGCACAAGTCGATAATCAGTTGGTGGCCCACGTCGGCGTCGGGTTGCCCGCCCTCGCCTGCGGGGATGTTGAGGTCCACAAGAATGGCGGCTGCCTTGACCGATTTCAGAGTTGGCTCAGCGAACTCGCGCGACGTGGCGAGGCCAACGCTCACCGCGCGGAGCTGCAGGTTCTGTTGCAGTGCCTTCACGGTGTGGGGTTGGTCCTCGATCATGAACACGTCGAGTTCCCGCGTCCTGGGTGCGTCAATCACCGACATGGTGACGCCCTCCCTTTCCGCGACTGGCGGACCTTGTTGAGGACCTTATCTCAACTGTTTGCGGACCGGCCGTCAAATCGCGTCGGAAGCGCAGTTCGAAAGTGGTGAGGAAGCCCTCGAGCAATTCCGTACGCTTCGGGTCGTCCAACGTAGGTGCCGACCGATATAGGACCTGGCCCTTGTGCGCCGACATGATGGTAGCAACCAACCACAATCCGATACCCATCCCGGGAAGGGATTTCAACCGGTCCTCAATCTGACCGCGCACGAACGGGAGAAAAATGCTGGACTGAATCTCCTCGGGAATACCAAAGCCCCAATTCTCGACGGTGACGGCACAGTGTTTCTCGTCAATAATGCGGCCTGAAACCGTGATCACCATCGGGTCGGGCGCGTGCCGAGGCAGAGAGTATTTGATGGCGTTCCTCAGCACATTGGTCGCAGCCTGAAGAATCAGTCCGTCATCACAGACGACGATGGGCAGTCGCGCCATCGAATCGGAAATTCTTATGACGAACGGCGCGGGCTTACGGCCTTTGGCTGTCGATCCGGATGGCTGGCGGCCCCGCGTTTCAGTCATTAAACGTTCGCGGGCCTCATTAAACACCGCTCCGACGTCGGTCTCTTCCAGGTACATGCTCAGCTCGCCCGAGCCCATGTTGGCCAGCAGCGGCGCCACCGACATGACCCGGTCGATCTCATCGCGTTGCCGACCGATCAACTTGTAGTTCATCCGTGCCTTGCGGCTCAGGTCGGCCGCCAGGCGCGGCGCCATCTGGCGGATCGCGTCGGCGACTTCCAGATTTTCCAAAGCGATCAACGTCGCCGACTCGCCCATGATGATGAAAGGAGTGCCAATCTCATGGCCGATGTAGCCGAGAGCCCGATGCGCACCGTCGCGCGATATGTATGTCGTCATAGCCTCGATCGATGACGTCAGCAGATCACAGTACGTCTGTAACAGCCGTAACTCACTCGGGGCGCGCTCGGCGATCGGCGGGGTACTCACGCACGTAGTTAGCAGTATCCCCGTTGTGTCGCCCGCCTGCGCATCGACCCACAGGCACTCGTCGAATCTCCGATCGTCGATGATCGTAAGCTCCGAAAGGGCTACCGAACGGACTTCGAACTGGCCCGCAGTGTCGGGATGCTTCTCGAGATGTGGTGCTTTGCGTCGCCGAATAGACTCCACCAATTGCTCGGCCTTGCCTTGAACGTCGACGAAGGCGCCGGTCGAGTGCACGAACGTTGGCTCATTGACACCGGTACGGAACGCGACGTAAATGAAGTCATCGACGCCCTCCGCTTGGATCGCGTTCGCCACGTGCTCAGCGGTCACCTTGGGGATGTGAATGCTGTCGACGGCGTGGCGGGCGATCGTTCGAAGTGCGTCGATGCGACCGTCCGATACTGTTATGTCGACAAGGGCCGCCAGATCGGTAGCCAACTTTTCGACGAGCTCGCGGCGCCTTCGCAGGAAGGGCAGATCTGGCGCATCGCTCCGGTTGATGAAGCGCAGCAGGTAGCGACGCTCCTTCTTCCCGACGACCTTATATAGCACTGTCTTTGTTGTGACGGCGCCACTCAACCCCTCACGCTGGCGTTTCGACACCCGTTCGATCCACTCGGTCTTTTTTTGGGCCAGATTGTCCAGGCTCGCCACGTAGCGGTACTGCTCATCCGACCACGCACGCCCCGTCAGGTACTCGACGCCTGCGGCGTAATTCGGCTCGTCGACGACCACGGGGACCGGATGGGCGTTGCGTCCCTTTACGTGGTACTCGCGGATCTTGACGAGAGTGTTCGTTCGCCAGTCGTACCGAAAGATAGCTGCGAACATTGCATCGATACGTGTCATTATCTCGCGACAACCGATGTCCACGACAGCGTCAACATCGGTGTCCCGAATGTCCAATGGAAAGATGGCGTTAGGGGCTTCGGTGCCGCTGCCGAGGCAGTGCCCGTGCACCTTCAAAAGGTTTCGGCGAGAATCGTCAAGCTCGTCCGGAGGCCCGTCCCAGTCTGCCGCCACGAGCCCGACGGTCTGGCCATCCCGGATGATAGGTAGGTCGAACCAGCTCCGGCCGTGGAGGTTCAGTGCGTCAACCCACTCGCCACATTCGGGATGGCGTGCCAGGAAGTCTTCTGATTCGGTGACAACGAGTTCAGCTTCTCTCCCGTCCAATGCCAGCGCCGTATTGGTCCACGGGATCGAGAATCCAGTGCGCAGGTTCTTGCTGTCGTCGTCTTGCTCGCCGGATTTCCGTACCAGCACCGCCAGCTCTTCGAAACCGGCATCCTCTCCGACCAACAGCGGCGTCTGGGTGTCGACTTCGTAATACCGCGCGCGGCGGAATCCGCACTCCACCAGGACGTCAAGGAATACGCGAACGGCGCCTTCTCTTGACAACTCTCCATCTGGCGCGAGTTTCTTGAGTTTCTCGAAGTTGAGGACTATGGACCAATCATATATCCCAATCCGCCACCGAGCCGGACTTCGCGTCGTCCGTGCCCACCACCCGTGGGTTGATGGCCGCGTCCCGGGACACGTCCCCGATTGCCCGCCCCGCTGAGCTTGGCCTGTTAGGTGCTCGGTGCCGTCGTAGTGACTGCCCGTCGCACGCTTCAGGCCCAAGGCGGGCTGTGCCTGCCGGTCCAGATCGCCGCCGGCCGACGTGCGAATCCTTGAAGACTCGAACGCTGAAGTCTTGCGGCGCTTCCTGCCACGAAGTTCGGCTGGCCAAGATGAAACGGACGGCACATGTGCATGTCGCTCGGTGTCCGGCCGCTGCCCATCCGAGGGCTGCCGTCGAGCGCTCGATTGGACGCCGCGGCGTACGTCTCTGACGTTCACGGAGTATCAATCCGCGACGGCATGCAGGTAATGCCCGTGCGCGATCGCGCCGCTGCTGGGTCGAGCGACTACGCCCGAAGGGGCAAATTCCTGGGAGCGTAACCGTTGCCTGTCCGAGCGATGCGCTCGTAGACGCTGGGGTCGACGTCGTCGCTCGGCGGGATGGGACGAACGCGCCAACCTCTTGCCAGTCGCCAGATCCCCTTGTTGGGGGTGATGACGCCGAGTGCCCGATCGGGCGGC
Source organism: Mycobacterium sp. 134 (assembly GCF_048282715.1). Lineage (NCBI taxonomy): Bacteria > Bacillati > Actinomycetota > Actinomycetes > Mycobacteriales > Mycobacteriaceae > Mycobacterium > Mycobacterium sp. 134. The sequence goes on from NZ_JBLVUN010000005.1 coordinate 25,954, forward strand.
AGCGCGGCGCCGAGGACGACGCCGACCAGCGCGTGATACCGCGCATCGTTGACCAGAAGGCCCGCGGCGACTGCTTCCTGCACCATCCAGGCGAAGGCGATGTCGGGAAGTCTGTTGTCCGGAGTGCCCTCGCCGCCGATGTCGCTGTGCACGCCAGCGAACCATCGCTCTTGGAACCGCCCGCTGGACCCCTCGACCGCCGCTGCGTCGAATCGGTACTCGGTGAAGGGCCGGCGCTTCTCATCGATCGCGAGCGCGTGGCGCGCGTTAGCAACGTTTCGCAGATTCCGAGTGAAGGGCCAGCGCGCCATCTCGACGCGGGCCTTGACGTTGAGCCATCCGACCGACTTGACAGTGTCCCACACGCCGAGGAAGTGCACCTGGTCGCGTTCGTCCTCAAACGGGTTTGGGAAGGCAATGTTGCTGAAGCGCTCACGGAAGTCGTTGCGCTTTCTCCAGAACGTCGCTCTCGCTGCTTCCTCCTGCGGTGTGGGTGGCCTAGAGGGATCGGGCATCGGACCGCTGCTGGCGTACAGCTTTAGGGCGTAAGGCACCATGTTGTCTGCGTCGGCGTGCAGCAGGCCAACCGTGCGAAGCATCCCCGTCAATGCGCGGGCCGCATAGGCGCCGCGGGAAAACCCGAACACGAAGATGCGGTCACCCTCCCGGTAATTGCGCATCAGCCATGTGTACGCCTCGGCTAGGTCGTCCTTGATGCCGTATCCGATCGCCATACCAGCGACTCGGGTAAAAAGCTGACCCCAAGGGGTGATCGCGCCGCGCGCCGCTAGGGTGCCCACGCCCGGGTCGTAATACACCTGCTGACGCCCGTCCTTTGTTGCCACGTCGAACATACGGGCAACATTTGTGGTTCCGGCCTCGGGTTCATTGGTCGTGCCGTCCAGACAGACGACGAGGTTTCGCGCCCCGCTCGCTACGACTCCGTCCGTCGAACTCGAGGTCATGTCTCTCCTGCAGTTAGTTCGGTTGCCGACGATCATGGCAGCCAGGCGCGCGGAGTAAGGGGAATGTCGAGAGACGCGGGCAATATCGGGTAACGAATCGCCGGCGGCATGAACAGGTGATGTCCAAGTTCGCTTCTCCGGGATCGTGCACAGATGGTGACCTTGTGCCCAGGCCGTGACTGAGTGTTCTGGATGACCGTGAAGACGGCTTCTGTTGCCCTGCCCGACAACTCACTAGGTAATCAAGCGGCTTTCGTGTCGGCGACATGCCCATTTTATGTGATGCACATCACAAAATATGGATCGGCCTGTTCGCGTACTGCCTCACCTGCCCAATTCGCGTAATGGCGGGACGCTGCCACCGGGGGAGTTGTGGATGGTGTGCACGCAGTGCTGAAGGGTCGAGGTGTTCACGTCGAGTGCGTATTCATCGCCCCACGCGCACCGGTCGCCGATTACACCGAATGAACTGGCTCCCAGGGTGTTTGATTGTCGGTAATACGCCGGTGAAATGCCGGGATTATGCCGTCGCGTAGGCGTCAGTTGTCGAGGAGGAAGTGGTGACGGAACGACCGCACCTGGTTCCGCGGGACCGCGTCCGTGTCGAATTCCGCCTCCCGCCGGCCATCGCAGAGACGGCCTACCGTTGCGCGCGGGAATGGAACGTGTCGCTGTCTGAAGCCGGCGCCAGACTCATCGAGTCGGGCTACGAGAAACACGCGTCGGCCACGAAAAGCTCCGAAATCCGGCGTGATTCAGATGAACCGATTCCGGCTGGGCCACAGGCACAGGTGACCGGGTTGACAGGAAGGCGGTGAGCAGCCTCGGGATGAAGTGAACCTCGCCGCGACAACGCGGACACCGATATAGCGAAGGGCCGGGCTGCCACCCGGCCCTCGCTAGCGGCACCAGATGCCGCGTACCTACAAATCCCCTAACGGAGGGACTTCATGATTTCAGCCTATTCTCGTGCCCTTGTCAACGCCGCAGCGCGCACCTTGATGTCATTCGGGACAGGCGGTGCACGTGCCTGAGGTGCTTAGCGGTCCAGAGCCCGACCAGGCCACAATCTCCTTCAGATCTAGCCAAGGCGCCGACGCGGATACCACCGATTGGGAGAACGCGCCCGCTGTCATCGCAGGCCCGCTTGCACCGTGGCGCGCGTTTCGGTGGTGGTACGGGCAGCGCCATTACTCGGGGACCTACTGGTCTGCTACACAGCGAGACCACGTGATCTACGAGTCGAGATTGGAGTTAGCACGACTGCTCTATGCAGACTTCTGCCCAGACGTGAATTCCATCGTGGCACAGCCATTTCTGATGGAAGCCGAGGTCGAGGGAAAGCGGCGGAAGCATGTGCCGGACTACCTGTTTGGGACACCTGCGGGACCGGTTGTCGTTGATGTCAAGCCGCTGCACCGTACGACGGCCCCAAAAGTGTCCTACGCCTTGGCGTGGACAAGACGGCTGGTCAGCAGTTTGGGATGGCACTACGAAGTATGGAGCGAGCCACCTCCGATTGAACTGGCGAACCTGCGATTTCTCGCGGGGTATCGCAATGAAGAGCGGATGAATCGGAAGGTCGTTGAACACCTCGAAGGGGCCCAGTTACACGGGCTCTCCATCAGACAGGTGATCAGCGCAACTACCGCGTGGTCGGAGCCATTAGTTCGTGCCAGCGTCCTCCATCTGTTGTGGCGCGGCGTAGTGGAAACCGATCTGCACGTCCCTCTTCAATCCACTGCCATTCTCCGAGAAGGAGTAAGCAAATGAACCATCGCCTACGTATCGGACCGGGCGTACGACTCACGTTCCAGGGTGAGTTGCTTGAGATTATCGAAATCCGCACCACCTCCTTTGGCAACGTAGTAACGGTCAAACCCGTTGGCACTACGCAGATTCGCGCCATCGCGTTGCGTGAAATCCTGATGTATCACAGTGAACATGCTCATGACGAACTACATGAGGTGGGCACTAGCGATGGGCCCGAGGACGTCGCGGCAACCGTTCTGGCCATGCTGAATCAAGCGGAGCGCAGGAAGCTCCGTGAGCGTGCCGACCACATTCGGGAAGTTCTTACCGGCTGTCCAGCCGCGGCGGCCAGTTCGGACGATATCGGCGCAGCTAAACCGGAGTATGACCCGTCGCTTCCACTAACTGCGCGCTATGAAGCGAAGGCCGCTGAACTTGGTGTTGACGTACGCACTGTCCAGCGGATGGTGGCTGCTTTCCGCGAGCATGGCGAGGCCGGTTTGGTCCGCGGCAAGGGGGTGCGGGTTAAGACGTTGCCGAGCGTCGATGAGCGATGGCGAGAGATCGCTATCGAGGTCATGGTGGAGCACACGGATCAATCACGGCCGTCGCGAACGGCGGTGATCAGGCGTACGAACGCACGTGTCAGCGCCCGTTTTGGGGCGGACGTCGTACCGATTCCAAGCCGGGCCACGGCATTTCGAGTGTTAGCCGAGCTTGAGTCGAAGCACCCGACCTTTCGGCTGAGCACCAAGCGCAATCGCGATATCGCAGAGCGAAACCCGGGTGTATACGGAAAGCTTCGGCCTACCCGGCCGGGCGAATACATGCTCATGGACACCACCAGGCTCGACGTCTTCGCCATGGACCCTGTCACGTTGAGGTGGAGTCAGGTCGAGCTGAGCAATGATCAGAACCTGTGGATCCCGGGCGGGCGTGCCTTCCCGGAAGATGATCTGCAAGGAATCCGAATTCTGATCAAGACCAGCGTTGGCGCGCTGGCGGGAAGGCACGCCCGTGCTCACGGTAGTAGACAACAACGACGACTCCAACGAGACCCGCAATGCGGCCGGTGCGGGCCGGTCGTTGCTCGACCAGATCGTCCGCGACGGTGCCCGGCAGATGCTGGCCGCGGCGTTGCAGGCCGAGGTCGCCGACTATGTAGCCCGGTATGCCGGTGAGGTCGACGAACACGGCCACCGACTGGTGGTCCGCAACGGATACCACGCCGAACGTGAGGTCGTGACCTCGGCGGGTGCGGTGGCGGTGAAGGCGCCCCGCGTGAACGACAAGCGGATCGACCCCGATACCGGCGAGCGCAAGCGGTTCTCCTCGGCGATCCTGCCCGCCTGGGCTCGCAAGTCCGAGCAGGTATCGGAGGTGCTGCCGCTGCTGTACCTGCACGGCCTGTCAACCAGTGACTTCGGGCCGGCGCTCGAACAGTTCCTCGGCACCGGCGCCGGACTGTCCGCATCCTCGATCACCCGGCTCACGGCCCAGTGGCAGGACGAGGCGAAGGCCTTCGGCACCAGGGACCTCTCGCAGGTCGACTACGTGTACCTGTGGGTCGACGGCATCCACCTGAAAGTCCGGCTCGAGCAGGAAAAGCTCTGCCTGTTGGTGATGCTCGGGGTGCGGGCGGACGGCCGCAAGGAACTCGTCGCCCTGGCCGACGGCTACCGAGAGTCCACCGAGTCCTGGGCGGACCTGCTGCGGGATTGCCGCCGCCGCGGGATGCGCGCGCCGGCGCTCGCGGTCGGGGACGGAGCTTTGGGATTCTGGCGGGCACTGCGGGAGGTGTTCCCCGCCACCCGCGAACAACGCTGCTGGTTCCACAAACAAGCCAACGTTCTTGCTGCACTCCCGAAATCGGCGCATCCGGGTGCGTTGGCGGCGATGAAGGAGATCATCGGGGCCGAGGACATCGACAAGGCGCAGTTGGCGATCGCAGCGTTCGAACGTGACTACAGCGCGAAGTACCCGAAAGCGGTGAAGAAAATCGTCGATGACGCCGACGTGCTGCTCGAGTACTTCCGGTATCCCGCCGAGCACTGGGTGCATCTACGCACCACGAACCCGATCGAATCGACCTTCGCGACGGTTCGGCTTCGGACCAGGGTGACCAAGGGCCCGGGATCACGGGCGGCGGGCATGGCGATGGCCTACAAGCTGATCGAAGCAGCGCAGTCGCGGTGGCGGGCGGTCAACGCACCACACCTGGTGGCGTTGGTGCGGGCCGGCGCAGTGTTCCACCAGGGCAAGCTCCTCGAACGTCCGGTCGACATCACCCCGGAACCATCGCCCGACACCCCAGTGTCCGAGGTCGCCTGACGACCCTCGATCCACAGGATTTGACTATTTCTCGCCGAGCTCACCGTGTCGATGGACTGGTACACACGGTGCATCACTGGATTGCGCCTGACGCCAGTGTCCACTAAATCTTCAGACGTCGCTGCCGTGCTGTTCCAGGCCTATCGACCGCTGTCTGCCCCGGCGACATGGCCAAAAGAGGCTACGTGGCCAGAGCACGGAATCCCGCGATCAGTATTGGTCGATACCAACGCCATCGACCGTGAGACTGCTCGGGTTGCCGGGCCGACGATTGTCCCTGAAACACTGATTGTGGACCACGGCAAGGTCTACGGCGCGGACCATACAACCAGCGTCTGCCAACGCATGGGGATATCGATTCAGCCGGCGCGGCTGCGGACGGGTCGAGACAAGGGTCCAGTCGAGCGCTTCTTTCGGACACTTCGGGAAGACCTTCTGCAGTACCTGCCGGGATACAAAGGTCCCGACATCCATTCCCGCGGCGCTAATCCCGAAGCAGACGCGCACTTCTACCTCAACGAACTTGAGGAAATCATCCGTGAGTGGATTGCAGTGGTGTATCACCGGCGGCCTCATGCGGGATTGGTAGATCCTGCACTACCGGGACTTGACCTGTCGCCGGTCACCATGTTCGAGCATGGGCTTGCCCGTGCTGGTTACATCGAGGCTCCTCGCCACGGTAATCTCGCCTACGAGTTCCTAGGCGTCGAGAAGCGCACCATTCAGCACTACGGCGTCGAAATCGGTGGCCGCAGATACAACGGCGCCGGCCTCGACCCATACCGAAACGAGAAAAGTCCCTATCGCGGTGGGCTGTGGCCGGTGCACCACCACCCCGACGATGTCTCCCGCGTCTACTTCCGTGACCCTGCTGACCGCAATTGGCACACGCTGATGTGGGAACACGCAGGTGCACTCGATGCACCTTTCAGTGAGGACGCCCTCGGCTACGCCCGAAAACTGGCCAGACAGAAATACACATACCCCAACGACGAGTTGGCGATGGAACTTCTGCTCGAACGGTGGAACCTCGGCCTAGGCACATCCTCCGCCGAGCGCCGGATGGCTCTTCGACTGTCGCGTCAAGACGAGCTGCTCTGTGCAACCGGAACTACTGACAGTCAAACCATCTCAACGCTGCCTTCTGTGCAGCGCGCACTTTCAGCCGAAGCCAGCGATGAAGACGATGAGGCCGATCGGTCGGCCCCTACCAGTGAATGCGGCGATGACGACGACGCCGACGGTCCCGAAGATTTTTACGCAAGCGCTTGGGAGGACGCATGACAACTCGTAACCAACCACACCAGCCCACGCTGGACAATCTCACCTTGTCGCGCAAAGAAGGGTGGTTCGCATATGCCGAGAGTCCCGCGCCCACCGCGCCGGAACCGCTGACGCGCACAGAAATCAAGAAACTCGGCACCGATGCCGCGTCGGACTACAACTCACAGCGGCGTCGATGGCATGCCAACCTCGGTCCCATCAAGACCCCGCAGCTGGCGAACCTCCATGAAGACCTGTGGGACATCGTGGACAGCAACCACCACACCGGTGACAAACCGAAGAGTGCGGTCGCCATCGACGGCTTTCCCGGTTTGGGTAAGACAACAGCCGGCTTGTCCTTCTGTCGGGACTACCACCACCGCGAGATCGTCGAGCTAGGGCGAACCACCCCGGAAGGCCACCAAAGGATTCCGGTATGTCGAGTGGGGTTGGCCGGCAACACCGGCATGTTGGATTTCAACCGAGCGATGCTTGCCTTCTTCGGCCACCCCGGCATCACACGAGGAACGGCGGCTCAGCTCGCCCACCGAGTGCTCGACTGTGTACTGACATGCGAGACCCGACTGCTCATGATCGATGATCTGCACTTCCTGCGTTGGGGCAACAGCCAGAGCGTCGAGATCAGCAATCACTTCAAGTACATCGCAAACGAGTTTCCGGTGACAATCATCTACATCGGTGTCGGCCTGGCCGCCCGGGGGCTTTTCTCAGAAGGGGCCTCCTATCACGACGCGGTGATCGCACAAACTGGCCGCCGCACGACAAGACTCAGCATGGAGCCCTTCAGTTCGAAGACGAAGACAGGCCGACGGCAGTGGCGCCAACTACTGCTTTCCCTTGAGCAGCGAGTTGTCCTGGCGGACAAGCATCCTGGGATGCTCGCCGATGAGCTCTCCGATTACCTTTATGCTCGCTCAACCGGACATATCGGTTCGTTGATGACACTGATCAATCGCGGATGTCAACGGGCGGTTCGCACTGGAACTGAACGCCTCAGCAGGGATCTCCTTGACCAAGTCAAGAACGACGCTGCTGCCGAAAAGGCCCGTAAAGAACTGGAATCCGCGATGAAGAGTGGGAAAGTCACCACCCAGGCCGACGTCGCGTGAGCGCTCTCCCGCGCCGCCTCCCCTTCAACGTTCTTCCCGTTGAAGGGGAGGCGCTGGACTCGTGGCTGGAGGCACTCGCTCACCGCACCCAGACCAGTTGGGCCGATCTGCTCACCGCCGTCGGTCTTGCCGAATCTGCCAGCAACCGCTGGCTCCCACCGTGGATGGTGGAGCTCGCCGATTGGCAGCGTGCAGCACTCCACGAAGCCACGGGTGTCTCGCCAACCACCATCGCCAGAATGACCCTGTCGCACTACGACTGCCGTGCACTCGCAATCACTGACACCCGAATCGACTTGGACAACACATTCCCCTGGGGCCCGCGTGCCGGGACAAGATACTGCCCACTGTGCCTCTCAGAGTCCGGCGGTCGGTGGCAGTTGGCCTGGCGTTTGAGCTGGACATTCGCCTGTCTCAAGCACGGCTGTCTTCTCATCGACAGTTGTCCCGCCTGTCAAACCCGGTCTAGGGCACGGCACCTACCAGCGCACCTGATCCCTGCCCCAGGCCGATGCGATGCCCCCGCAACGCAAAGTCCAACGCGGCACGCGCGATGTGCAGCCGATCTGACCAGTGCGCCATTCGACATTCTCCACAAAGAACACCATCCCGCCCTGGCTGCGCAGAGGTGGATCGATGGTGTGCTGACTGGCAATCGAGTCGAGACCGGCATTTTCGGCAGCAGCTGCGCGGACGGCTCCGAGGTGCTACAGGCCATCCGAGCAATTGCTGTCAGAGTTCTCGCTTACGCGACCCCGGCCGAGCTTGAAACCATCATTCCAGCCGATCTGCTGCAGTTCTATGAGCGAGATCATCCACAGCTACCGACGGCCCAAACTCGAAGCACAACAAAGCAGCTCACTATTCGGTCGCCTAGACCGGCAAGCTTGACGGCCGTCGGGGTAGTCGCCGCGTTGCATTGCCTTCAACGTGATGACGTGCAATCAGCCGGACACGCGATGCGATGGCTGATTACTGCGATGCGGAAACGGAAAGCACAGCCCTGCACCACAAATCTGCTGTGGAGCGGAGGCGTGACGAAGGCCGTACAACTCGCCGCACTTGGCCCTACCCTGAAGCCAAGCGACCAGCTGCGGTACCGCACCGCCACATCTTCGCCGGCTGTTCCAACGCGGAAATCGGCCGATATCAGGCGGTTAGCCAGACGGATGCCGGCCTCCTTGTGGCAGGCATGGTCGTTGCCGTTGTCGATTCCGGGCTGTCATCACCGTCAACTCCGCTCGGCGCTAGCTGTGGTAGTGCTGCTCGTGGGCACCCGCGCGACTCTCGACTTCTGCGTTCGGACCATTCGCAGCTCGATCGATGGCCATGGTGTTTCCCGAATCCTTCAGCTACTGGAAAGGCATGCAGATTGGCATGACATCAACTGCGCCATCAACGCTGTTGCCGACCACCTGAGCGACGTTGAGGTTCCGATTGACTACCACCGACGGCGCGAGCTGGACTATGGGTCCTTGTTGCCTGACAAGTCATGGCGGCGCATCTGCCGAGACACTGACACCGCGTCCCAAGGCCCCGCCCGCGCGACGGTCGCCCGTCACTACTTGTATCAGCGCGTATCCGGGTCAACAGTTGAAAGCCAAGCCATCAGCGCAGCTTTGCGTACCAAGATTGCAAACTTCCCCTATCACCTGACCCCAGAACTAGCTGACGAACTCGATGAACACGCTGTGGAATTCCTGGCTAGTCAAGGGGTGCGGGGCGAGCCCATCCACTATGAGCCATCGACCGAGTGCTTTCGGGGCCTACAGTTGCCGGGTGACAACCCCGACGACGCCGACATCGACAGTCTGCATCACCACGTCAGGAAGGGGCTGACTCTTGGTGATGCCGCGACACAGATTGGCGTCGAACTCGAAGTCGCACGTTATCTCTTGACCCGTTTTCCCGCACCAGTGGAACCGAACGGGGAGCACGGAGCCTACTACCGCGCGAAGCACGCTTACCCACGGTCGCAATTCATCGACCGGTACCAAACGCAAGGAAAGAGCTTGCGCGACATGGCGAATGAGTTGGGTGTAAGCAGACAGACCATGGTCCGCCTCGCAGACGAGTACGACCTCGATCTCCGCAAACCTGGACGCTCACCCAAAAAGACCATCGAGCGTGAATGGTTGTACACCGAGTACGTCACTCACGGTCGACCGCTTCCCGATCTGGCACGCGAACAGGGGGTGAGTACCTCAACAATGGCGCGATGGGCCCAAACGCACGGGATCCCATTGAGACCTCGCGGCGGTGCCAGGGGTCGCGTAGGTCCATCAACCTAACGAGTTGTGAGCTCAGTCAGTCCGGGGCGCTGAGAAGCTCACTGACCGGTACCCCCAGCGCTTCTGCTAAATCGAAGAGGCGTTCGTAGAGCAGACCGCGCCGGCCATGTTCGACGTCGATGAGAACGTTGCGGGTGACCCCGGAGGCGAGGGCAAGGCCCTCCTGGGTCATTCCGCGTTGCACCCGTAGGTCTCGGATGCGGCCTCCGACGAGGAGCCTGACGGTCGCCCAGTGGGCAGAGCGGTGTGGGTCTGTTTGCTCTGGACGCGTCGGCACGTCGTCTAGTCAGGGCGAGTCGACGCAGTAAGTCTGCCCTACTAGTAGTACATTGCGGGAATGGGTGTGCTGGAATCCAACTTTGGCGGTGAAGAGCACGTCACGGCCTACGCTCTGGATTTGCTTGATGAACTGCGGCTCAACGTATCGCAATGTCTTCTGGTACTAGGTATCCTCTCCAAGCAGGCAGACCTGAGCTTCGGTGAACTCCAGCACGCCCTGGTGTGTGCTCGTGAAGAAGCCAAGCAAGCCTTCGAGGCGTCCAGTGTCGTACATCAAGGTGCGAAACTGGATGAGAGTTGGGGCACGGCTTTGTCACGCCCGAAGGCGATCTTCGCTCGCCACAGTGCAGCAGTGCGCGGCGGCGCCCCGCGAGTAAATCCGCTCCGCGGGCTTAGTGACAGTTTCGAGCGCCAGGTATGGCAACTGCCAGCTATCGATCGTTCTCAAGATTTTGTTGCGAGCCGTCCTGTTTGTCAGGCTGCGATCCGAGCGACCGGTTCACGATGCTCCAGCGCCGTGATCTACATAGGAGCCGGTACATTCGCCGCTCATTGCTACTCGCACGCCACCGCGGTCGAACGCGAAAAGTACCGGGCTCATGCTCAGGCTGTCGATGCGCGCCAGTCCACGTCGCACCAGGAGTTGCTTGACATCCAGCAGCGCGTCGGGGAGGTGATTGCCGACCTTTGGACTCAACGCCGAAAACGTCGGCAGGAGCACCTCGAAGATCTTGCTCGACTTCCGGCCAAGACTGGGCAATCATCTAACCTCGCACGGTCATCAACTCGCTGATGCGGTTGCGGCGCGGCCACTTCGAGGTGCTTTGTGAACGCCCTTTCGGCCAGGGCTGTCAGCTATGCCACGGTGAATTTGCTTGGGGATCGGTGCAATCGGCCCAAAGTTGTCTTCAACCACGCACGACGTTATTGCGAATCAACTGACGTTCGAGCGCTAACGCAAAGCTCTGCGTACTCGCTGTAGGCCAGTCTGCCTGATGCTAGGTCGGCCAAGCGCAGCAGTTGTTCCTCATTTGGTGTCCAGCCTTCCAACATCGCGTCTGCGACGGCCGTTCGGACAGCCCGTTGAGCGCGCTTTGGCAATTGCGCTACAACTCGCTGCAGCAGCTCCATGTGCCTGCTGGACATATCACCGTCGGTCATTGGCATGTCCCCGCTGCGAGTCATCGCGCCCCCTCAGTGTGCTGGCCTTGACCGTGTCGTCTAGTCGGCAGGTTCCCACAGTCGCGCTATGCATTTCAGCAGAATCTAATCAACCATCCGCCGAGGCGGCAGCAGGGCTTCAGCACAACCAACTGCGGAACTGTCCGCGGGACCGAGCGGCGAGATGAACCGCTCGGGCGAGCCCGGAAGGGCACAGTGGGGCGACTAATAGCGGTTTACCCGTTTCGTGCGCGGTCAACTTGGCACCCGACGTCGACTCTTCCGGCGAAGCCACTTCCGGACCCGCGCCTCCAATGTACTACTAGTAGGGCATTAGTGCGATGCCTTTGGCAACGAGCACCATGCCAAACTGTTGGCCGTGCGGCGGCTTCCTGGAGCGAACGCACCCACCGCCGCCGGCGTGCGCCGGGCCGGCTCGCACTGCTGGCCCGATCCCATGCGCATCCATCGTGTGCCAGATCGGCCGGTCGGGCCGCGTGATCGCTACGGTCACCTGAACATGCAGCAGATCCGGCCCGCTTGTAGAGGCTTGACGGGTCAGGTCGCGGTCGGGCGGAATCGTCAAGGGCTGCGGCTCTGTCGCGCAATTCACAGGCACCCCGCTGGCTTCGTGACTTAGATTGCCCTGCCAACCCAACACCAACTGGGCGGCGCTCCTGCCAGAATGCGTGGATGATTCCCCGCTGTGGTACTGCGGTCGTCAACCGCTGGTTAAGGTGTGGAGCCAGTTGCCGATGAAGACGCCGGCTGGCTGGTATCCCAACCCAGACGGCTCGCCGAGCGAGCGTTACTGGGACGGCGGGCGGTGGACCAATGATCAACGAATGTCTCAGACCTTTAGTCCCAGGGGCTCCCACGGGATACTGCGGCCTGCGCCACGTACGGGTGAATCATCACCTCCGGACACAGGCCATCGACATACAGTGGAACCACACGACCGACGCCGGACCACCGGCTACGGACCTCCAGGACAATGGCCGTCGCGGCCTGGACCCATTGAGCAGGGAAGTGATCGGTGGGTTGTCGGAGTGGCGATTTTCGCTGTTGCCCTAGGCCTGGCGCTGACGTCGTTTGCCGAGTGGGGGCGGTTGAGCTACGCAGCCTCTGACGGCGGGTACGGGTCGCTCAAGGTGTCGGCTACCTTGTCAGGCTTCGGTGCGGTATCGGTAGAGGTTCCGGGCATCAAGGATTCGAGCGAACGCGGCTTTGTGGAACGTCAAGAGGCGTCTGCGCTGGAGGCTGAGGGACCTAATGCGCCAGGAGTCGCCGCGCTGGTGATGGGTTTGCTGATGGCGGGATCGTCGTGGCTGTTTCTGCAGAACCGACATCGGTTGCGGGCCCTGATCGCGATCGTTGTTGCGGCTGCAGCAAGCGTGATCAACGGCCTGTGGAGAATGGCAGATGTGCGAGGCATGTTCAACGATCCAGCGGGCTGGAGTACTGCCCATTACTCGGCAGGGTTCGGGCTGGTGGCGGCGACAGTCGCAGCATTCGCGCTTATGGGACTTGGTGTCACAGCGTTTGTCTTAGAACGGCGCAGAGACTCGTCTCCGGGCGCTGGGTAAGCAGCCGAACCGACAGCCAACGTGACATCAAACCTGTGGCCACCGTTCCGGAATTGCACCCCTGCGTTCCATCGCCAAAGCGCGCATCACAGCCGGTCATCGATATACGGATTTTCAACACGCCCCGCCGTGCACTCCAGCGGCCGGCTCGACGTTGCAGGCTGTCGACTCGGGGATGTGGATCAGCTGTTTGTACAGGAGCCGGCGCCCGGCAGCTCGGCAGTGTTCTGCGTGATCCAGTTGGCGAGGTTGTTGAGGATGCTGGTGGCGGTGGTGAAGGTGCCGTCGTCGGGTGCGGTGGCGATCGCGACGCCGAGGGTGCCGGTTTCAGTGTGGTAGAGGCCGATCTGGCGGGCGAGGTAGTTGCCGTCGGGGCCGGGGCCCCAGCCGCCTTTGCTAGCGGTGTTGTCGAGGGCGGCTAGTCCCCATTGTTGGTCTGGGGTTATGTTGCGCATCTGAGTGAGGACGGGTCCGGCGTCGGGGATACAGGGCAGGGTCCAGGCGAATCGTGCGGCGTCGGTTTGGGGCCAGATGGTCTGTCCGTAGGGGCTATACGGGGGTCGGATCTGTTCGGCTTGTACTTGGATGTCGGGGTTGGCGCCGTCGACGAGGATCTGATGCACGGCGGCGACTGCTGCCGTGGGATCCCCGAGGGAGGCCCAGAGTTGGTCAGCGGCGGCATTGTCGGATGCGGTGATGGCGCGTTCGATCAACGGTGCGCTCGTGGTCGGGTCGTGGCGAACCGCGGCGATCGCCAACGGCACCTTGATGGTGGACCAGGCGGGTCCGGTGTCCCAAGTGCCGAACGACGAGGTGCGTTGGCCGTCGGTGATGCTGACGCCGACTTCGCCGGGGATCTGTTCGGCCAGCGCAGTGAAGCTCGCGGTGAGGTTGTCGATGGCCGGATCTGCTGCTGGCGGTAATGGGGCCGAGGTCGGTGGCGCTGCTGCTGCTGGGGCCGGCACGGTTTCGGGAGCTGGTTTGACGGTGGCTGGCGCGAAGGTGCACCCCGCTGTCAATCCTGTGATGGCTAGTGCTGCAAGGGGTTTAGTAAATATAGACACGCGCGTCCACTCCGCCTTCGCAGGTGATCCAGCCTTGGCCGTGATCGCGACATTCCATGACGAATTGTTGGCCTAGGCATTGAGATTTGCTGGGGTTGCACGGGACGGCGCCGTAGGCGTTGACGATGCGCAGGTGTCTGTTGGGCGGGCCCATGCGCCAGTATTCGGTGAGCACGTTGTACGTGAACAGGCAGCTCGTAGCAGTGCTGCCGCGGCCGGCGCGGCTGCCGGGGCCGGTGTGGTTGGGGTGGTCGACGCCGGCGTCGCAGCGGTGATGGCTGGCGTCGGCGCCGGTGACGATAGGCGGGGGGCTGGGGGCCCAGCTTGTAGTGGGATCAGCCGCCACGGTGGCCGTCGGCAGAGGCGACGGGGTATGGAGGGTCAGTGGTGGTTGTGCAGACGGCGTACTCGGGCCGGATCGGTTGGCCGAGGTCACCCCGATCACTAGGCCGATCGCCAACATCAGTGCGGCGACTCCGGCCGCGCCGAGGCCGATCATCGGCCAATTGGGACCCGTCGCGGCCGGGACGGGCGGCTGGGCCGCGGTGTCGGCTGCCGGGGGTGACGGTAATACCGCGCGCGTGTGAACGTCGGTAGCTGCCAGCACGACTGGACCGGCCATGGTTTCCAACTGATCCGCAGATACCGGTGCGGCCGGGGCGACGGAGAGGGCGCGCCCTGCGGCGCGCACCAAGGCGCCAGCGGTGCCATAGCGTTCGTCAGGTTCCTTGGCCATACCCCGGGTAATGACCGGATCGAACGCGGCCAGGGCTGAGCTGGCCCGGGATGGCAGGGGTGGTGCGCTGCTCAGGTGTGCATTGAGCAGGTGTTGCATGCTGACTGTGCCAAACGGGCGGTCGCCGGTGAGGGTTTCATACAGCACGCAGCCCAGGGCGTAGATGTCGGAGGCGGCGGTGGTGGGTTCGCCGTTGAGTCGTTCAGGTGCCATATAGGCCATGGATCCGACGGTCATGCCGGCTTTGGTGATGTGGTCTTCTCCAACGCGTTCAGCGATGCCGAAGTCGAGCAGGTAGGCGAAGTCGGTGTCCCCGGTAACGATGATGTTCTCGGGCTTGACGTCTCGGTGAAACAGTCCAGTTTTGTGGGCGTCATCGAGTGCGGCGGCGACCTGGCCGACGATGTGCACCGCGCGCTGGGGACCCAGCGGCCCGGCAGCGATCAGTTCGCGGAGGGTGGCGCCGCGGACCAGACGCATATCGATGTAGAGCGAGCCGTCGATTTCGCCCCAGTCGTGGATCGGGATGATGTGGGGTTCTTGCAATTCGGCCGCAGCGTGGGCTTCGCGTGTGAAGCGGGTGCGGTACTCGGGGTCCTGGGAGTATTCGTCGGCGAGGATCTTCAGCGCGACGAGGCGCTTCTTTTTGGTGTCGCGAGCCTGGTAGACCGATCCCATCCCGCCTTTGCCCAGCAGGCTGATGATCTCGTAGACGCCGAATTGTGTGCCGACCCGTTTATCCAGCGCACTCATCATTTCCCCCGAAAGTTCTACCGATCGCTCCGCGGGATTGTACGACTTTGCGGGCCAAGCGCGGGGGCATGTGGTTGATGTTCGACCGCCCGCCATATACGGGCTCGCGCCACGGCCACGACATCCGAATGCCGTGTAGAGCCATTGCCTTTCGCAGGCAGGCGCGAGGCGCTCGTTCGATTCGAGGCCAGCGGAAATGAGCCGGCGACGTCACTGCCCCTGGGCAAATCTGCGCTCCCACAGACATGCTTGGAGTTGGCTAAGCGGTTGGTTTTATTCGGAGACTAGAAATTGGTGGCTCGGTAGCTGTTGCAGGGGTTGTATCGTGAAAAGGCGCATTCACCGGATTGCTGTTGGGTGCGCGATCGTTATGCGGGAGGGGGCAGACGGTGGGAGATCATCTGGGAGTCGATCCGGTCGACCTGCACATGTCGTCGGATCACATGGACATGCACCATGCTGACTTGTCGGCTGCTCACGCGGCCGCAGATGCTGATATCGAGGCCGCACAGTCAGGGTGGGTGGGGGCATCCGCTGCGGCATTACGTGCGAAGTTTGCCGAGTGGCAGGCCGCCTCGCAGGAGATGCAGGCCGACGTCGCTGCCCACGGCACAGCTTTTCGTGCGGCAGCCGATGGCTACACAACCGTGGATACCGAAAGCTCAGAAGCCATCCAAAAGAGCTCAGAAGCTATCGAAAAACAGCTCTGATGGGCCTGACCCTTGCTGACATCGAGCGTTGGGACGCCTCGACACTTCGAGAAGTGGCTACTGCGCTCGGCAAACGTGGTGCTAGCGCCAACGACGTCCGTTCCGGCCTGACGAAACTCCCGCTCATCGAAAGTTGGCAGGGCGGTGGTGGAGACGCGGCCCGTGCCTCGTTGGACAAATTGAGTGCGTACCTCGCCTCCCATGGCGAGGAAATGGCCAGAGTGTCGTCGGCGACCAGGTCCAGCGCTGACGAGATCGAAGGCGTCAAGTCGACACTGCACCGCATCTACGAGGACGCCCGCAACGAAGGATTCAGTATTGACCCCGTGACGGGGGAAGTGACTGCCACCGACCAATCGAAAGTCGGCGATCCTCTGTATGCGTTGCAACAGGCAGACCTTGAAGTACGGATAAAGGACCTGCTCGTCGCGGCAGATGAAGCCGACGATGGTTTGGCGAAGGCGATCACGGATGCGGGTGCGCATTCCGCGGGTACCGATCCGCCCAATGTGCGCGACGCCCTCTCAAAGCCCATCCCGGATGACCCAAACCAGTTCCGTGACTTCTGGGAGGGGCTGACGCCTGAAGAACGTGAGGCGCTTTACCAGCGGGACCCCACGATCGCCAACCACAACGGCATGCCTGGCGTCGACCAGGACTACTACAACCGCCAGACGTTGGACCGTGAACTGCCCCGGGCACAGGCTGCCCAGGACCGCGTCGAGGCACTCAAGGCGCAGCACCCCGACTGGGCCGACGGTAAGAACATCCCGCCCCCAAACGAGCCCGGCGCGATCTTCGCTGACCGGCCCAAGTACGAGGCGTGGCAGAAGGAACTCAGCGACGCCCAGAACGGCGCTAGGTACCTGCCGGACTTGCAGGCCATCGACAGGGCCGTCCGCGACAACCCCGAACGCAAGCTCATGCTGCTGGATACCAAATCCGGCGAGCAGGTTCATGCCGCAATCGCTGTGGGAGACCCTGACACCGCCGATCACGTCTCGGTGACGGCTCCGGGTCTGAACACCACCGTGCACGGTTCCATTGAGGGTATGGCCAATGAGGCCATGAATGTTCGCAAGGAAGCGCTTGACCAACTCGATCTGGCCAAGCGTGGCGACGAGACCGTTGCAGCCATTGCATGGATCGGTTATGACATCCCCCAGGTTCCCGGCTGGGATCAGTTTGGTACGTCGGCGGATGGAGTGTGGGACGTCATGCATGACGACATGGCCCGTGCCGGCGCGCACGACCTGGCCGGGTTCTATGACGGCATCAACGCCGCACACCAGGGCCCATTGGACCTCACAGCGATCGGACACTCCTACGGTTCGCTTACCACTGGTCTGGCTCTGCAGGAGCCAGGTAACCACGGTGTCGACAACGTCCTGTTCTACGGTTCGCCCGGTATCGAAGCGTCCACACCGCAAGACCTACAGATGCAACCAGGCCACGTTTACGCGATGGAAGCCCCTGACGATCCCATTCAGGGGGTGTACGACGCCAGGTCTGTGATTCAAGGAATCCCGATTATCGGTTCGTATCTCAACGACGAATTCGGCGACTTCGGCCCGAACCCAGCCACCAATCCCAACTTCACCCAACTTGCGACGGTCCCCACCACGGTGCCCGATGGTCGCACGCTAGAAGGAGTCAGCGGTCCGCACGCGCATAGCCAGTACCCTCAACTGGGCGATAACAATCAGCCTCGCATCAGCGGCTACAACATCGCTGCCGTCGTGGCAGGCACAGCCCCGATCCCGGACAAGTGAGCACAGCGCCTATGACCTTGAACCGCACCGTCCGCCACCAACTCAGCGCGATTACGTGCCTCGCCTCGATTGCGCTATTAGGGACAGGATGCCACGTGAACAATCCATACAAGCCCACCGACGCCAGCCAAGCCAGCCAAGCAGCAGACGCGCTGAAAACTCTGCCGTCGCTTGAAGACACACAAACGCAAGTGGAGTCTGCGATCGTAAATCTCGGCCAGCAGATCACCGCCATCGCTCCGTCTGTGACATGGGAATGGCGACGCACAGACAGTAAAGGCGGCTGCAATCCACCGTACGAGCAGTCCGACGGCCAACTGATACTGCTACGAAACTACGTATCCGACACTCCAATTCCCGAACAGAACTGGAAGCAGGCTCTCGATCTGGCGCAACAAGCTGCCTCTTCGTTGGGTGCAACCGAGCTCACGGTATTCAAGGACCATCCCAACGATCACGACCTACAATTCACCAGCGACACCGGGACAACGCTGCGCTTTGGATCCCAAGCTGCAGCGCTGATCACCGGCAGCACCGGGTGCCGACTGCCAAGCAAATATAAGTAGCGGCCTCAATATCGTCTGCAGCGCGCGTGACGCTTACCAAATTGGCGCTGGCGCCCCATCCCGCTCTGTCACTGGCCTGCCTCGATAGCAGAGACCTTGGTAGCGGCCTCTTCTCCGCAGAGGCGCTGCAGGTCGACAGGTCCTGCGGCGAGCAGGGCATCGATACGTGTATGCAGATCCCCTGAGGTGAGGTGGGAGTAGAGGTTAGTGCCGGGGCAGGCGGTGTCAGCGAAGTCACGATGCCCGCCGAGGGTGCCGCTGGCCAGGTGGAACTGTTGGGCAGCCCAGGCGAACGCCGTTGCAGCACCGTTGAGTTGAGCATCGGAGACGGTCTCCTGGTCGAAGTCACCCTCGCAGAGGACCAGAAAGTGTCCCGCTGGGTCATAGTTGGTTGCGGTATCGCCAGCGAGTTCCGGGCTGCGCAATTCGTAAATGTTGCCGTTGCGGTCGACGCCGACGTGGTAGGCGATGTCGATCCATCCCCGGTCGTTCTGGTGGTACTGCTGATGCTGACGTAATCGGCTGGGGGCATTGCGGTTGTCACCGAGGACAACGGCGGTGTGGTGCAGCGTCATTCGGGTAATGGTGTGCGGGCGTCCACCGGTCCTGGCCGGTGCCGCGCCCCAGGCTTGACGGCAGATCTCCACCATCGGCTGGCCGCCGGCCATCGTGGTGGGTGGGCCAGGTTCCAGCGGCAGCGGACTGACCGCAATCGGTTCTGGCGGCAACACCGGTGCGGTGCTAGTGGGTTGCGCGGTGGGCGTCGAAGTCGATTCGGTACTGCCAGCGCAAGCGCCGAGTGTTGCGGCCAATCCGAGGCTGCCACTCAGCTGGAGCAGCCGCCGCCGACTCAGAGCGTCAAGCCGCGGCCCGGACCCGCGACAGGGCTGCATCTCCATCGTCGTCACGATACGCAGCAACTCAGGACGCCAGGGGCTCGTTGGCAAAACTGACCGGCATCCGGTACGGAGGGACTCACGCCCGATGATGGGCCGTAAAAGACCTGATCAACTCGGTGGAGCTGGGTAATATGCGCCCATGTCGATTGCCGAAGGGCAAGTGTTCGCCGGCTACCGCATCCTGCGATTGCTGGGAACCGGGGGAATGGGCGAGGTCTATCTCGTGCAACACCCACGGCTGCCCCGGCAGGAGGCGCTGAAGATTTTGCCACCGGCAGTCAGCGCGGACCCGCAGTTTCGTGCTCGGTTCGCTCGCGAGGCCGACATCGCCGCGACGTTATGGCACCCGCACATCGTGGCCGTCCACGACCGCGGTGAGGACGACGGCCAACTATGGATCACGATGGACTACGTCGACGGTAAAGACGCCGCCCAGCTTCTGCGGAATCGATACCCACACGGCATGCCACCCATCGAGGTGTTCGAAATCGTTTCGGCGATCGCCGAGGCACTCGACTACGCCCACGAACGGTACCTGCTGCATCGCGACGTCAAACCCGCCAACATTCTGCTCACCGACAAGCGTCAAGAAGATCGACGAATCCTGTTGGCCGACTTCGGCATTGCCCGTGACACCTTCGACAGTGGCGGATTGACCGCCACCAATGTGACGGTGGGCTCGGTCGCCTACGCCGCCCCCGAACAACTCACCGGAAAGCCGCTGGACGGCCACGCAGACCAATACGCCTTGGCTGCGACAGCTTTTCACCTTCTGACCGGCACCCCGCCGTTCTCCAACTCCAACCCCGCGGTGGTGATCGGCAATCATCTGTCCTCACCACCTCCGCGGTTGGCCTCCATTCGTGCCGACCTCGGTGATATCGACGACGTGCTGGGCAAAGCGATGGCTAAAGAACCACACCAACGGTTCGATACCTGCCGGGCTTTCGCCACTGCACTCACCCAGCGAGGGGCCCGGGTCGCCGGCCCTGGCGATGCAACCCAGCTCGGTGTCCCAGCATCGGCCGCTCCCACTATGTATGCGTTCCCGGCGTCTGCGGCTCCCGAACCAGTTGTGCGTCAGGAGCGTTCATCGCGGCGATGGCCGCTGATAGCGGCAGCCGTCGCTGCCGGATTGCTGGCCGTCGGGTTGGTTGCCTACGTTGGGGCCCGATTAGGCCAGCCGTCCCCTCCCACCGCACAACCACAGCCGACAGCGTCACCGTGGCCGGAAATCCCCGACCCCCCAAAAACGCCGGTCAGCGCCTCTTCCAGCCCGCCGTCAATTCCCCCGAACCCATCGCCCAGCGCGCCTGTACAGCGGCCACCGTCCGCACCACCTCGACCACCGACGGTGTCCTCGGGTGATCTGGGATTGCGCCAATCGATGAGCCGTCCAGCCTGCAACGGCCAATACATCGTCATTCTGGGCTCCGTCACCACCCCAGGCCTGTATGAGGCAGGGGTACAACGTCTTTTGGACGCCCACCCGGGCGCTTTCTACCTGCGCACCGACCAAACCTGTCCTTCATTGCGTGCCGAGACGGACGACGGAAACCCGATATACGCGGTGTTCGTGCCAGGCGGAATTACTCAAGGCCAGATGTGCGCCAAGGTGCGAGCCTACGGTGGTGACGCGTATGGAAAGGTGCTGGATTACGTCACCGACCCCGGAGTTCCATTCCGCTGCTGAATCGCAATTGGCTCAGGACGATCGGGCGCCGCGGATTGCTTCCAGCAGCGCTGGGCGTAGCTTGTCCCACACTTGAAGAGGGTCAGCGCCCCGGAGTACTTCGATGGTCACGACGGCGATACCGCGGTCGTGACCCACATACGAGCCCAGCGACCCAGGTGTTGGGGCGAACGCACTGGACTCTTCGACCGTCATCCCGGCGGTCCTCGCAAACCGCTCGGCGATGGCGCGGGCAGGGCCGTCGAAGTTCACGAACTCGCGGCCCAACCAGGAATGGGCTACTAGTACAAGTTCTGGGGCAGTGCGGTCGATCGTCTCGACTAGGGCTCGGGATTCAGGCTGGCTCAGTGGTGTTCCCCCATTGGAAGGGGCAGCCGCATCGAAATTGGCGGCCGGAAAGTTGCGGTTGATGTCGACGCCGTGAGCGTTGCCGCGCGTACCTGCTGCGCGGCCATCCGGGTTGGCGTCCTCGAGAATCGTCAGGGTAGCGAGGCCAGCAAGTCCGTCCGCGGTGAAGGCACTTGGAAGTTGTCCGGTGGTGTAAGCACCCTCAGGTTCGTCGCCGTGAATCCCGCCTACGAACAACACGCGGCGTGGGCCGTTACCGATCGTGCGCGCCCGAATCGACCGCGACTGCACCGACAGTCCGATCGGCTGCCAGCCGGTGTCGTCTACGGTTTGGCCCGTTTCAGTGGTCACTGGGTGGGGCTCAACTTGCATCGACGTGGACGGTGATCCGCTGAGCGTCTTGCCTGAGGTATGCAATGGCACTGCCGGGCTGGGTTCGTCAGCGTGACGGCTGCAGGAGGTTGCCATCACAGTGACCAAGACGCTGGCGATACCTGCTGCCAGCAGGAGGTTCCTCACCGAAGGTTCATCAACATGATGGGGTTACTCCTTCTTGCAGGCTCACATACACCGCGTTGATGTAGGCGCCGTTGTACAGCCGGTACCAGACATAGCTAGACCCTTGGCCCGCGTTGGAACGCAGATCCCCGGTGGTCTGGCACACCACCGTCACCGCAGTACCGTCCTTGAGGTCGTTGGGGTAAAGCCGCTCCGAATCCGTATACGGAGCTATCCGCTGCTTAACCCCGCACGAACCACCTTCGTCGCACGTTCCGACCACGAGCCCGTTGCGGAAACCTGGTGCGGGTAGCGCTGACTGGGTGGCAGTGGGGGCGGGTGTGACGATGATCGTCGTTGTTGAGTTCGTGGGGGACGCGGCTGGCGTTGTGGTTGTCGCGGGCTCGGCTGCAACCGGCTCTGTCGGCACCCGACTGGTGACCGTGACTGGGGCTGGAGCCGTCTGCGCTGTCTCGCCTCGCTGATTGGTCACAGTGCTGACCAAAGCGAACGCCCCACCTACTACCACGATGGCAAGCAATCCCAGAACTGCCACAACCGGGGTGCTCCACCGAGATGACTGCGCCGAAGTGCTTGCTGCTGGAACACTTTCCGGAATCGCGGCGGTTCGCCACTGTTGTCCGTCCCAATACAGCGTGCCTTGTCTTCCGGTGGGGTCGGGATACCAACCGGGCGCCAACAGAGACGGCTGTGTCGTCGCCACCTTGGTGTCCACACGTTTGGCAGGCTTCTTTGGTGTGGGCGCCAGCATTGTCGGTGCCAGACGCGTCTTTTCCGATCCGACGGTGGGTTTTGCCGCTGCCAACGCTCGGGCGAAAGTACTGCAGCTCGAGTACCGCTTGTCCGGGTCCTTGGCCAATCCCGTAGCGAGCACTTCATCGAGTCCTGCGAGGTCGGGGTGCATTCCGGATAACGCGGGAGCTGGATTGTTGAGGTGGCGACTGATCACGACTGTCGGATTGGGATCGCGAAAAGGTGGAGCCCCGGTAAGTAAATGGAAAGCGGTTGCCGCCAACGCGTATTGGTCGGTGCGGCCGTCGAGATCATTGCCCATCAACTGTTCGGGCGCGGTGTAGTCGACCGTGCCGACGGTCATGTTTGTTTCGGTCAATCCACCCGGATCATCGATAGTGCGCGCGATCCCGAAGTCGGTGAGCAAGATTCGCTGCTGCCCGTCATCGTCGTCATCGGCAGTGAGCAGGATGTTGGCCGGTTTCACATCGCGATGCAAAAGCCCACGCTTGTGGGCATGATCGAGCGCCGACGCGACTGCGGTTACGATCGCGCTCACCAAACCAGCCGGCATACCGGCGGGGTAGCGCCGGGCCAGCAGACTGGCAGCGTCCTCGCCGTCGACAAAATCCATCGCGATCCAGAGCTTGCCGTCATGCTCACCGCGATCAAGTACGCCGACAACATGGGGATGCCACAGAGTCGAAGCGAGGTTTGCCTCGCGAAGAAAACGCTCCCGGAATGTCGGATCCGCCGATATGTCAGCATTCAACAGCTTCAATGCATCGTGGCGTGGCAAACGGGGATGTTGGGCGAGGTACACCTCGCCCATTCCTCCGGCTCCTAGCCGTCTGACCACGGTATAACCCGCGAATTCCTGTCCCACGCCCAGCGGCATTGCAGGATCGTATACGCAGACAGTCAGCCACCCTGGCGAATCTCGGGACTTCGGGAGGGGCCGTGATTCTCGGCAGTGAGCCGACGCCTATCGCGCAGACAGATTCCGTGATTCATAATGAATCAGGAGGTGCAAAATGTCGCCCGAACCCCCGACCGAAACCACCGCCCAGAAACGACTCGCAGCCAAAGCTGCACGTCAACGAGTCTGCGAACGCGAGCTGGAACGAGAGATCTATGACGCTGCGGTGGTCCACGGCTTCACCCAGCGGCAGATCAGCGAATTGGTCGGAAGTCAGTCCCAGGCGACCATCCAACGAATTTTGCGTCGCATCGCCGATGACCCAACCATGCTCGACGTGAAACCTGCCGAGATGATCGACCAGCGCACCGCTGGCATCATCACCACTCAGCAGATGATGGAAAGACTCTTAGGCTGGAGTTACAGCGTCGGCCAGGTCGTCCGCATCAACGGGGTCGCCACCGACTCGTACATAGCCGGCGACTGGGATTCCATCGAAACTGCCTTCTACCGAGGCCAACTCACCGATGACGAATTCCAACGGCTGGCTGACCGCCAATTCCATGCCGACGTCCCGTGATCTACGTGCTCAAGCTGCCGACCAACTGGCTACATTCTCTGCGTCTCTGGACCGATGTAATGCGACTCGACGCGTGCGACCAACACTAGTGCCGATCATCGATACCGACGGAAATTCGGAGTCAGACAGGTGGATTCACGCGGAACGGGGCCGGTAAAGCCGGAGGAGGTGGGCAGCAGCTGGCAGCTTGGATGACGTTCCAGCGCCGGAGCAGGTTCGTTTGTCCCTCCCCCTCATCATCGATGTACTCAGGTGTGACGGCTCAAGGAAGGGCGTTTGAGGAGTCCCCAGGCTTGTGCTGCTTCTGCTTGCTTGCGCCACATCTGCAGTGTGCTGAGAGTGCGGTGATGTCCGGGACGCAACCTGTGGCCGAGGTCGGCATTGCGTGGGCTGAAGCTGAGGAGTCGATGATCCTGGCCGCCTGGCACAAAGCCGTTACCCATTTGAGTTGACCGTCGGCCCGGCCTCCTGCGGAAGCCTGCGGCCCGCTGAAAGAATGTCACGCGGCTCCGAAATTGAAGGAGTTCAACTGACCGAAGGAAGCGCGCACCCGGTGACAATCACCCAGCAAGAACTTGAGACACGGCTGTGGGACGCGGCCAACGCGCTGCGCGGGCCGGTCGACCCCGCCGACTTCAAGACCTACGTCTTTCCGATGCTGTTCTGGAAGTGGATCTCCGACACGTGGGCTTACGAGCACAAAGAGGCCCTCGACGAGTACGGCGACGACCTCGACGACGAGATTGAGGCCGACTTCCACAGGTTCGAGATGCCCGCGGGCACGCTGTGGTCCGACGTCACGACCAAGGTCAAGAACCTCGGGGCGGAGATCGCGCGGGCGTTCCAGCAGATCGAGAAGGCAAACCCGCGCTCGCTGGCCCGCGTCTTCGGCGATGCGTCGTGGGGCAACCAGGAGCGCTTACCCGAATCGGCGCTGCTGGGCCTTATCAAGGCCTTCAACCAGATCAAACTCGACCCGTCCACCGTCTCCCATGACCTGCTCGGTGCCGGCTACGAGTACCTGCTGAAGAACTTCGCCGACGAATCCGGCAAGAAGGCCGGCGAGTTCTTCACGCCGCGCGAGGTCGTGCACCTGCTCGTCGGGATCCTGGAGCCTCAGCCAGGCGAGACTGTCTACGACCTCGCCTTTATGCGAAATTTCAATGTCTCACGAGACCCTCGGACACACCACCGGCCAGCTCGTCAGGAAGCAGCCGCTACATGCTTCAGTGCTTCCGGCGGTTGGGCTTAACCTTCCACTCGCTCGGCTTTCGCGACCGGAACGTCTCACCAGCCAGAATCGCAGATGCATCCGGGATTGCAGGCCCGTCAGCAGCAGGCCGGTACGCTCGTTTTTGGGGGGCCTCGATGTTCTTGCCGGATGGCTTTGATCCCAGAGCATTCTTCTCGTGCGCCCGCGACTTCTGAGTCTCGGACTTCGGAGTTTTCGCACCTCTACTCACGGGAACCAGCGTATCTCTGGAGCATTGCCCGTTCGTAGTACCCGAGTGCGATGAAGGCATCAGTCGGACTCTGGGGGCTTCACCAGGATGGTCGTTGCCGGGTCGACGTGCTCTGACCACGCGAGTGTTGGGAGGTCTGCTCCGTCAAGCCCGGCCAGCTCCAGCGCTGCCTGGCCCGACAGATGCGAGGATTTGATCGATTGGCCATTGGCAATGGCGGCGTAGAACTGGGCGGCGTAGTTGATCGCGTCGCCGTCGTCGATGCTGCCAGCCATCCCGATCGCGAACGGAACGACTTCTGCAACAAGGCCATCGATCTGAGCTGCAGACTTGCAGGCGTTTAGCAGCACCAGCATCGGCGGGGCATCGGTCGCTGCGATCGCCTTTGCAAAAGCACGAGCAGTCACGATCACCCCGTCATGTGGGTCGTCGTGCTCGTCCTCGAAGACGACAAGGTCCTCGTTGCTGTGCCCAGAGAAGTGCACCACGTGGGGGCGAAACTTCGTGATCCCGTCGAGTAAATCGTTGGTCGTTGCAGCCGGGCGCACGTCGAGCTCGATGAGATCGCGATGCAGTGCGGATTCCACAGCTGCGCGGATGCGCTTCTGTTCGCGCCCTACCCGCAACTCGCCGGCAGAGGAAGCCCCAAGGATCAACACGCGGAGTTTCTCCGACTTGGGTGACCGCAACTGACGAACCGCATGCGCGACAGCCGATTCGGCGCTGACGATCCTCGAGTCCAGTGCTGCGCGCTCCGCCGTGGCCCGCCGGTCAGCCTGCTGCTGATCCCGCTTCTGCCGCCGCTCGGCAGCATCTGCCTCAGACTGTTCGGCGCGGGCGAGCCTGGCTATCAACGCTGACTCGTCTTTCGCGTAACCCGATGCCTTCGTCTGCCACCGGCGAGCTTCCTTGCCAGCAGCCGCTGCCTCGCCGTCGCGGCGCTCGGCCTCGCGGAGTTTGCTCTTGGCCGTCGACTCGCTCTTGGTCTTCGCCGCAGCCTGCCGAGCCTTATCGGCCTCGGCCCGTTTCTTCGACTCCTTGCTCCGATACTCGCCAGCCTTCTTCTCGGCCTCGACCCGCTGACTTCGCTTCCGTTCGAGCTGCCGGCGATACTGGCTCGCGCTCATCATGCCTCCCAGGACCCTGTTCCACCTGACTCACGGTATCGCTGGGCACGGACACTTTCGTTTGCGCGTGCGGGCCAAATCCGTCGCCGCCAGGACGTACGCTGCGCTGGTGATGATCGAGGAGAACGACGGCTTCGACGACGACGAGGCACTACTCGCGCCAAACGGGAATGATTGGAAGATCGGGCGTCTGGACCGCGTCCCGATGCGCGATGTTTGGTCGCACGAGGCCCTCGACTTCACCCCCTGGTTGCTCAGGAACGCTGATGTGCTCGCCGAGGCGTTGGGGATGACTCTGAGCATCACCGCCGCCGAGCACCCCGTTGGCCGATACCGGCTCGACCTACTCGGATCCGACGGCGACGGACATGTCGTGATCATCGAGAACCAGTTTGGGGAGTCGGATCACTACCACCTCGGCCAATTGCTCACCTATGCGAGCGGCACCGACGCCGCCAATGTCGTGTGGCTGACCGAGAAATTCAACGACGAGCATCGCGCCGCCCTGGAATGGCTCAACGAACGAACGAGCACCGCGACGCGGTTCTTCGGTGTCGAGGTGTCCGCTGTGCGGATCGGTGACTCGTTACCTGCGCCGCACTTCCGTGTCGTCGTCATGCCGAATGATTGGGAGAAGGCGGCGCGTACGACTGTCCAGGCGCAATCCACGAAGCAAGTGCTGTACAAAGAGTTCTGGGGCCAGTTCCGCGCAGCGCTGAGCGATGCCGGGCTTGACACGTGGACGAGCGCAAAGTCAAACGCCGGCAATTGGTTTGGACTTCCCGCTGGCTCGGATGGCACGGTCTACGGTGTCGGGTTCGGATTTTCAGCCCGAATACGATCCGAGCTGGCGTTCGACAGCGACAAGCCCGACATCAACGACCGCCGATTCAACCTGCTCCATGGATTGCGAGACACCATCAATGGGGTTTACGGATCGGAGCTTGCGTTCGAATCCCAGCAGGGCCGAAACATCAAGAAGATCGTCGATTACGCCGACGGCTCGATCGAGAACCGTGACGACTGGCCGCGCTACATCGCATGGTTCATCGACGCCCAGCGCAGACTGCGCAAGGCTGTCGAAACTGCAGGAGGCATCCCAGCATGAGCCGCCTTGTTTCGTTGCTACACAAGCTCATACAAGGTTCCTCTGTTGATGACAAATGCCTACCACCCGGCACCGACATCGCCGGTACGCCTTACGCGGCATGCTCGTGTGATGCTGATGACCCGGCGCCGTGCTCGGAAGCGCTCGCTGCTCGGCGTGGCGGACGCTCGCTCACCGCCGCGATCGCCTGGCGATTGAACTCGGGGATGCCCTCGCGGCCGCGGGTCTGCCGTCGAAGCAGCTGCGGATAGACAACGGGTGGCGCTGTTCTGGCCAGAACATCGAATGGTGGAGAACGGCCGGCTTGCAGCGACATCGGCGGACGGCGTTCCTTTCCTAATCATTGCACTCAGAACCGGCGGTCTCGATCCAGGGCCATCTGCCACCAACTCTCGTAGCGTTGGCCACCGGACAACGCGATCACGACTGTGCCTGGTGGCCGCGGAACACCCTTGAGTGCGATGCCTTCGACGAATGCGATGTGCGGCAATGTCGTGGCGCCACTGCCGGCGCCATCCTCGGACATCGCATACGGGTGTCGAAGTTCGCGGGGGAAGTGACAATGTTCGACAAGGGCAGGCACGACGAGCTGGCGGAAGATGTTGTCGAGGTCCTTGCCCGAGGAGCTAGGAACGAAGAACGCCGTTACTCCGACTGGCATGTCCGGCGGATATAGGTAGGGATATCGCGCCATCCGGTCAGCCACCAAAGTGTGCACCGACTCTTTGAACGCCTCGGTCTCCCCTGGCCGCGATGGCAGCTGGCCTAGGTTGAACCCATACGGCATGAACGCCAACCTGTCCAACGCTTCGGCGGTCAGTTCCAGGAACTGGTGCGGGCATCGCGGCGGCACGGCGGCGTAGCTGTGGACGAGGGAACGCGCCAGGTAATCGGTCGTCTTCAGAACGCTATCTTGGAGATCGAAGCGCTTGCTGCGTTTCGCCATGGCGTAGAGCTTCTGGCCCAATTCTGAGGTGTCGTTGCGCCAGTCGGCGATCGCTTCATCGGCGGACTCCATCCGGAAGTCGAGGTCGAGCTGCTGATCCCGATGCACCTCGTCAAAGTCATCGTCGTCTGGCATGCGGCGCATCTCGTCGCGGATTACCGCCGAGCGCTGCGCCGCGAAATAGATCTGTGGTTCGACGTCGGGGAACTCGTCGACCCGGACATAGAGCATGCTGACTTGCCGATCATCCTGGTAGACAATCGGTTTACCTTTCGCGTGGGATCCGAGTTGATCAAGTAACCGTTTGGCGAAATTTTGCGGCTGCGGCGCGTTCCTGCTGGCGACCGCCCACACATCGAGAGCAACGTCGGCCCTCGGTCGCGGCCAACCACCACCGCGATAGGCACGCTCCCATTCATCTGCGGCGGCCACGATCAACGCTCGCTCCTGGGCAACCCCACCTGACCCCTTGGCTTTCGGTTTGATTGCAACACCGCCTCGGGCGGTTGTTAGCTCGCGCCACATAGCGCGGCACTCAGCGCCTTCTGTGGAGTCCCAGAAGTGCTCTCGGCTCATCGATTCACAACCTCCCATCGTCATCTAAGAGGTGCCGCCAATATGTGATGTTGCAGGAAGCCGAATCGCGGACGACGAGTCTACGTGGGTAGAGAGGACCCGGATTCCTGGACAACGCTCTGGATTACAGCTTCTCGTCCGTCTTACGCTCACGCCGTTACGAGCTGCATCAGCTCGGTGTAGTCCGTGACGACCTCGTACTTGACGTTCTCGCCGTTCTTCTCGTTGAGCGATGCGAAGAACTTCCGGGCGCATTCGATCTTCGCGTCCTCGACTCCTTTGAGCTGAAGAGACGAGAGGGAGCCTTTGGTCTCGGCGACGAAGTAGATGTGTTTGACGGTTCCCTCGGTGAACGCGATGGCCCAGTCTGGGTTGTAGTCACCTACGGGGGTCGGGATGAAGAACCCGCGTGGAAGCTTCGCGTAGACGGCAACCTCCTGACTGGTGTCGAGCTCGGTGACAAAGTCGCGCTCCACTTTCGAGTCCGTGACGACGTAGTCGTAGATGTGCTTCGTCAGCTTGTTGCCGGCGTGGGTGAGGTCCTGCTTGGTCTGGTTCTCTGTGAAAATCGCTGTGTCGAACCGGTCTTCGAGCGCGTCGTAGGTCAGGTGCTCGACGATCGCTGTTGCCTTCTGCTCGTTGATGAGTCGGACGGCCTCGGTGATGAACTGCTCCGGATTGAGCCGGAACTTGGCGAACGTCTCCGGTGTGACTCCGCTGAGGATTGCCGCCGCGGTACGACGGGTGAGCTGAGTTTTTTCGGTGATTTCACCGAGTAGGTCGTATTTGACCTGGGACGCGGCCGACACCGTCGCGGTGTGGGTTGTGGTGCTGGATACGTCGAACCCGGCACCGCTGGTGAGGTCGTCGGCTTCGAGGGCGTCGCGCTGCGTGCCAGCTTGGACAACGTATTGCATCGCGGCGACCTTGAGATGCTTGTCGAGTGCATGAATGCACTTGGTGACGAGCTCGGATGAGTCGAACTCGACCTGATAGACGGCCTTGTGGTTGATCCGGCGCCATAGGGCCTGGAACTCTTTCTTGGCGAAGTTGGCCTCATTGAGCGGGATCTTCTTGGGCTTGCGGTCGTCCGTCGGGGCCGGGACGTCGATATTGAGCGAGTCGACCAAGGGCAAGAGAAACTTGAGCATCGGTTTCAGGATCTCTGATGCCGGCTCTGCCAGCGTGCCAGCCTCTGTCGCTGCCTTGTACTCGTCGGAGAGCGTGTCATCGTCGTTCAGGTAGTCATTCTTGATCAAGTACTTATAGAGAGCCTGCGCAAGGGCTTCCTCGACTAGCGACTCGCCGTCTTCAGTCTGAATGGTCTTGCCGGTGAAGAACTTCACGCTTGCCTTGCGTGGCCGCGCAGCCAGCGAGTCGGAGATTTCCTTTTGCAACCCGGCGACGAAGTCGGTGTAGGACTCATCGGTCACGACCGTCAGCTCGTTGATGTCGTGAACCGTAACGGGGTTGTCCATGCGTTCGCCATGTTGGTCGACGGCCAAGCGCAGGCCGCGGCCGATCTCTTGCCGCCGAGATACGGTGTTATCGCTTTTCTTGAGCATGCCCATCACGAAGACGTTGGGGTTGTCCCAGCCTTCCCGAAGGGCGGAGTGGGAAAAGATGAAGCGAACGGGCTCGGCCAGCGATAGCAGCCGCTCCTTGTCCTTGAGGATCAGGTCGTAGGCGTCGACGTCCTTGGATTGGCCCTTCTCGTCACCTGTCGTGTGCACTGGCCCGTCGACCGCATGCCTGGTCTTCTTGTCGATCGAGAAGTAGCCCTCGTGCACGGCATGCACGTCGTCGCGGCGAAGATACGCCCGGTATGCCGCGGCTGCGATGTCGAGTTCGAGCTCGCCGAGAATCTCATCGACGATCGCGGCGTACTCCTCCTCGAAGATCCGGGCATAGTCGCCGAGCGTGTCCTCGCGGTCGTAATCGCGGTACTTCGCAACCTCATCAATGAAGAACAGCGACAACACCTTAACGCCTTGGGCGAACAGCTCCCGTTCCTTATCGAGGTGAGCCCTAATCACCTCCCGGATCTGAATGCGGCGCTTGGCTTCTTCGGTGACGTCACGGTCGGAGAGCTGTCCAGCGATGACCACATCACCGTTGCTGAGTTCGATGAAGTCGCGGTTGGCGTCGATGTCGGTAATGAAGAGGTCCTTGTACGCCTCGATGCCATTGGAGATGTCGTGGAGGTGGGCGCCCACGTCGAGGCGCTTGACCTGGCGACTGATCGGCCCACCTTTGGTCTGTACCTCGATCTCCACGCGAGCCCGCGGTTTTGCGCCCTTAGCGATCTCGATTGCATCGAGGTACAGGTAAGCCGTCGTGCCGGCCAGTCCCTTCACGGTGATGCCTCGCACCGCGATCTTCTTGACCAACTTCTGGTTGTACGCATCGAGCGCGTCGAGGCGGTGAACTTTGGTGTGCTCGATCTTGTGAGTGGCCGAGTAGCGCAGCACCATAAGCGCATTGAACCGCGACAGTGCTTCCAATGACTTTGGCGCACTGATCTTTTGCGGTTCGTCAATGATCACGATGGGACGGTTTGCACTGATGACATCGATGGGACGCCGCGACTGGAAGTCGTCGAGTTCGTCGTAGATGCGGCGGTTATCCTTGCTCGTCGAATTGAACGCCTGGATGTTGATGATCATCACCTGCACCCCGGCATCCGAGCTGAACCGCTCCAACTCATGCAGCTGGGATGAGTTGTAGATGAAAGACCGAGGCTTAGTGCCGTACATCTGCTGGAAGTGCTCGGCCGTCAAATCGATTGACTTCTTCACACCCTCGCGAATCGCGACCGACGGGACGACGATGATGAATTTCGACCAGCCGTACCGCTTGTGCAGTTCCATCATCGTCTTGATGTACACGTAGGTCTTACCGGTACCGGTTTCCATCTCGACGTCGAGATTCGGAGCACCCGGAGCGGCCTTGCTGTCCACCAGCTTGTCCGACAGCGGCAGGTTTCGCGACCGTTGAACTCGCTGAACATTCTCTAGCCACTGCGCTGGTGTCAACGCGATCTCGGCATTGCGCAGGCCCGAGTCGGAGGTCGCGCTCGGGTCAAAGAGCATCGGGGCCGTGGCCGGCTTCGCACTGCCCGGGTCGATCCGATAAGAGACACCATCATGCTTTGGCTGCCCAGCGAAGGCTTCGACAATCGCGTCCACGGCATCGGTCTGATACTGCTGAATCTTGAACTGAAGCTTCATCAGTGTCAGATGGCCTTCACATCCGTCGCCGGGGAGATCTCACGGAAGATCTGTTCCGCATTGATCCGAGCGTCGTCAGAGGCGAAGCCAGAATCGCGGAACACAGCCCGCAGCGGCCCACGCTGCGCGATGGCCCGCACCAACTCATGGCTCAGAACCGAATCGAAACACGCGATGAGAGCGTCGTCCTCGACGAAGTAGACCTCATGGCCCTCGAGCTTCTCCACACCGATGGGCATCGTCAGTTCGAGACCCCAGTCGAGCAACACCTGGAAAAGCAGATCCTCGGCGGAGCGACCAGGCTTCAGGCTGTCTTCCATCGACGGCAGCGCCTGCTGGTCAGTCTGGTCCGGTGTTCGCCAGACAGCCGCCATGTTCGTCGTGTCAACTCTGAGAGCCCGGAAGCCGACGTCTAATTCATTTGCACCCAGACCGGCGTCGTCGACCACTCTCCTACCAGCTCGCCGGATGCGCTCTCTGCAGAGAGCAGCAATCGTCTGGTAGCCCTGTTTCGCCGCTTCCGACTTCGGGTCCGGAGTCTCGTCAAGCTGTATCACGATGAATCGACGCGAGCCCCCATCTTCCGAATTCTTCGCAAGCACCGCGTGCGCCATGGTTCCGGATCCGGCAAAGAAGTCGAGGACGAGCGAGTCGGGAGCCGTTGCATGCTCAAGCACCCGCTTCATCAGCTGAACGGGCTTCGGATTGTCAAACAGCTTGCTGCCGAAAAGAGACGCTAGATCTCTCGTACCGTCGTCCGTATTGCCGGCGTAGCTGTGCTCCCAGAAGTTGATCGGAGTCAAGCCGCGGGCTTCAGAGAGAAACATCTTGATGGCAGGAACGGGAGCAGACCCATCCGTCCCCCAATATAGAAGGCCCTCACTGTGCAGCCTCTCGAATTCCTGTTTTGAGCGTCGCCACGCATTGGCCGTCGGCGTCGCCACCTGGCCGGTATTAGGGTTCGTAATCGGGTAACAAAGATTGGGACGCTGCTCCGGCGTTGCGGGGTTGAGAAAGGATGCTCCCTTCCAGGGTCCGCGGGGATCGTTGTCAGGATTTGTGTAGCGACCGTCGGCCTCGTCTGTACGTGGCAGAAGATTCACTGCGAATGCGTCGGAGCGACCATAGACGAGGATGTGTTCCACCACCGTAGTGAAATCCTGCGTGTTATTGCTGCGCGTGTAGCGCTTCTGCCACGAAATGTCAGCCCGGAAGTTCTGCTCACCGAATAGCTCGTCGCAGATTCGACGTAGATTCGCTGATTCATAGTCGCCCGTCGAAACGAAGAGGGCTCCATCCTCAGCGAGCAAGTTGCGGGCCAGCTTCAGGCGTGGATACATCATGCTGAGCCAGTCGGAGTGGAAGCGGCCGTTGGCTTCGGTGTTCGCCACGAGCTTGGCGCCCTCCCCGTTTGCCTGGCCGGATCGCGCGAGGTAGTCAGTGGCTGACTCGGCGAAATCATCGTCGTAGACGAAGTCGTTACCGGTGTTGTAGGGCGGGTCAATGTATATGAGTTTGACTTTGCCGAGGTACGACTCCTGCAGCAGCTTCAGGGCTTCGAGGTTGTCACCTTCGATGAATAGATTTTCGGTGGTGTCGAATTCGACAGATTCCTCGCGGATCGGACGAAGGGTCTTGGCGATTGGCGCGTTGGCGGCGAAGGCTGCTTCCCGCTTACCGGGCCAGTCGAGCCGGTAGCGCTCTTGCGGGCCCTCCACAACATGATCTGACAGTTCCTGGCGCAGCAGGTCGAAGTCGACGGCCTTCTTGGGATTCCCATCGGCGTCGAGCGTCTCGGTGATGACGTTGGGGAACAGCTCCGCGAGCCTGTCAATATTGGCCTCGGTCATGTCGGGCGATGTCATGCGAAGTTTCTCCACCTGCTACCTCTGCTGTTCCAGTTCTGCTTGCTTAGTTTTCAGGGCGCGCCGAAGCTCCACCTTGCGGTTGAGTTGCGGCTCGGCACGGAGTTTGCGCTCCAGGGAGGCGACCTCGCGTTCGAGCTTGCGCACGGCCTGGAGTCTCGCAGCAACGTCTGACAATTCCTCTCCTGGCCGTGCTGATACCGGAGTCAGCGGCGTGAGGAGTGCGGTGTACAGGGACGGCAGGCTGATCGCTGTCGGTAGTGGCTGCCGCTCGGCATCCGGGGGTTGCCAGTCGGTCGTGTAGTAGGCGCTGAGCTTCGGCGTAGCGGGGCCGACCTGCTTGTGCGATGCAGCCATCCGGACCCGCTGCTCGTCTCCTTCGCCCGTGACTATCTCGAAGATAATGGGGGTCTTCACCGCTTTGTCGATGGCCGCGAGCACGGACTCGCCGACATCGTCGCCCTTTGTATCGATCTGGAAAACTTGGATCTCGGGGACGTCTGCGTTGCCGGGCAGGTTGATGGTGGATTGGGCGAGTTTGTAGGCCCAGGTGATGCGTTGGATCTCGGAAACGAATTTGTCACGTACCGCACCGGGGACGGTGCCGTGTTCGTAGAACTTGGTCTTCGGGACGGTACGACCGAATTTGGCGGCGACGGGCCAGCGGTAGAGCAGGGCCGTCATGTGGTTCCTTCGGTGGCGTCGACGATCGCTATGAATGCGGTGAGTTCGAAGTCGTCGAGGCCGGCGATTGCCTGGGTGAGCGCGGTCGTGTGTCCATCGCTGAAGAGGCTGTCGATATCGCGTTCTTCGGTGACGTCGATCATGGATCGGATTGCTGCGGTGAGCAATTCGGAGTACTTGCCCATCTCTGCGCCTTCGCGGGTGGCAGCGTTGAAGACGCGGGTGACCTCGGTGACGGGTTCCTCATGAGGCCGGCATCCTGTGCGAATCAGGTCGAGCAGGTGTTTGGCCTCCGTGTGGTCAGCGATGACGTTGCCGTTGTCGTCGAGGTAGACAAGGTAGTGCGGGTGAAGCCGGTTGCCCCGATTGATGTTCTCGTTGGCGTCGACGTTGCGCAGCGCGAACAGCACACCGGGGTGGAGGCCTCTTGAGGGGTCTGCGGGGAGCACGGCGTGAAGTCCCTTCGGCGCGGTGGCCAGATCGCCGGACTCCTTGAGGTATCCCAGCAGGTCCATGCGGAAGTCGTTGAGACCGAGATCGGTGATGGACACACCGGTGCGGACGTCTTCGAGTTCGATGACTTCGTCTTGGAGCTTGCGGAGCTGCTCCTTCCGGAACGCGGCATCGCTGCCTTCAAGGGTGAGGACATTGTCGTCGGCGGTGCCGGCGAGGTCGGCGATGACCATGCGGTTCTCGACGCGTTCCTTGAGGTTGATGTATTCGTCGAGGGAGATGTCGGGCCAGAAGTTCACGAGCTGGATCTGGGCGTTGGTCGAGCCGATGCGGTCGATGCGGCCGAATCGTTGGATGATCCGTACCGGGTTCCAATGAATGTCGTAGTTGACGAGATAGTCACAGTCCTGGAGGTTTTGACCTTCGCTGATGACGTCGGTGCCGATCAGCACATCGAGTTCGCCGGTGTCTTTGGGCATGGTGAGGTGGCGTTGTTTGGACTTCGGCGAGAACAACGTCAGGACCTGCTGGAAGTCGTAGCCGGTCCCCAGCGTTGTTTTCGCGGCGTGGGCGCCGCCGGTGACGAGCGCGGTGTGTAACCCGGAGTCGCTCAATGCCGGCGCGAGCTGTTTGTAGAGGTACTCGGCGGTGTCGGCGAACGCCGAGAAGATCAGTGCCTTGCGATTCAACGGGTTGAGGGGGTTGGCGGCCTTGTCCTCGATGAGTCGTTTGAGCTCCTGCAGCTTGAGGTCGTGATCCGGTGTGACCCTGCGCATCTCGTCGAGTAATTCACGGAGGGTCTCGCGGTCGTTCCACAGATCGCGCTGCCAGGATTCTACGTCGATGTCGTCGAGGTCGATCTTTATCTTCTCGCCAAACGAGAGGGCCTCGACGTTGGCGTCGTCCTCGTCGTCGACATCGAGGTCCAGGCCGGAGAAATCGACGCTGAGGTCGTTCAAGGATCCCGTTCTTGACTTGAGCCGGATCAGAGTGTTGTCGACCGCCCCTTCAATTTTGGCGAGGGTGAGCCGGAACGCCTCGACCGAACTCTCCAAACGCTTGAGCAGGTTGACCGTCATGAGCTTTTTCAAGCCCTGCTCACGGCCGAGCTGCCCGATATTAGAGCGCGCAGTGCCGCCCTTGACGTTGTAGAGATCTTCGTACTTGCCGATCCGGCTTGGGAATACGTAGGCCAGCGGCGTGTAGACCGCCAGGGTGAGCACCTGAAGCTGTCCGAAGATTTCGTTGAATGCGGGCACATCGGGGAGGTCGGAGAGCGGCTCACGAATCGACCGCGGCGGGAGCCGTTGCGGGAAAGTACCGATCTCGGTGGTGTCGTAGAACGCCTGAATGTGCTTGCGGGACCGCGCGATGGTGACCGAGTCGAGCAGTTCGAAGAAGTCGAAGTCGAGCATCTGCAGGATGCGGTCGGTGGTGCGCGCCTCGGGGTCGAGCTTGGACCACTCGTTGAAGACGCGCTGCGCGTCGCTGAACACTTTCTCGACCGTCGTCGAGATGTTGAGGTGCTGGCTTAGGTTCTCGGACTCTCCTTCGTAGGCGAGCTGGAGTTGGTTCTTCAGGTCGTTGAAGCGGTTGTTGACCGGTGTGGCCGACAGCATGAGCACCTTGGTCTTGACGCCTTCGCGAATGACTTGACGCATCAGCCGCTGGTAGCGCGACTCTTTTTCTTCTGCGTAGTCGGCGTTGCGGAAGTTGTGGGACTCGTCGATAACGACGAGGTCGTAGTTGCCCCAATTGATTCGGTCGAGCCGCAGACCCAACGATTCACCTCTGGTGCGGGAAAGATCGGTGTGAGCAAGGACGTCGTAGTTGAACCGGTCGCGAGCGAAAATATTGGTGGTCAGATTTGCGTTGTAGTTGGTCCAGTTCTCCGCAAGCTTCTTCGGTGCAAGCACCAGGACGGACTTGTTGCGCAGCTCGTAGTACTTGATCACTGCAAGCGCGGTGAAGGTCTTCCCGAGTCCCACGCTGTCAGCGAGGATGCAGCCGTTGTAGGTCTCTAGCTTGTTGATGATTCCCGTCGCGGCGTCGCGCTGGAAGTTGTACAGGCTCTGCCAGACCTGCGTTTCCTGGTAGCCGGTGCGGTCGTTGGGCAGGACGTCCTCGCTGATGTCGTCGAGGAATTCCGAGAACAGGTTGTACAGGATCAGGAAGTAGATTCGCGCCGGTGAGTTTTCGGCGTACACGCTCGCGATGTGGTCGTACACCGCTTGGGTGACATCTTCGAGCTGCGTGGGGTTGTTCCAGATCTGATCGAACAGGGCGGCGTATTGCCGTGCCATGGGAGCATCGTCGAGCTTGGTCACGACGTTCGACACCGCGTTCCCACGTTCGTAACCAAGGTCGGCAGACGTGAACCCCTGGATCGGCTGGTAGGCGACCTTGTCATCCACAACGGCGAACTGCTGCATCGGTGCACCGGTCCGGTTCGACCGGAAGCGAGCCTTTCGGCGCACCCACTCCGCACATTCACGCGCGATGGCCCGCTGCGTCAGCTTGTTGCGCAGGCGGATCTCGAACTGAGAACCGTAGAGCGACGACTCCCCGTTCGATCCCGGCGGAATGAAGAACTGGCGGCGTTCCTTGGGCAGCTGATCGGTAGCCGCCGCGGCGACAAACGACGGCGAGGTGAAGACGAACTCGAGCTCTTCGAGACGCTCCAACTCCTTGCGCAGCGCCTCAAACGCGAAGATGGAAAATGTCGATGCAGCGATACGCAGCTTCGACCCAGCCTGCACCTCAGCCTTGAGATCGTCGCCCAGGAGATCGTTGACGTTGTCGATGATGTGCACGTTCAGTCCTCCGCGGCCGTCGCCCCGTTGCGACGAACCCAATCGTCGACCTCGGCTGCCTGGAACTTCCACAGGCGCCCCAGCTTGTGAGCTGGCATGCCCTTCTCGGCGATCCAGGCGTACACGGTGTCCTTGGTGACGCCAAGGTGGGTAGCGATGTCGTCGGCTGACAGCCACGGCTCGGGCACGGGCGACACCTCCTGGCTAATAGCTAATCGACACCTCGGTGCATGGGCGAGATGAGCTTATCGGGAAGAGACCCATTTGGACCGGTTTTGACCGGGTATAGCGGGTGAAGCCCGTTGCACGCCGGGCTTGGGTTGGCGAACGCCGGCGAGGAGACGGAGGAGAAGTGGGCAGTCGTTATCGTCGGTCCAACAGAACACTGAGGTTGGCCGATAATCACCTTCGTCTGCGTGCTGCACGGTCCCGTATAGGCGTGACGGTGCCAATCGGAGTCTCGCCCCGACTGGCCTGAAGCTGCGCGTTGAGCTCTGCGATCACGGTGACGGCGGCCCGGTTTCTGCGTTCGAGGTGGCTGTTGTGTTCGCGCAGCCTCGCGATGCACTTCTTGAGTTCCGTGACCGTGGCCTGTAGTCCAGCGAGCTCGGCGTCACGAGGAGCGGGTTCCGTGCCGACGCTGGCGTTCCAGTCTGCGATTACCTCAGTGGCACGGTTCATGGTTGCGCGGCTGACGCCGGCTTCGATGTGCAAGTTGGCTTTCGTGAGCCGGCCGTCAGTCCGTTTGGACTTGCCCGCCAGCAGGCGCTCCATCGCGTCGCGGAGCTTCTTCTCGGTTGCCGGACTGACGGTGGTCACTTCGGCTCCTGGTGGGTGATTTTGCGGACGTCGGCGAGCTGGGTTTCGAGGCGCTGGCGATGGACGGGTGCCATTCTCTTGTCCTTGAGCTTGTCGACGAGGTCGGATTCCTCGCGCCGCCAGATGGGCAGGTGTCGGTCGGTGATGACCGAGTTTCGGCAGGTGGCGGGTTGACACATGCTCGGGATCGGGCCGCCGGCTTTCACGGCTGCGGATGCGCCTTCCAGGCATAGCGCTTTGGCGGGGTCACCGAGGCAGTGATTGAGGGTGCCGAGTCGGATGGTGGCGAATTCGTCGCGCAGCAGGTTTCGGAGCATGCGTTCGTTACCGATGGCGACGGTGGTCTTGGCGCGGTCGGTGACGTCGTCGAGGCCGTTGGCGAAGGTTGTTGCGCCGGGACCGCGCAGAGCGTGGTCGCCTTGGGCGTGACGTGCCCAGTCAGCGACGAGTTCCCCGGCGGCCGCCTCCTTGACGTGGTGTTCGAATTCTTTGGCCCATTCAGGCGTGGGCGCCGCGTACCCGCTCGTGGTGGCGTTGGCAAGTGCGCGAACGGCGTTGTGTTTCAGTGTGATCCCAAGTGCGATCTCGCCGTCTGGCTCGTTGGCGGTGATCACGGCCATGGTGCGACGAAACATATGCGGCGCCAACGGAGTCGTGGGAATGGGCTCCAAGCCGTTCTGGGGCGAATGGTCGTTGACCCACGCCACGAACGATCGGATCTGTTCGTACTGGTCGAATCCTGCCAAGTCGCGGTGCACGCCTTCGCGCACCGCGCCGAAGAGCCGGTTCTCGTCGCGGGTGATCTGCTCGGCGACTTTGAGCGCCCTCACGACAGGTTCACTGACCCACCAGCGTTGAGGTGTACCGCCGTATGGCTGCATCTTGTGCAGTGTGCTGGTGACGGCGGGGGCACCGTAATGTGTTCCGATGGCCCCGGTGGCGAGGCTTTGAACTTCGCTGTCACGCATCATCGTCATGATCGCGACGAAAATGTATGCGGCGTTGCGCAGTTGGGTGAGTTCCTTGCTGACGATGATGCGGTCGAAGCCGCTTATCCAGGGCCCGTGTGTGCCGTCGGGCCGTTCAACAGCCGCGGGTTGGACCGAGCTGTAGCCGTATCGAGTGGGCACGCCTTGGCTGATCGCCTGATGGACGCGAAGTTGCCGAGCAGGTCCGCGGTTGCCGTAAAAGTTGGTGCCGCTCAATCGAAGTGCCGTGCAGAGACCCAGGCCGTCCCAGTTGATGTCTCCCGCCCGTGCGCGCCCCAAGGTGTAGATGTGCAGGGGAACAAAGGCTTGAGGTGATGACAGCCAGGCGTCAAGCGCATCGTCGATATCCCGTGTCGAGGGACGGACCTCCCGGTTTTTGGGTCCACGCGTATTGAGGAGCGCAATTTCGTCGCGAGCAGCGGTGATATCGGGGGCGAACGTTTCGATGTAGGTCCAGCAGGCGCGTACCAGTGGCCAGAAGGTTTCCGGCGGGATGACGGGAGTCTTGACTTCGCCGCCGGATCTTGCAGCCCACGGGTCGACCTGGATGGAAAGTCCGCCGTTGGGCAGGAGCCCCCGGAAATCACCGAGGTGACGCAGAAGGTCGTTGGCGCTACGGCCGGCAGAGAAGGATCGAGCCTTTCGCTCGGCAAGGTAGGCCTCACCGTCAGCGTGAGTCCAGGCCGACAGGTCGGCGGTGAGACCGGCCCTGGCGGCCCATTCCGCGAGGTATCTCAATTCGGTGAGGACATGTCGGATGGACTTCAATTTGTAGGGCCGATTGGAACGATAGATTCCGGCTCGCCTGACTATGGGGTGGACCGGTTGCAGCATGGCCATCGCGAGGGTTTTGGCGATCGGCACCCACCCGTCGGGATACACATCGAAACGCAAATGTGCTTGTGCAGCATTGAGGTTCGGTGCGAGACCGCTGGCGGTGAGATCCCAGCGCGGGAGGTCCCCGAATCGGGGGTCAGGCCCGTCGGTCACGCGGCGGTCAGCGGGTAACACCGGCTCGTCGGGATCGAAGCCTGTCAGTGTCGGACAAGTCTGCGGCTCGGGTGCGTTGGTCATTGTTCAGCCCTTTGTCCAAGCGGGCGGTGCAAATGGACGTCCGCCGGGCGGGCAGCCTCGATCTGCTCGGGTGGGAACTCGGCGACAATGGCGTCAATGTTGACTCTCTGCTGGCCGTAGATCTCGCTGAACACCCTCGGCGGCGTGTTGTTCTCGATGGCGTCCAGTGCCTCTCGGTAGGCGATCAGGCGCGGAAGGTGATCGCGGAATACGATGGCGTTACGGCATTGCAAGCACATCGACGGTGAGGCATGGCATAGCGAGCCCTGATCCATGAACGGTGCGTCATAGGGATCTCGGCAAGCAGCGATCGTCAGTTCCTGCTCAGTGGGCGTCTCCGCGGCGACGGTGGCGGCAATTTCGGCGAGCTCGGGATCTGTCGGTGATTCGGAGACCTCGGCTGCCGTCGCGGCCACGAATGTTGGTCCCTGTGAGGCGCGTTGCAGGACCTTCTGCTGCGCACGCAGCACCGTCTGGGCGGCGATCGTGTGAACGGTCGTGGTTTGCGCGTAGTGGTCGCGGAAGACCTCGACGGTGTGGTCGTCGCCGGCAGCGCCGGCGAGAGTGCCCAGCAGAGCCGCGCGTGCACTCTTGACCGTCTTACGGAGCCGGCGCATGTCGTGGGGTTGGCTGATCGAGAGGCTGTGGCGCTCAATCAGATTCTTCAGCGTGTTGAGTTTTCCGAAGTGGTGCTCCCGGACCACGTAATGGGGGTACTCGTGGTCGAGCCGATCACGGACAGACCGGCATCCGGTCACCCAGAACAGCGGTTGATCCGGCGTCAGCGCGTGGGCGTGGCGCATGGCATGGGCAGCTCGCCGCACAAGGTCGCCAGCCTTCCACCCCCACGGCTGGTCCCGCGGCGAGGCCAGGGTGTGCCATCGGATCCGTTGGGCACGCGCCTTTGTCGCCCGAACCCGCACGGACTCCACGCCGAACTCGATGTCCTCGCGACAGAGTCGAGCGCTCTCTTCGGGCGACCATCCGGTCTGCAAATGCAGTAACACCCGGATGGCCAGGAGATACTCGGCATCGGGAGCCAGGAATGCGCCGACGGCAGTCAGCAGTGGTGGGGCCTTGATTCGCGCGGGGGCGCGTCGCACTCCCGACATGCGGTCGATCTCCAGCGGATCAAGTTGGCGTCGTGATCCGGCGAGATGGACGTGAAACCCATCCTCATAGGGCACATTGCGCAAAGCCCACAGCACGTTCTCCACGCGGTTCCACCCGTGGATCCGCGGATCGTGGCCATCGCGAAGTAGGGCGTCGCCGCGCGCCAGACGGTCCTCTGTGTCGCGCACGATCTGCCGGCAGGTCTGCTCAAGTTGGAGGCGCTCGTTGTTGCTGAATTCGTCGAGCGGGAGTTCCTGCCATGGCCGTCCGTCTAACACCTGGCCGTTCGCCCAGTCCGCCAGCACACCGCCGGGAATCCCGTTGGACTGCAGGTAGCGGGCGACTTGATTGCGAAGCTCCATGCCCAGGTCTTTGGCTCGGACGCTGGGCGGGGGAAACTCGGCGACCATCGCCGATTCCCAATCATGCAGCCGCCGGGCCACGTCCGCGCCGTCGCCGGACAATGTCAGGAATCTGTCCGCGTCCGCGGTAAGGAACTTCCCGACACTACGAACCACGCTGGATTGGCGGGACACTGTGCCAGGTGATAGCGACGCGGTCTCTGCGCATTCCTTCCACGCGTCAGCCAGTTCAGCCACGAGCCGTGTCGCAACGTACTGGGCTGGATCGATTCGAGATTGTTTCAGCGGACCACCCGGCGGAAACGTCACAGTACGCGGCTGGCGGTCGGAATCGTTCACGGCCGTTGTGCCTCAATTTGCGCGAGAACGTAACTGGCGTAGTCACGTTCGTTGTCGCTCCACGACTCGAAGGCACGTTGAATGAGCTCGTCTGACTCATCGACATAACGCAGATAAACCATCGTCGTGGACGGGCCGGCATGCCCGAGCAGACGCTGCAAAGTCAACAAAGGGTTGTGAATGATGTGCTCGCTGATGGTGCCGAACCCGTGCTTGGGACGCGATCGTTCGAGCTGCGCAGCACGCGCCTGCAGGCTACGCAGCATCACCACGGCAAAGGTATGACGCAAGTCGTGTGGCGTGACCGCCACCGGCATGATCGGAACCTGGCCCTCGAAGTTCGCCAGCCGGTCGTTGGCCTCCTCAAAGTATTGGTGCCACCGCCGCTGCGATGGCGGCAGGCCGCCTCGACCGA
The DNA here is from genome assembly GCF_048282715.1 of Mycobacterium sp. 134. Classification (NCBI taxonomy): domain Bacteria; kingdom Bacillati; phylum Actinomycetota; class Actinomycetes; order Mycobacteriales; family Mycobacteriaceae; genus Mycobacterium; species Mycobacterium sp. 134. Next base: position 69,379 of record NZ_JBLVUN010000005.1, read on the forward strand.
CGAACAGCGACAGTGGCTCGATCCCGCCAGGAGTCACCTTCACCAGTACGCGTCGCGTCTCTGGCGGAATCGTCGCGAACTCGTCGCGCCGCTCGTCACCATTAAGCGTGTAGACCAGCTTGCCCGCCGGCAGGTCAACGTCGTGGACCACCGCCATATTCGGCAGTTTCCGGCGCAAGCTCGCCTGGGCCTTCCGCACCAGCGATTTCCGCTCCGTGCAGCGGTACAGCTCAACTCTCTGGACGGTGGATGCCGGAACATAAACTCGGCGTCGACGGCCGTTCTTCGCGCATGCCTCCAGCACCAGTGAAGTGCCAGCCCCCTCCGATCGGACCTCGACGTCCAGCAGGGTGCTCCATTCGGTGAGCCTCATCCCCGTGGTCAGTGCCAGCTCGGCGGCGCACGCGTTTCGGACCGTAGACCTGCCGCGGTAGGAGCGATCCAGCTCTCCCGTGGGCAACTCCCCGCCGAACCCAACATCGCGCAACGCGACCCACTGCGCGTGAGAAAGCGCCCGAACATCCATCTCAGTCCGAGGAATCCGCGGAGTCACCACCGACCGGCTGCCGACCTGAATCCACGGCAAACTGTCTCTGCGCCCGGTTTCGTACAAGTACGTGAAGAGAGCTCGAATCACCACCAATTGCCGAGCCCACGAACGCGGCGAGACCCCGGAAGCGAATCGGTTCGCCCGGTAGGCCACCAGGTCCGACTCCGAGACATCTAGCACCCCAACGCCTCTCGTCTCTAGGAACCGGCCGAACTCGAGCGCGTCGCGGGCATAGGCGACAACAGAGTTCCGACGTAGATTCTGCGAGTACAGCCGCAGGAATGTGCACCAAGGTTCCACCGGGCGCATCGAATCGTCCACCAATACCGGAGTCCCGTCGGGCACTCGTGGCGTCGAGATGGCGTCGGAGCCGACCGCCTTCAACCCGTCCGGCCGCGACACCAGCGACCAGTCAGCGAAGTACAAATCCACCGGCAGCGTCCCCCTCAACGGCCCTTCTGTAGTCAGGGTTGCGGGCACTGTAACGGGGTTGCGCATGGATCCGAGTGAGACACGCCCAAATACAGCGCATAACGGCGTGCGGATCGGGGGGCATGCTGGTGGCCACCATCAACCAGCTGCGCGACTCCGGCATGGACCACCGCACGCTGCGCCTGTACGGCCAGGAGATCAACCTCACCACCTCCTCGATCGCACGGATGAACCTCTTCCTGCATGAGATCGAGGACTTCGACATCAAACGCGGCGACACGCTCCGCGCACCAGCGTTCAAGGACACCAGCGGCGCGGTCCGCCGGTTCGACGCGGTGATCGCCAACCCGCCTTTCTCACTGGCGAACTGGGGGGCCGACCGATGGCCGTCGGACCCGCGGGCGTTCTGCGGCGTTCCGCCGACACAAAACGGTGACTACGCCTTCATTCAGCACATGGTGGCGTCGATGAACCCCGGAACCGGCAGAGTCGGGGTCGTGATGTCTCACGGTGCGCTCTTCCGGGGCGGCGCCGAGGGTCGCATTCGGCAGTGCCTGATCGAGAGGGACATTCTCGAGGCTGTCGTGGGGTTGCCTCCTAATCTCTTCTACTCGACGACAATCCCGGCCTGCTTGTTCATTTTTCGGGACCAGAAGCCAGCCAGCCGCAAAAACCACGTGCTGTTTGTCGACGGATCGGCCCGGTTTGTCAAGGCAACCAATCAGAACCGGATGTCCGAGGACGACGTCAAGACGCTCGTCAAGGCGTACCGCACTGGTGAGGATTCCGACGGTGCAGCTGGAGCGAACGTGCGCCTTGTGCCGTTCCACGAGATCAAGGCAAACGGATTCGACCTGAACATCGGGCGCTACATCAAGGTCGCAGCAGATGAGACCGCTGACTTGGGCACCGCGCTCGTCGCCTACGCCGACGCCCGCCAGCACCGGATGGACACCGAGGCTGCCATGTTCGAGCGACTTGCGGCAGCAGGCGTCGACCTGAGCATGTTCGAGGTGGCCGGTGAGTGAGTGGGAGAAGGTTCCAGCCGGGACTGTTGCGGCACAGCGGAAGGACATTGTCACGCTTGAGCCTGGCGTCGAGTACCAGACGATGGGCGTGCGGTGGTACGGGAGGGGCGCGTACGACCGGGGGACTGGTACGACCGAGACAATTAAGGCGAAGCGCCTGTTCAGAGCCCACAAGGGTGACTTCGTCTTCAACCGCATCGACACACAGAATGGCGCGTTTGACGTCGTCCCGGCAGCCCTCGACGGTGCGCTGGTCACCAATGAGTTTCCTCTCTATGTAGTTGATCCCGACCGACTGTCGGAACGCTTCTTGCTTCTCTACTTCCAGCAGCCGACCGTCCTTGCACAGATTGATGCGATGCGCGCAGGCAGTGAGGGGCGCTCACGTTGGAAGGAGGCGGAATTCGAAGCTTGGAGGATCCCGCTTCCATCTCCGGCCGAGCAGCGCCGCATGGTCGACGTCATGGCTGCGGTGGACGCGCAGATCGAGTCGGTAGCTGAAGAACTTAACCGACTGTTGCCGCTGCGGATCCGACTTTTCCTCGACTCGGACAACCTGCAAGCCGTGACTGTCGAGCAACTCGCGGACGTCTCGCAGGGCAAAGCACTCCCGAAGGTTGTACAAGGCCAGCGCACCGGTGACGTCTCCTGGTTCAAGATCGCCGACATGACCGGCCCAGGTAACGAGGACGGGTACACGCTTGCGGATACGCGCCTCGCTCGGGAGCACATCAGCAGGCTGAAGGGCACCGTAGTCGCGACTGGGTCCGTCGTGTTCCCACGGGTGGGTGCGGCAGTCCTTACGGAAAAGAAGCGTGTGCTGGAGGTTGAAGCGGCTGTCGACGAGAACCACCTTGTTCTAACTCCGAAAGAAGGCGTTTCGTCAGAATGTCTACTCGCCGCTGTTGAGTCGATCCGACTGTCGGAGCTCGTGCAGACCGGCGCTGTGCCATCACTCAACATGGGCTTGATCCGGAAGGCGCAGATTCCTTGGCCCGCCCATTCCAGTGCCCAGCTGAATAGCGCGCTAGGCGAGGTACGCGGGCAGGTCCGTGAAATGCGCGCCGAACTCTCGCACCTCCGTGCCTTCCGTTCCGCCCTCCTCTCGTCTCTTTTGAACCAGGAGATCGAGATTCGCGAGGCTTACGACGCTCTGCTTGAGGGGGTGTCCTGACATGGGCTGGACAGAGGCAAGCACGATCCAGCGGGCGCTCATAGAATGGGCCGAAGAGTCCGGCTGGGAGCCCACCCCGGGCGACGAGTTGCCGCGCGAGGAGCACGACGTCGTCATCGAGACCTGGGCCCGAGAAGCGCTGCTCGCGCTGAATCCGGAGCTTGTCGACGACCCGGAATCCGCAGATCTCGTCATCCATGAGCTCAACCAGGCGGTCCTTGATGCTCACAATGGCCTCGTCGCTGCCAACGAACGGCTCACCGTGATGCTTCGCGGCGACCACCCGTTCCCGACCATGGCTGGCAAGCACGCGCCGCGCAGGCTCATCGACTTCGAGAACTCGGAGAACAATCGGTTTGTCGTCGCCGACGAGGTCACCATCACCGGGGCCGTGAAGACTCGGCGATTCGACGTCGTCTACTACGTCAACGGATTTCCCCTCGTTGTCGCCGAGACGAAAACGCCCATCAAGCAGGCTGTCTCGTGGGTGAACGCCGCGAAGGACATTCACGATGTGTACGAGGAGGAGTACCCGAACTTCTTCGCCACCAACGTCTTCAACGTCGCCACCGACGGCCTCGAATTCAGGATGGCGCCCATCCGCGCGGTCCCGGATCCCGACTCCGAGATCTGGGCTCCGTGGGGCTCGACCGAGGACGACCCAAAGGTCGTCACCGGCCCGGCCCGCGTCGAGCGCGCCGCGCGGCTGCTTCTGCGTCCGGAGACGATCCTGCCGATACTCAAGGACTTGGTGATGTTTCGGCACGCGCGGGATGCATCCGAGGTCGACATCAAGTTCCTGCCGCGCTATCCGCAGTTCGAGGGGGCGCTGGCGATCCAAGACAAGGTGCTCGCCGACCGGCCCGGCGGGCTGATCTGGCACCACCAGGGCTCGGGCAAGACCGAGCTGATGGCCTTCGCCGCAGCGCGCCTGTTGAGGGACGACGCAGTCGTCGACAAGTTCGGGGGCGCGCCCACGGTGATCGTCATCGCGGACCGCAAGGACCTCGTGCGTCAAACCGCGGAGATGTTCGAGACTGCCGGTATGCCGCGCATGAGCGTGCCCAAGAATCGGCGCGAGCTGTTCGCTCTGCTTCGGAGCAATGAGCCAGGAGTCGTCATCACCACGGTGCACAAGTTCGCCGAGGCAGGGCACCTGAACGACCGCTCGAACATCATCGTCCTCGTCGACGAGGCACATCGCTCTCAGGAAGGGAAGTTCGGCAAGGCGTGGCGGGACGCGGTCCCGAACGCGAAGTTCTTCGGCGCGACCGGCACCGCGATCCAGGACAAGGATCGCTCGACCTTCAAGTTGTTTGGCGATCCGTCGGATCCAGACTTCGTCATGTCGCGCTACACACCGGAGCAGTCGATCGCCGACGGGTTCACCAAGCCCGTCGTCGTCGAGGGCAGGGCCGTCGGCTTCAGCCTAGACAAGGAAGCGTTGGACGAGGCGTTCGACGAGCTGGCGGTGGAGGAGGACCTCGACGAGGACGAGAAGGTCTATCTCTCGGGGAAGGCTTCGCACATCGAGACGATCCTGTCCAACCCGGACCGCGTCGCCGCGGTGTGCGCCGACATTGTCGACCACTTCCTGACGTTCGTCGCTCCGCTGGGACAGAAAGCGCAGGTTGTGGCTTACAACCAGCGGCTGGTCATCGCGTACGCACAGGCCATTGAGGCTGAGCTCGCCCGCCGCGGAGCTGTGATGCCCGATGGCCAGCTGCGCGGGGTCGGCGTGGTGATGCACGTCGCCGACAGCAAGGACACACCGAAGGAGTTCAAGAAGTACTTGCTCACCTCGGAGCAGGAAGAAGCGCTCAAGCGCCGGTTCAAGAAGGTCGATGACCCGATGTCGTTCGTCGTGGTCACCGCGAAGTGGATGACAGGATTCAACGCGCCCATCGAGGGCGTGCTGTACCTCGACAAGCCCGCCAAGGATGCGAACCTCTTCCAGACGATCACCCGGCCGAACCGGCCGTGGAAGAACCCAATTACGGGTCAGCGCAAGGACTATGGGCGCGTGGTCGACTACATCGGCCTCGCAAAGGCCATCGGCAACGCGATTGCGGGCCCGAAGGCGAGTGAGGACGAGGACGATGACCTGAATGTCGTCGATGTCTCCAAGTTGGCGGGCAAGTTCGTCACTGACTTGACGAAGCTCCTCCACCTCTTCACTGGCGTCGACATCGCCGACGCCTCCTTCGAGTCCCTCGCCGAGGCTCACGAGCGGATTCCCGAGGGGAGCCCGCAGCGCACGGAGTTCGTCGAAGGCTACGTAGCGCTGCAGACCGTGTGGGAGTTCCTCGACCCCCACCCGATGTTGTTGCCCTTCAAGCAGCAGTATCACTGGTTCGCGAAGGTGTACGAGTCCATCCGCCCGAAGGATGTCTCCAAGGCTTTCCTGTGGGCCCGCCTCGGAGCGAAGACCACGGAGCTCATCCACGGCCACATGAACGAGGTCGCCGTGAAGTCGATGACATCACGAACGGTAACCCTCGATGCCGCAGGGCTGGCGCTGCTGAAGCGGATTGCGGAGCAGTTGAAGCTCCCGAAAGATCCGTCGGGCAACGGGGACACCGACGTCTACCAGGACGTGCTGGATTCGATCGAAACGCGGCTCAAACGCCGTCTCGCGGAGGGCGATAGCCCCGTCTACAAGTCGTTGGCCGAACGGATCGAGAAGCTACGGGCCAAGGCCATCGAGAACGTCGAGGACTCGCTCGCGTTTCTCGAGGAGGCGCTGAAAGTCGCGCAAGACGTCGTCGCGGCCGACCGTGCAGCCGAGGAGGGCGACGAGGAGACGTTGGAGCGCCTCGCTGATCCGAAGAGGGGTGTTCTCACGCAGATCGTGCAGGAGAACACGCCGGAAGGGCTGCACAAGATCGTCCCGGAGATTGTGGAACGCATCGACGCGATCGTCGGCGAAGTCGCCTACACGGGCTGGACCTCGAGCGACTCCGGTGACAAGTCCGTCCGTCGGGAGCTGCGTGCGGTACTCAAGAACTACTCGCTGCCGATCAAAGGCGAATTGTTTGACCGCATCTATCAATACGTGCGCGAGAACTACTAGATCGCTAGTCGGCGGAGTGCACAGGTCGGAAATGTCTAGGGCAAGCTCGTCGGATCGATGCCGGCCGCCGCGCACATGCGCTCAAAGTGCGTCGGATCGGAGTCTCGCAGGAACTGCATGCACCGGCGGATCTGTCCGTGCACCGCTCGTGCGTCGAGCACGTCAACGCTTTCGCTTCCCTCGCCGTGGGAGTGCTTGTTGCAGAAGCCGAACACGTCGCGGTAGGGCTCACCTGGCTGCGCCTGCACCAGAACTTCGAGCTGCGCCGCGAAGTCCGTGCGGTGTGGCGCCTTGTAACTGGCGAAGATCTCCAGCACGCGTCGCGCCGCGTTCGGCAGCAGGAAGAGGCGGTCGTGGTCCTCGGAATCGAGGACCCCGGCCATCACCATCGAGAAGAGGTAGGTGTACTCCGAAGTGTTCTTCACCAGCACCTGGGGCAGCGCCCCCACCTTCGATATTCGCTCGCCGTCCGCTGAGGAGGCGTAGACCTCCAGGAACGCCACGCGCGGAAACTGGAGTTCGCCGGGGTTTTGATCCCTGATCGCCTTCATCGACTTCCCCCACATCCCCTTGTAGGACAGGAGGAACAGACGGAGCAGGCCGAAGTCATGGGTGAGCGCGATGTACTGACCGAACTTCTCTAGGGTGTCGAACAGCCATTGATGCGTGGCGAACAGGGCTTCGCGGTCCAGAGAACTCGACGGATCGTCGATGACAACGATGCGCTGGGCCTTGTCGACGCCGGGAGTCTGCTGGTCCTCCAGATTCCGGAGAAAGTAGAGCAGGGACAATGTTGTCCGCTCGCCGTCGCTGAGGTCAGTGCCCGGCTGGTCGCCGCGTCGACACTCGTATGACTTGCCGTCTGCGGTGACGGCCACGCTGATGTGGTCCTTGCCGTAAACACGGGCGAGGTCGCGCGTGAGTGTGTCGGCCATGTCCTTGGTGGTGAACTTCGCCTGACGCACCTCGTCTAGTTTCTTCTCGGCGAGCTGCGCAGCCTTGGCGCTAGCAGATGCCGTTGCAGCGTGCGTGGTCACCTGTCCGTCGAGGTCGCGGAACGCCTCGGCCTGTGAACCCACGATGTGGTCGAGAACCGTCTTCTTGCGATCCGCACTGAGTTCAGCGTGGTCCCGCACCTGCTGGTTGTGCTCAGAGATCGCCTGCGTCAGAACGGTTGTCGTTGGAGATGAACTGAGCACGGACCATTCGGGAGGCTCGGGCGTGCTGCTCGGGTCCGCGATCTTCAGATCGAGGGAAGCATCGACCCGTTCGCACGCGGTCACTCGTTCAGTGACTTCGACTGACAGCCGTTCAGCCGCTAACGCATACGCCGCCCGGAGGTCGCTCGCCAGCCCAGTCGAGTCGGGGACCGAGCTCATCCACGCCGCGAGCGACTTCTTCTCCCGCGTCACAGCCTCCTTAAGCTGCGTGGCCCTGCCTCGGATGTCGAGCCAGCTCTCGTCGAAGTGGCGTGCCAGTTGCGAGCGCCGTTCCGGGGTGATCGCTCCGGCGCAGAATAAACACTCATCGCTATCGGCGTGCAGGTCTAGTCCCCGCTCGACCCATGCTTGTGCAGTGGAGTTGTTCTCCAGCGCCGCGATCGCTACCCGAGTGGGGGTTTCGGATAGGAGGTCGGCCAGAACCGCCAGATCTGACACAACCGCCGAGGGGGGTGCGGACACCTCTGCAACAGCAGACGGTGCAGCTTCTCCGAGACGCTGTAGGGCCTCGGTGTGGTTGGTCGCGTCAGGAAAATCTCCCCTGTAGGCGCGGAGGTTGTCCTCGATCTTCGGGATCGAGTAGCGGCTGCGGGTGAAGTGCTGATAGTCGAAGGTCTGCAGTTCGGAGATGATCCGCTCCTGCACCTCCTTGGCGAGCGCTTTGAGCTTCTTCTCCGCGCTGTGCTGGCACTTCTTCGCCTCGCGCGCCTCGGACTGTAGGCGCTCGACCTCCGCGACGAGTCGCTTCTCCTCGTCCTTGGCGTCGATCGCCTCCTTGCCTAGGGTGACGATCGCGGCGGCACTGGCTCCGTCGAGGAACGCCGACAGATTCTCCTCGACCCATCTGCGGGTGTAGACGGCCATGTGAGGCGACGGGCTGGCGCCGCCGGTGCGAACTGCTGTCTTATGCCCCTTCTCGTCCTCCCAGATGACACCGGTGGCTGAGCTTGAATCAGCCAAGCTCAAAAGGAGTTCGGAGACCGTCGACTTGCCGCTCCCGTTGTGCCCGTAGACGATCGTGCGCTTACCGAGGGGGAAATCGCTTGCCCAAAATCCGGTGGTGAGGGAGCGCCACGGGGCCTTGACGTCGATTCGACGGAGCATCGTCGGATCTTAGATCGGGTGTACGACAGTCGACGGCGGTGGTCGTCAGACAAACTGAAAATGACCGGGTCATTGAGAGGCTGGGTCACCGCCGAGCCCGAGAACCTGCATTCTTGTCGTGCCAGCCGGGTTCGCACGGCAGTGTGGGGGTATGACGCCGACTGAGCGGCTATTGACGATCCTTCGCCACCTGAAGGAGGCAGGCGAAAGTGATGCAGGCACCAGCGCGGTGATTCAGCAGGCCATGAGTGGCGAATATCGCGGGCAGTCGGGTAAACGCAAGTGGCGCCGCGATATTCAGGCGCTAAGCGACCGCAGACTCATCAGAACCGATCTGCCTCCGAACAGGACCGGTATTCGACTGGCGGGCCCCCGCAAACCCGAGCGACTCCACCTCTCCTGGTCCGAGCACGATGCAATCAACCGAGCGCGGGAAGTCCTGCGCGCCGGCATCTCCGATGTGTCCCCGCTGGGCGAGCAGATGGGTGATGATCGAGCAGAGGTCGATGATGTGACCCGCATTCTCCGTTTTCTGGAGGAGGAAGGCGACGAGGTTTCACTCGCTCAACTGGCCCAAGGGCTGAATGTCTCGGAACAGCGGGCGTTTGAATTGGTTGACGTTCTTACCGCCGACGGTGTGTTCATTGACGGCTTGGTGGCGACCGTCGAGTTCGGTGGGTACGAGGAGGCCGAAACCGAGGACCCTCGTCCATCCAGCGTCTGGGTTCTTCGCGGCCGCAACCGACATGGTAGTAGCCCCACTCGTGGGCGCGGAATGGATGAACTGGGGTTCTTCCCGTATTCATTGGTCGAGACCAACGACAGAATTGACCTCATCGACCGGGCCCTTGCCAGCGGTAGTCAGATCCCCGACGAGATACACGAGGCGCTTTACAGCGCGCGTCGCAAGTTGTCGGAGTGGAGGGTCGAATTAGAGCGGTGACCTGGGCAATGTCCTAACCCTCGCGACAGTGGGTGTAGGGCGGAATCCGCTGCCCTACAAGGAAAGGAACGCCTTATGACTACTGAAGTCACCGCCACCATGGTCATCGGACCGATCGACGTCAAATCTTATCACGGACAGCCTCATGGCGACCGAAAGCTGTTCTGCCCCAGCCACACGCTAATGCTCATGGAAGGCTCGCGCGCCACTTGGATCGTCCAGCCCTGCCGGGCAGCGGGGCAGGGATCCCCCGACCGAGCGCGCATCCGCCCGTCCGATCCGCACCACCTACTGCCCGCGGCACTGCTCGGCTATGTGACGCTCACCCGGCCTGAGCTGCTCGACGGTTCAGACAGATTGCGCGCGGTGGTGGAGGTGGACCCAACCGGCAGCGATGTCCGCATCCTGCCCCTCGACGACGACCTCGTAGACCATGCGTTTGAGGTTTGCGCACCCGAGGTATACGCACTGGTCACAACGCTGCCCGGAAGCTCCATCTACGGCCGCGATGTCCGCTTGGCTGCGGCCCACGGTCTGCACGTCGCGGCATCGGGAATGCCGGCGGTTGACCTCGCAGGGCAGCGCACATAACGAGAGCCAGCCCCGCGGCCTGGTCAGGCCGCGGGGCTGCATCTCGAAATCGTTTGATAAGCAACTGATGCCGTGAAATCATCGGACGACACTTGAGTTCACGATCGAGAATTGGATTATCTGTTGGCGAGGGATGAAGTCGAGCTCGAGCTATCGGATTGTCTCTTCGACGGAGATCCGCGCGGTCTGCTTGAGCATTGCGGGTTGGTTGGGAGATCGTTGGGCGGCAACCGATGGAAGGTATGGCCCAACGACGAGACGTCCCTCGTCATCCTTCGCGGCCTAGCCGACGAGACTGAGTTTCCGAACCTGTTCGGCTATTTAGACTACATGCCGATGACGGCTTCGCCCGTGCTCGCCGACCCGGACTTGCTGGAGCACTTCGGTAAGCTTGAGAGCCAACTCGCGGAGCGAATGGCGGGAAAGTCCGACCTTGCTGCGATGTTTCATCGGATCCAGTCCGACATAGTGAAGTGCACGACAAACGATGAATTGGTGTCAGTTGCCCGGCAAGCATACGACAACCTCGGCGCGGTATGCCTGGACTCCACGAGCGAGTTTATCTTCCCAGATCGAAGCGCCCATCTCGTCGTTGCGACGGATCTCCTCATTCGTCGAGTCAGGTTGCCTGCCATCATGTTCCGATTCGACCAAGATCCGGACGCCGTGAAGACGATCTCGAAAATCGGTGACGAAGGCGGATATTTCGCATCGTCGGCCGAATGGTTCAAGGAGATCATCGGAATAAACCACTACCTGGGTCCACTTCTGGGATGCCTCAGCCCCCGGTTCTGGTGCTTTCCCGCTGGGCGTCCACCATTCAGCATTCTGTTCAATCTCGGCAGAGACATTGAGGGGCATCGACATTCGCCGATGGAGATGATGCACTTGCTTCCCGGATTCGGCCGACAGGATCCCGTGTCCAGTGTCGAGTTGACGTCGACATCGAGTCGACTCGCTATCCAGTGGTGGACGACACGTCTGAATCAGATGTTTCAATACTTGAGCGACCCGACCGTGTTCAGCAACAAGCACGGCGTGTACGACCCGTACGAACATCAGCACTGGCTTCTGACGTTTGGCCAAGTGTTTGGCCTGACGACCGCGTTGCAGGCCGCGGGCCGCAACCACAACGTGCAGCGCGCACTGATGAATACCTTGCTCGACACATACGCTGACCGCATAGCGCAAAAGCGCTTCGACCAGCTCTGCAGCTACGACACCGCGAACGCAACTGCCGAACGAGTGCGTGAGAAGATGCCCGACGACGTCGCGAGAATCCTGATGCCACTCGCTGATCGCGCGGTCGATAGCCTTCTGCGCGTACAGGACGGATTCTTCTTTCGAAAGCAACGCGGAGACGACAACGTTATCGTCAGGATCCCCGGCGACCCGCAGCCACACCATAGGCATCCGCGGCGGGCAGCGGCCATGTTGCTGAAGATCTACCGGAACGCGACTCACGGATTCGGCGGTTTAAGGCAGCCTGACAGCCTAAAGGATCAGGTCGCTGAGAAGCTCCTGTCCCACCACACGGGAGAGGTGGCCGACGATCTTGTGTTTCTACCCTACTTGTATCTGCTTGACACGTTAAGCCATCCCGACCAAGTACGCGAAACGATCGTAAAGCGCGCACGGATCCGCGGCTGATGCCGTCAGTGGCCGGGGAAAGTCTGGTCTCTCATCTATTTTTGGACAGCGACGATAATCCGTGAAGCTCCTAAAAGTTTGTTAGAGAGCACAATTCACGGCTATTGTCCGACAGGTCCGTCGCATCAAACGGCTGCAGTCCTTCAGAATAGCGACCAATGTCATCGGATAGCTGGATCGGCCAGTCGGCTCGCATCTCATTCGAAGTGCTATCGGCGGCTGGTTGGCGGCCGCAGGCGTCGGTCACGTGACGAAATAGAAAGCGCAACCGGCACCTCCCGGCTGTGCGCGAGGCCGCGCCGCCGCCGGGCATCTTCGGTGTGACTGAAGAAATGACACGAATCTGAGACGGGATACAGGTGACACGACGTGAGACACCTCGCGTTATCGGACGCCAGGTCATCGTCATATGACACGGAGGTTGAGAACCTACAGATGATGATGATGATGATGATGGAAGGTGTCCCAGCGGCGGCTTGTTCGCCTGCGAGTCGGGGTTAACCCGTGATCGGCCCGGCGAGGGCTGCCGCCCGCCAGGAGGCCCAAAGGATGGCGGCTTGGGCGAGGATGCCGATCAGCGGCAGCCAGAACCCGATTCGGTTGCGCGCCAGCTGGATGATGCCGAGGCATGAGAACAGCGCGGCTGGAACCATCGACGCGATCGCGATCCACATGGCGTAGTTGATCCACTTGCCGTCGCCACATGCCTGGTAGGCGCAGTTGTCGGTGGTCATCGGAAGGACCATGAAGCTCAGCAGGGCGAGGAGGAGTCCGCCGGCCTGGACTACGAACAGCAGCACACAGGTGGTGACGTCGGCGATCCGGACACCGCGGGGGAGTCGAGGCACTTGTGCTCGCGCAGCGATGCCGCGAGCGGTTGACGATTGCGCCTGCGCCGATGGCTCGTGCATTTCACTCACGGCATTGGTGCTCCCACTTCTAGGCCGCGGGCTTGTGAGCGGATAGGAGTAGGGCAGGCAGGTGGGTCAGGCCATTTTCGTCTGTATGAAAGCCGTGTTCGGGGAGGTTGGGAATGTCGGGGAGTCGGACCGCGACGTGGGAGGGTTCGATGGCGTCGACGGTCCAGTGCTTGGCGACGGCGTCGCGAACTTCGGCTTCGGTGACGAGGTTTGGTACCGGGCACGGCGAATCGACCGGCAGTGCATCGGTGGTGAATACCAGTAGGTAGAGGTGCCCGCCCGGGGCCGCCGCAGTGTAGATCCCGCGAAGGTAGTCGTCGCGTGCGTCGAGGGGCAGAGAGTGGAACAGGGTGCAGTCGATGACGGTGTTGAACTGGGGATCGCCCAGGCCGAGGGCGACCAGGTCGCGCGCATCGCCTTGAATGAAGCGGGCGCTCAGGCCGCGGCCTTTGGCTTGTTCTGCGGCGTCGTTGATGGCGGCGGTGGAGATGTCGATGCCGGTGACGTCGTGGCCGGCGTCAGCGAGTGCGAGGGTGAGGTCGCCGACGCCGCATCCCGCATCGAGCACAGGATCTTGGATCTGTCCGCCGGCGATGAGGTTGGCGATGGCGGGTTGGGGTTTACCGATGTTCCATGGGGGAGGGCCGGCGAAGATGTGGCCGCGGTAGGCGGCGTCCCAATCCATAACGTCTGACATGGATTGCAGCGTAGCGGCTGTCGAGTGTTGTATCTCAGTGCAGCTCGGCGGGTCTCGGCCGTGCGAAGTACCAGGGAAAGATGGGGCGTTCGAGCATGAGCACATCGAACGACCCGTCGACGTTGGACTCGGCGATCGCAGTTTGGACGGCGGCCAGCTCGGTCTCGATGGCCGAGCGGTCGGTGGAGAAGGACAGGCCCCAGGGGGTGTGGTGATCGCCGTCGCGGTAACCAACGGTGTACTCGTACAGCGACAACCGATCGTTTTCTTCCCGTGCAGGAGCCCAAGGCAGAATCCTCCGTTCGACGAGGGCCACCTCGCCTTCGTCGAACTTGGCGACCTCGGATTCTGCGGAACTGCGATGCAACGTGACAGTGCTGTCTGGCAACGGCTGGAGTTCAGTGGTGGCGCGGCTTGCGACCGCGTACACCAGCAGTGGAACCGGAACCGAGGATGGTGTTCCTGGATGCATTGCTTCCTTTCCCGTTGTCATTTCGCTGGGGGGCTCAGAGGCGCTGGCGGTATCGGCCGTGGGCGACTGCGGGGGCGGAGCCGACGGCTTCGCCGATCTGTTTCCACGTTGCGCCGGCGCTGATGGCGGCCGCTACCGCGTCGACGTCGGGTGTGCGGATGCGCTGGCGGCGCCGTTCGACGAGGGCGTTGGAGATGAGGGCGAGCACGTCCAGGGACCAGTCGAGTCGGTATGCCGACAGTGCGCCCCACTGTGGGTCGGCGGGATTTGCAGCGAGTAGCACCGCGGTGATGTCTTCGGCGTCGCCTGGCAGTGTCATGCCGGCCGCGGTGAGACGGTTCGTGATGCGGGTGCTGGCGATTCGCCGGGCGGCATGGAGTGCGGCGGCGCGGACCTGATCTTCATCACTGCAAGACGTTCCGTCTTCCATAGGTGTAGACACTAGGAGCCATCAGGCACGATGACATCTGCTAATACAGTATGGCATGCCATGTAATGCAGTATGTCCTACGGGTTCGCGCGGCGGCGCTACGAGCGGCTGCGTCTCCGTGAGCGTGGGGATTGTGCCGCGCAAAACGTCCTGCGGCCAGCGGAAACGACACGTCCCGAGGTATCTGCGCGGATAGTTTGGGCGGAACCCTGCGCAGGTCGCCTCTCTCCCAATGGATTAAAGGGGTCATGAAGACGCCTTTGCCAAACTTCTCGCGTTCACGCAGGGCCCGCCCAGCCCATTATTCGGAGCCTCTGCCCTGGTGCGATGCAATCACGCCCGATTGGCCGGCTGCCCGGGGAAGCGACTCAACCGAATAGACCGTGCATCGAGCACTGCTGGTGCTGTGCGGACCAGACTTCCCGAACTCATTCCGTTGGTCGAAGAGAAGAGCTGAGCCCCGGTTCCGTATTCGGCCCGGGGCTCAACTTTGCCGCATGCCAGGTGCTGCGTACACGCCGGATTCCCTAGCCGGGCGCCCCGCACGGTTGGCCAGGTGTCTTGGCTAGGTGGTGTCGCTCGGGAGGCTGGCCCGCCGATACTCTTCAACGCCGCGGATCGAGTGGTCGAGGCGCCGGGCGCCGTTGATGGTGGTTGAGCGGATCGCCGCTGACGCCGCGGTGGTGGCGGCGTGTTCGTCGTCGGCGGCCACTTCCAGGTCGACAATGACTTGGACCAGGAACCTCTTCACCGAAGATGTCGCGGCGGGCGGATCGTTTGTCACCAAGGCCCCCTTGAGAGTGGGTGGGTTGTTGTCGTTGCGCTACGTACCCGAGTCACGCTGCGTCGACTCGGAAGCGACGCCGGCGGCGCGACGGTCATCCGCAAGACCAACGCGACAGAGTCGCCTGGTTGCAGGCCTGTCAGAGCGTTGAATTTGCCTTGCAGTTCACCTAATTCGGCTGCGAAAGGCGCGGAAAGCTCCTCGAGTTCGGTTGCGTTGTGCGCGTAGAGGAAGACCGGGGATACCGGTTGGACTCCGAATCCTTGCTGCTGAGCAGAGATCCAGACGGCTTCGACTGCCGATCCACCGGCGGCGTAGGCGCGCAGATCGCTTCCAGTTATCGTCACGACGGCCAGAGCTGAGCTGGCCAGGACGCGGTCTCGCATGTCGTCGCCGAGTGCGGATCCGGCGTCCCATTCGGCGAGTTGTTCCATGACGTCGGGGCGGCGCAGGACATCAAGGACCGCCATCTCGCCGGGGTCGAATTCGAGGCTGCGTACGTCGATGCCCGTGTCGGGATCCGGGTCACCGGGCCAGCGCAATTCGGAAATCATCTCTCGATGCAGGCGCGGGGTCAGGAACCGTACGCGGTCGGCCGCGGCGAGGATGGTGGCCGCTTGGGCGATGTCGTCTCGCTCGGTGAGCAGGCGCAGGCGTGCGCCATGCTGTTCGGCAGCGTCGATGAGCTGGGTGATGGTGGCGCCGTCGAGCGGCTTGGGGGTTCCGTGGTGGCGATTAGATTCGCGAGCCAGCATGGGCTGGTAGAGGTGCGCGAGTGCGGGGTCGTTGCCGTCGTCGGTAATGCGCATGGTGGCCTGCAGCGGCGCGCTGCCGGCGGCGGTGACCGTGACGGGGCCGAGCACGTGGTGTTCGGCAGCCGCGATCTTGATGTTCAGCAGTGCTGCGCCCAGGGCCACGGCGCTGCCGCGGAACTTGAGGTCCATCGTCGAGGTGTGGTCGGGGTCGATACCGACAGTGATGGAGTCTTCGGTGAGAGCGATCTGCCAGGGCTGAGTGTTGCCGCCGGAGGGGGCGCGCATGGCGGCCGTGGCGAGGTTTTCGAGCGGTCCGCCATCGAGGGCCTGCGGGGTGTTCGGCTCGTCGGGGATCTGTTCGTGTTCGTAGCGATGTGCCATGTCGGGCTCGCTGATCTGGCCCAGGGCCCAGCTGACGTCGATGCGACTGCGGCCGGATCGGAGTTGTTCGCCGAGTCCGATTCTGCGGACAGCTTCGGCGATTGCAGCGGCCCCGATGATGACGTCGGAAGCCAGCTGCGGCCAGGTCGACAGTGAGCGGTCGATCTCGATGAGGGAGGCAGCGGTGCGCGGCGATAGGCGTTCGGCTTCCAGATGGCGCAGAACGTGGGGGATCTTCTCGCGGCTGGACATGCCTGGGAGAAGTCCGATGTCGAGTTGCCCGAGCAATCCGTGCAGGATGGGGCGCTCGGGTTCTTGGTCGAAGCGTTCGACGTCGACGATGCCGCGGTCGCTGGTAGCCATGAGCACGGGGATCTGCAGGTCGCGTGCAGCGACTCGCAGCAGGGCTTTGATGTCGAGGGAATCGCACTCTTCGACGGCGATGTCGAGGCCCTTGACGAAGTCGTCGAGGGTTTCAGCGTTGAGGCCAGTGTCGACCACCTCGACGGGTAGGTAGGGGTCGAGCTCGGCGATTCTGCGGGCAGCCACGACGGCCTTGTTGATTCCGAGGTCGAAGACGGTGGCCGGCACCCGGTTGAGGTTGGACAGTTCGAGATGATCGAAGTCGGCCAGGCGCAGTTTGCCGCACAGTCCCTGGGCGGCCAGGGTGTGGGCGATGACGTGGCCCACGCTGAGACCGGCCACCCCGATCGACAGGGTGCTGAGGGTGGTTTGCTCCGCGGCGGTGATGTTGTTGCGGTTGCGGTCCATTCGCAGAGCCTGGAATCCGCGGGGGCCGAGCACGGCCACGACAGCGCGCCGCCACGGGTAGTAGGCCCATCGTGGGCCTTCGCACAGCAGCTCGTCAGCTGGTGGCGGGCGAAGTGCGCGAAGGCTTTCCAGTTGGGCGTCGTGGTCGTCGAGGAAGTCGATGTCGGGGTCAGCGCGGAGCTCGTCGAGCAGGGCGTTGTCGCCAGGGTTGGTTGGGTCGAGAACTCGTGCGGTGTAAGCGGTCTGCATGCTGTTCCTTCGCTGATTCGGCACCGGGGTGCCGAGGGCCTCAGTCGTAGACTATGTCCGACGCTGGGAGGTGTGCGCGTGACCGATACTGCGCAAAAGCAAACTGTGGCGGATCTTCCGCTGGCTCCGATTAACCCGTTGCCGTACAAGCAAAAGCGTGACGCTTTGCGGAACTTTCACACCGGCACCGACATCCTGCGGGACGCCGGCGGCCCGGTCACCCGGTTTAGCCTTGGCCCGCGATGGCTGATGCCACCGATCGTTTTAGCCACCTCACCTCAAGGTATCCGCGATATCGTGGGTGCGCGTGACGGCTCGATCGACAAGACGAGCGGGGTGGGGCGAGAGCTTCGGCGTTTGCTTGGCGGCAACTTATTCGTGTTGCCGCACCAGGAATGGCTACCGCGTCGGCGCACACTGCAGCCGGTGTTCACGAAGAAGCGGGTGGAATCTTTCGGCGCCCACATGGCCGAGGCCACAGAGACGGTGGTGTCCTCGTGGACCGACGGCGCGCAGATTAGCCTGGACGCAGAGTCACGTCAGCTGACGATGCGTGCGTTGGGCCGCTCGGTGCTGGGTCTGGATCTGGACGAGCAGGCGGATGTGGTGGCCGAGCCGCTGCGGGTCGCGACCAGTTACGCGGTGCGGCGGGCCCTGAAACCTCTGCGTACGCCGGCGTGGTTGCCGACGCCGGCGCGGCGGCGTTCCCAGGAGGCCGCCGCGGCGATTCGGGAGCTGGCCGCCGAGATTGTGCGTGCGTGTCGTGCTGATCCGGACTTGGATGCGCCGCTGGTGCAGGCGTTGATCGCGGCGCGTGACCCAGAGACTAAGCAGCCGTTGACTGATGACGAGATCCGCGATGAGCTGGTGATCTTCGTGTTCGCCGGCCACGACACGACGGCCACGACACTGACATATGCGTTGTGGCAGTTGGGACGCCACCCCGACGTGCAGGAACGTGTCGCAGCGGAAGTCGCCCAGATCGGTGATCGGCTGCTGGCGCCGGGCGACGTCGAGCAGCTCGGGTACACCGTGCAGGTTCTTCGGGAGGCCTTGAGGCTGTGTCCGCCGGGGCCTACCGGGACGCGGATGGCGGTCGAGGATGTGGAGGTCGCGGGGTATCGGGTTGAAGCGGGGACCATGTTGGTGTTCGGCCGGATGTCGGTTCAGCGTGACCCGACTCTGTGGGAAGATCCGCTGCGGTTCGATCCTGAGCGTTTCACTCCGGAGAACATGAAGAAGCTGCATCGCTGGCAGTACGTGCCGTTCGGTGGCGGGCCCCGGTCGTGCATCGGTGATCACTTCGCCATGCTGGAGGCAACGTTGGCGCTGGCCTCGATTGTTCGGCGGGTGAAGTTGACCTCGCTGGAAGACGATTTCCCGTTGGCGGTGCCGTTCACGATGGTGCCGGGTGGGCCGATACCGGCCAGTGTCGCACTTCGCTAGCTGTGCTCCGCCGGGTCGGCGGTGAACTGGCCGTGGCGGATCATCGCGGTGACAGCGGCGTCCCACCGTCGCAGCTCGGCGGGTGTGGTGAAGGCGCCGTCGATGTGGCGGGCGATGTGCGAGCGCAGCATGATCGCGCCCAGGCGCAGTATCAGCGGGTTGAGGGCGGCATAGTCCGGGTCGATGTCGGGTCTGGTGAGCCCTGCTGCGGCGAAGGTGTCGCGTTGTCTGATGCTGATCTGGAGCAGTCCGTCGAAGACCACTACGCCGATGTTGTTGCCCTCGCTGAGGGCGCGGCCTACGTAGTCGACGACGTTGGGATGGTCGTGGATGAGCTTGGAGAAGCGGCCGCCCAGCGATTTGAAGTCGTCAGCTGGCTCGGTTGGCACCGGAAGAGGGTTTGATTCGAGCGCTTCGCCGAACACGCGTAGTACGTAGTTGTCGACAGCGGCGATCAGGCCGGCCTTGTTGCCGAAGTGGTGCTGTACCAGCCCGTGTGAGACTCCTGCGGCTTCGGCGATGGCGCGCATGGTGGTTGCGCTGATCCCTTGAGCTGCAAAGCAGCGTATTGCGGCGTCGCGTATCCGTTCAGCGTTGGACAACTCGACCGGCGTCGGTTGCTGCAGGAACACGGAGCCTTCCATAACGCCCGACAATACAGCGCACTTGTATCCCGATTCAGCTATATCGGTCTGCAATACGTTTCACTTGCCTCACTATCCAACTGGAGAATCCGGCTATACAACTGGATTACTCGGCTATACACTCGAACCGTCCACGTGCACGCTGAGTGACTGCAGGCGACAACCTATGGACCCGACTGGGGCCAGCGGCGTGCACCGAGTAGAGGGGTGGCGCCTTGCCGAACATCTCGTATCCCGCGCCCGCGGGCGATCTACCTGGGTATCTGGCAGTGCCCACAGGTGAGGGGCCTTGGCCGGGTGTGGTGGTCATCCAGGATGTGCAGGGGATGACGGCGGATCTGCGCCGCATCAGCGATCGCCTCGCCAGCGAGGGTTATCTCACTCTGGCACCCCATCTCTACGGACGAGGCTTCAAACCCAGGTGCATGATCGCCACCATCCGGGCCCACTTCGCCGACACCGGCGACGCCTACGACGACATCACAGCCGCGCGCGAGTACCTGCTCGACGACCCACGGTCGAATGGCCGAATCGGGCTGATCGGATTCTGCATGGGCGCCGGCTTCGTCCTTCAGCTGTCGCCGCGAGGACTTTTCGACGTGGCCGCGGCCCAGTACGGACTGGCCCCCAAAAACATTGAGAAACTTGCACGATCTTGCCCGGTCGTCGCCAGCTACGGCGCCAAAGACCGCATCGTCAAGCAGGGCGCGGCCAGTGCGTTGGAATCAGTTCTCACCCGAGGCCGCGTCGATCACGACGTCAAGGAATACCCGGACGTCGGGCACAGCTTCATGAACAAGTCGGGCATCCCGGCGCCGTTCACCATCGTCGAAACCCTTGCTGGCTTCTCCTATTCGGCGCCCGAAGCCGAGGACGCCTGGAAGCGGACCTTCGCGTTCTTCGCGAAGTATCTGACCCAAACACCTGACCCGTCAGGGCTTTCTGAGCAGGACGGCGCCAACGATGCCACGACGAGCTGAGAAGGCAGTGCAGCGGCAGTCGCTCCCGCTGGCGACGGACGTGGCCCGATGATTACCGCCGAACTCATTCAGAATGACCTGCCAGATTCTTCCGGCGGGCCCAAACTCGGCCCGCCGGAAATCCGTGTTGTGCTCGGTGAAACATCGCGTGCCGCAACCCAAGACTGCTTAGAGCTCGTAGACGAAAGGGCGCGCCGTGACCACCATGACGGGTGAACCGAAGTATCGGCCATGGTTGGACGTAGCGCCGCCGAGCGACTACCTCCGCAACATCGCGAACTCGGCAACCGGCAAAGGCTACAAGGCCTTCGCGAAGTCCTTGCTCCAGATCGAGGAAGGATCCGTCGTCGTCGACCTCGGATGTGGTGCAGGCGTGGATCTTCCGGCATACGCCCAGGCTGCCGGTCGCACAGGCAAGGTGATTGGCATCGACTGCGACGCCGACCTGCTGGCCCATGCCGTCAAGAACGCCGCTCGTTATCCAACGGTGTCGGTCACCAAGGCCGACATTCACCAACTCCCGCTGAATGCCGCCAGTGTGGACCGCATCCACATCGACCGCGTGCTTCAACACGTGGAGTCGCCGACCACCGTCCTTGCTGAAGCTGCTCGGGCTCTGCGCGCCGACGGAATGATGGTCTGCGTCGAGCCCGACTGGGCAACCCTGGTCATAGACCACCCCGACGTTGCCTTCAGCAACGCCTATACCCAGCATGTCATCGCGCAGGTCATCCGCAATGCCACGATCGGCAGGGCGTTGCCGCGGCTGCTCGACGAGGCAGGGTTCAGCGTTGACACCATCTATCCCGTCACGGCGCACTGGACAGACTCGGTCGAGGCTGACAAGGTGCTCGGCTTCCGTGACGTCTGCGTACACGCAGTGACCGACGGTCTTCTCCCCGCCGCAGGGACTCAGAACTGGATCGACGACCTCATGACGGGCCCGTTCTTCGGCTCGCTGTCCCTGTTTATTGTGTCCGCACATGCCAAGAGCGCGTGATATGCGCCCCCTGATTGGCTCGGCTGAATCGGCATCCGGGCCGCCAAGTATGCAGCGAATCCGACTGGTGCGCAACGCGAATCGCCAACTCGGAAATTTCCTGCGCGTGGCTGAGGATCAGCTATGCGCAGTCAACCCTCAGGGCGGTCTCGGCCATGCTGTCGCTCCCACTGAGTCCGTCTGTATCGGGCTGGCCAAGATCCAGTCAGCTGTCAAACATGCTGGCCGACAACGCAGCATCGACGCCCGGGCCCAGGGGGTGGCGTAGTGCCGATTACCGAACAACAACTCGCGGCACCTGCAGAATGGCCGCCACATTCGCCGCGGCCACCCACGCCGCAGCCGGCGTCATCGCCGAATGCAACCGTCAGATCAGTGACCTCGAAGCGGAAGGACGCTCAACCGATGCAGACCACCATGCAGACAGGAGCCTCCAACATGGCCCACAGTGACGACGACCTGATCTTCGCCCGCAAATACGCTCGCGAAGTCAAGATCGCTACCGACGAATGGCATGACAACCCGTTCAACCCCGAGGCTCGCGCGGCGGTGCAGAAGCTGCTCGACGCCGCGCCGGCCGCCGACGCAGCCTGGACGCGAGCTCAGCACTGCGCGGCA
This sequence comes from Mycobacterium sp. 134, assembly GCF_048282715.1. NCBI lineage: Bacteria > Bacillati > Actinomycetota > Actinomycetes > Mycobacteriales > Mycobacteriaceae > Mycobacterium > Mycobacterium sp. 134. Next base: position 91,291 of record NZ_JBLVUN010000005.1, read on the forward strand.
AATTACAGATAGTGTTTGGCCTTCAGCGAGACTGGCGCCCCTACGTCGCCCGTGCCGCCGCACCCGTGGACTGCGCCACCCCGACTGTGAATATGGAAGTGGCCATGCGGGTCTACGGCGCACCGGATGGCTCATTGTGCAGTGGCAATGCTGAATCCATGGCCTTCATCGGCCTCGCGCGTGTTCTGCATGGTGGCGCTGAAGTATCAACCCCGCCAACATCGTTGCGGGCGAGGCCAAGTGGATCGATTCGCGGCCGGTTGCTTTCAACGGCGGTGCCGTGTTTATCGAAGACTTTGCACGATGGCACCTCTACCGAATGCCCGCAGCGGCCCATCGCTACCGGTGATTCATCGGAATCGGTAACGCTAGCTAGCGATTACGGTGTTCACCGTCGTGTTCGCCATTGCGGCCGTCATCGCCACCGACCATCGTCATGATGTCTTCGTCATCAACGGACACCGGCGATCAGCAACAGCGCGCCCACCGTGGGCCAGGGCGCAATGTCAAAGGTCGGCCCGATCCGATAAACGGTATCGCCGTCTGTCAGCACTTACTGGATCATCACGGCACTGCTCCGGTGGCGTCGTCGCACGTGTTCTGGCGCTGCCCAGATCCCGTGATGGGGCCGCAGGTGAGGGGGCCCGCCGAAATTATCGCTGTGCTGAGCGATGACTGCTGTGATTTGCCGCGCTGCGCTGAGCTCGCGTCCAGGCTGCGTCGGCGGCCGGCGCGGCGTCGAGCAGCTTCTGCACCGCCGCGCGAGCCTCGGGGTTGAACGGGTTGTCATGCCATTCGTCGGTAGCGATCTTGACTTCGCGAGCGTATTTGCGGGCGAAGATCAGGTCGTCGTCACTGTGGGCCATGTTGGAGGCTCCTGTCTGGATGGTGGTTTGCATCGGGTGAGCGTCCCTTCGCTTCGTCGCCGCCCGGTTGGTGCTCCAACTTTAACCACAAAAGTTGGAGCATCGCAAGGGAAAGTTGGAGCGCCTCTTGGATGCGACCTCCTAGGGCTGTTGGATGCCAGAAAAACCGCAGGCAGAATAAGGAAAATGCCCTTCTGCCGCGGGGGCGCTGGAGTTTGGGCAAGGTCGACCTACCTCGCAAAACGAGCCGTGACGACGGCCCGGCGGTGGCCCGTGAGTTGGAGCGGAAGATGGAGCGAAAGGCGGAAAGTGGAATCCGCCATAGTCTGCTGCTACAACTTCTGCTACGCTTTCGGCGATTGATGACACCGGCTGAGGGGCCTGGCGGGAGCGGAGAGCGGGACATGAATGTGTACCAGTCAGGACGGCCGGAAATGCCGGACCTGATCGTTGCTGTGAACGGAAGCCGACACGTTGTGCAGCGCGCCGCCGCTCCCGCCACCATCGGCCGGGACTACAGATCGACGATCCACATTGATCACGCCGGGATCTCTGGAAGTCACGCTCGACTGGAAATCGGAACTGACGGTCTTTGGCAAGTTCGCGACGCGGGCAGCCTGAACGGAATCTTCCACAATGCTCAGAAAGTCGACGTGCTGACCATCACCGACGGTCTGACCATTCACCTGGGCCACAGCGACGGAATCCCGGTGACGTTCGGACTTGCGCCGGCGTCCCCCACATCCGGACGCGCAGCAGAATCGGAAAAGTCAGGGCTCAACGAGCGGTCTTCTGACAGTGACGAAATCGTTGCGAAGCAACCAGATCCGGTACTGGAGCGCGTCGGGGCACTCGTTAACGAGCGCCGGAAGGAGCTGAAAAAGACGATTCGCGACATGGTGCAAGACGGCGCCGTCAGCAGCCAGACCACGATTGTCGACCTGCAAAAAGGTCGGAGATGGCCTCACCAGAGCACCCGCGCCAACATCGAGCGGTATCTGGGACTGGAGGAAGGCCAGCTCGAACGCTGGCGGGCTGGCTACGCTGACACTGCGGCGGCTCCGGTCAGCGGCCCATCTGAAATGGGTGCAGGCGAGGCTGCCACGATCTCTCACTCCACACAGAGCTCGGTAGTCGTGGCCGTCAGAATCGCGCTGGACGGGATCCGGACCCGCGTGAATGATCTGTCCCCGGCGGCATCTCCTGGGTTCAGTGAGCAAATTGGCGATCTTCTCAATCAACTGCGCTTGCTCGAAGCCAGTGCCGCCGAAGTCGTCCAGAGCGCCAAAGGGCCCGATCTTGTGCTGCTGCTGCGTGATATCCGACGTACCTACAACGACTTGATGCTTCGGGCGGCCAAGGCGCCCTCAGCGACACTCGGTCAGCGACTCTATGCAGCGCGTCAACTGGCGGAGCTCAGTGCAGAAGAAGTCGCCGCAGGCGCGCGTGTAGACGTCGCCGACATCGAAGCTGTTGAACAGGAACAACCGATCTCGGCGACGGCAACGAACGCTCTCACTGACTTCATCTCATTTCTTGAGCCCTGCTAAAAGGAGTTCGCTCGTTTATGCCTAACCTGCGAATCGGCCGACCTCGTTCGACCTTGCGCGGACCTTGGCCCCGGCCAGCATCCGGTCCTTGGAAACTGCTGTCATCCGAGGTGAGCCCCCATATCTGGGGAGTGGCTGCACGCTGCGAATATGGCGGAGCTGTCGCCATTGGAGATTTGCCCGCGCCATTGCTGAGAGCAATGGCTAGTATCTGGTTGGCCACGTGCCGAGTGGCTTTCGGTGACCGCTGGAACGGAGCCGAGATGAGGAATTCGGGGGATACCGTGCGATCCGTGTTGACGGTTGGAGCCGGGCTGTGACGGTCGGGATTTTTGGAGGGCCGAGTCCGTTCGACGGTCAGGCGACCCACAAGGTCTCACGCTGGTGCCACCACAGTCCCAGCTCGGCCTGCGGCCCTGTCGGACGGGGTTCATCCGGGCGTTGTCGAGATCAAGGAAACGTTGTGCGCAATCTGGCGGCGCCGATTCTGTCGGAAGATGCGCGGTGAGTGAATCGGAGGATGCGGTGCGATCCACACTGACCATCGGAGCGAGCCAGTGACGGGCGGGGGCTTCGGAGGCCCCAACCCGTTCGGTGGCCAGCCCGGGCCAGGCCCGCACGGGACACCATCGCGGCCACCACAAGGACCGCCAGCAGGTCCACCCCCGGGGCAACAGCCACCGTGGGGTGGTGGCCAGCCGGGGCCCCGGCAGCCTGGCGGGTCGCGGATTGGCGTGCCCCCCGCCCCACCGCAGTGGGGTGGGGGTGTGCCGCAGCAGCCCCGTCCGTTCGGTAACCAGTTGCCTCCACCGCCATTTCCGGGACAGCCGTTCGGTCCGCCGCCGGGTCAGTCTGGCTTTGGCCCAGCGCCATCGTCAAAGCCGGGCATTGGTAGATGGCTGAAACTGCCGTCCAGCAAGCGGGGCAGACGAATCTTGCTCGCCGCGGGTGCGGTTGCAGTAGTCGCGGCTCTGGTGGTCGGCGGCGTGATGGCGTTCGGGGGCAGCGGCGAATACGAGGGTGGTACCGGCACGGCCAGTGACGCGGTGACGGCCTACATCGAGGCGTTGCAGCGTGGTGACGTCAAAGCGGCATTGTCGTTGGGGCGCGAACAACCACCGGACACCTCGATGCTCACCGACGAGATCCTGAAGAAGCAGATGGAAAAGTACCCCATCAGCGACATCAAGATCCTCGGCGATATCCCTACTCGTGACGGCGGCGCACGTGTGCACGTTGTCGGCAAAGTTGGCGGTGTCGAGCAGGACAAGACCTTCACGCTGCCCAAGCCTCCACCGGGTGAGGGGTGGAAGTTGAAAACAGGCGCCATGGCAGTCGAGTTCCACACCGACAACACCAACGCCGCACTCAAGAACGCGATCACGGTATGGGGAAAGCCGGTTCCCAAGTCCGGCAAGGCATACATGTTCCCTGGACTGATTGATATCGGAAGCTCAAACCCGTCCATCGACGTCGAGACGCGGATAGGCGATATCACTCCGTCCCTCCAACAGCTGGTGTGGATGAGCGATTCCGTGTTCCCCGATTTCGAGGTGAGCGAGCAAGGCGAGCGCAATGTGTTGGATGCGGTGAAGAAGGCGTTGGAAGAGTGCGCCAAGAGTACGAGTCTGAAGCCGCCGGGCTGCCCGAACGGGGCGGCGCGTTCAGATTTTGTTCCTGACTCGGCGCAATGGACGGCGCCGGCCGACATCAAGAACTTCAGTATCGGGTACATCGACGAAAAGGCGGCCACTGTAACCGTCACGGGCAATCCGGAATTCGGTGTGACGGTCAAGACAACAAGCGGCCAGACCGAATCGGGCACCTTTACACCCTCGCTTTACGTCAAGGTTGATTTGGCCACCAACCCGCCCACTGTCGAGTTCAACTAGCCATACGCGGGGAGAATCAACGTGACGAATTTCTCGAACCGGCCGGGCTCAGACCCTTCCCGGGGTGGGGCGCCGCAACGCTTCAACCAGCCTGGGGCTCAACCAGGGTTCGGTAGTCCAGCCAGTCCTGCAGGTGGACAACCGAACTGGGGCGGGCAGCAGCAATCCACACCAAATGTGAACCCCACGCCGGGGTTTGGCGGCGCTGCGGGCCCAGATTCGGGCGCTGCCGACCAGGCACCGGCATCGGTACCGCCCAAGAACCGGAAACCGCTGATCATCACCGCCACTGCGACGGTCGCCGTGCTTGCCGTGATCGCGGTTGTCGTGGCGTTCCTGATGAGCAAAGGTAGCGACGGCGGCAGCAGCTTCAACCCGAGCGGTTCACCGACCGAGGTCGCCAAAGCGTATTTGGAGGCGCTGGCGCGCGGTGACGCCCGAGGCGCACTCGACCTCAGCGCAACTGAGCCGGCCAGTACCGACCTGCTGACCAACGACATCTTGAAGCTGCAGCTGGAAAAACTGCCGATCACCGAGATCGAGGTACTCGGGGAGGAGCGCAAACCCGAGGACGACAAACGAACATCTGCGGTGAAGGTTGCGGCGAAACTGGGTGGGCAGCGCACCGAAGGAAAACTCGACATGGTCGTTGTCGACAACCAGTGGAAACTGTCCGCGGCGTTCGTCGACGCCACCATCGAAAAGCCCGCACTCACCCTCAGCAAAGACACGATCGACTCGCTGAGAGTGTTCGACAAACCGCTACTGCCGACCGGCCACTTCTACGTCTTTCCTGGCTACCTGCAGATGACTGCGAGCACCCCATACCTAACGATCAACGACATGCCGCCGACCACATTCGACGACGCCAGCGCCATGGGGCAGCCAGCAAAGGCCGAACCGAAGTACTCGATGACCGACGCCGGACGCAAAGCCGCCATTGACGCGATACAGGCGTGGGCGGTCAAGTGCTTCAACCCAGGTGACAACAAGGGCGACTGCGAACATGCGCACAACCCGTCCTGGGTCAACGACTACGACATCGCCACGATGCGCGTGACCGGGCCGATCGACCTCACCGATGCGAGCGTGCGACTGGGTGACGACGCCTCCGGGCCGACCGTCTACACCAGCCACGTCCGTATCCCTGTGACCATCGCGAAGAAGGGTGGCGAGCTGGCCGATGTTGACTCGATCACCGTCTCAGATCGACTCCAGGTGAATCTGGGTGTGCAACCGCCACGAGCGTATCTGGACCACTGAGTTGGCTGTGAGACATCACGACGACGACACCGTGGTCAACGCCGTCGGTGATAGCAAAGGAGTTTGGGGGTTCGCGGTGAGTGATTCGAGGGATGAGGGACCGACCATGTCGGCTGTCGGAGCGAGCCTGTGACGGGCGGGGGTTTCGGCGGTGCCGGTCCGTTCGGTGGCCAGCCAGGGCCCAACCCGTCACAAAGACCGTTGCCCCCGCCGCCCGGACCGCCAGGGCAGCACCCACGGTGGGGCGGTGGTCCCTCGGGCCCGCCACCACCAGCCGGAGGGCCACCCTTCAGCGGGCAACCCGCCCCGCCGCAGTGGGGGAGCGACAGTGCCCCGCAACCCCGCCCGTTCGGCAATCCGCCGTCCGACAATGCACCCGGGGTAAGCCCGAAGCCCGCGGGCACGTCCGGGGCCAAAAAGAGGCTGAAACTCCCATCAAGTATGCGGGGGCGGCGCCTGTTGCTGGGAGCTGCTGCTGTCGCGGTGGTGGGGGTGCTAGTCGCTGCCGGCTCGACGATCTTCGGCGGCGGCCCAGACGACTTTGAGGGCACCCCAGGCGCCGCCGCCGACGTCGTGGTCGCCTATCTGGAAGCTCTGCAGCGTGCTGACGCCAAAACTGTGTTGTCGCTGGGCCGAGAGGCGCCGCCTGATACGTCGTTGCTGACCGACGAAATCCTCAAGAAGCAGTTCGAGGATTTCCCCATCACCGACGTCAGGGTTCTCGGCGAAATCCCAACGACCAACGGTGGTGCCAGTGTGCACGTGGTCGCCAAGATCGGCGGCGTCGAGTACGACACGCACTTCGGACTGCAAAAACCCCCGCCAGGGGAAGGCTGGAAGTTGAAGAACACAGCCGGGGCGGTCGAACTGCGCGAGGGGGATCGAGGAACTCCGCTGTCCAAGTACATAACGTTGGCGGGCAAGCCATTTCCTGGCAGCGGCAAGCTCTACGCGTTCGCCGGCAAACTCGACGTGAGTAGTTCCAATCCGGTCCTGAAAGTTGTTGATACGACCAACTTTTTGCAGGCCTCCCCCGACCCCACCCTCGCTGATATCGCTTACCCTGGGACTGCGATCGATCCCGGCCTGGATTTGAGCGACAAGGGCGCGGAGATTGTGAAGCAGGCTATCCAGAAGGCCATCGACGCGTGTGTCAGTAGCGCCAGTCTGGAGCCTCCGAACTGTCCCAACAAGATAGCCCGCGCAGACTTAGTGCCGGACTCGGCTACATGGACAGCGCCGCCCAATCTTGACGCTCTCACCGTGAAATTCATTGACACGAAAACGGGCAAGATCTCCATCATTGGCAGCCCGACGTTCGGTGTCTCGGTGAAGACGACTAGCGGTGAGACGGTCACTGGCACAGCAGATCCGCTGATCTATGGCAACGCCGACCTGACCACTGACCCGCCCACCATCGACCTCAACAACCCGTGAGCGCGGAGATGACAACGTGACCAACTTCTCGAACGGGCCTGGGCCGAACCCGCCATGGGGCGCACCGCCGTCACGCCTCAATCCACCAGGGCCGCAACACAGGTTCGGTCCTCCTTCTGGGCCAGGAGAAGGCGGGCAACAGAACTGGGGTGGCGGACAGCCTGCCGTCCCGCACGCCACCACCTCGCCGGCCGGTGGCCGCCCGCCCGAGCCGGCCAAGAACCGTAAGCCACTGTTGATCACTGCGGGTGCCACCGTCGTGGTCCTCACCGTGGTCGCAGTGATTGTGGCGCTTCTGATGAGCAACGGTGGGGGTGGGGGCAGTTTCAATCCGAACGGTTCGCCGTCGGAGGTGGCCAAGGCGTATCTGGAAGCTCTCTCGCGGGGTGATGCCCAAGCGGCGTTGGATCTCAGTGCCACCCAGCCGGCGAGTACCGAGTTGCTGACCAATGAGATTCTCAAGCTGCAGCTGGAGAAACTGCCGATCACCGATGTCGAGGTGCTGGGAGAAGAGCGCAAACCCGAAGACTACAAGCGGACCTCAACGGTGAAAGTCGCTGCGAAATATGGTGGTCAGCGCACCGAAGGCCAACTTGCCGTGGTGGTCGTCGACAACCAATGGAAGCTATCCGCGTCGTTCGTCGAGGCTACGGTCGAAAAGGTCAAGGGCTTACCGAAAGACGTGCAGCCGGTGGAAAAGTCCCTGACGGTGTTCGGCAAGCCGATACCGCAGAGCCTGCACTTCTACGTGTTCCCCGGCTACCTTCAGATGGGGTCCACCGCCGCGAACTTCAACATCAACGAACTCCCGCCCACCACCTTCGATGACGTCAGCGGCTATGCAGCATTGGGCGAGATCAAACCGAAGTTCTCGATGACCGACGCAGGACGCCAAGCCGCCCAAGATGCGATCCGGGCGTGGATTGACAAGTGCTACAACGGCGCCCCGCGGACAGGCGAGTGCAAAGATGCGGGCGACTACAGCAAGTACTACGTCGAGGGCACGATGCGTGTGCGCGGACCGGTCGACTTGTCCACCGTGAATTTCAAACTGCCCGACTACACGACTGTGGTCAGGGTCAGCAACCTGAAGATTCCCATCACTGCCGTGGACGTTAACACTGGCAAAGTCGCAGACTCGGACTTAAGTGCTTCTGACTTCCTATCAGTGAACATCGGTGAGCAACCACCGCGAGTGTTCAAAGCCGGATGATGCGTTGGCATCGACTATCTAGGGAGTTCTAATGACCAATTTCGGGGGAGACAATCCCATCGGTGGCAACAGCGGCGGTCCGTCGCGGCCACCGCAAAGCTCTCCGCCGCCAGCACCCCGGCCCGGCCAGCCTCAGCCGGGACCTTTCGCGCCCGGACCTGGTGGGGGAGGCGGTTTCGGCGGAGGGTTCGGCAATCGGCCGCCAGGCCCACCGGGACCACCACCGCTCCCTAGCGGCGGATACGCGAATACTCCTGGGAATACGCCGTTTCAGGGCGGGCAGTCCTCGTTTGGCGCGCCAGCATTCCAACCGCCGTCCTACAACAGCGCCCCGCCTAAAAACCGCCGCACACTGTTCGGCATCGTCGCCGGCGCGGTAGTCCTCGTGGTCGCGGTGGTCGTCGGGTTCGTCGTCATCGGCGGGGACTCAACCGATGCCACGACCGCCAGCGGCGCGGTCGAGGGTTACTTGAAGGCGCTCGCGAAAGGCGACGCCGACAAGGTGCTGTCGCTCGGGATCAATGAACCACCCGACAAGACCTTCCTCACCGATGAGGTGCTCAAGAAGCAGATCGAGAAAATGCCGATCACCGACATCAAGATTCTCGGTGAAGACGAGAAGTCGGTGCACGTCACGGCCAATTTCGGGGATGAAGCCATCGACATCGAGATCTATGTGAAGCAGTCCTCAGACGGGCAGTTCAAGGTCGAATACCCCACGTATGCACTGAATTTCGGGAAAGCAAAAGCCAAAGGGAAGGCCGGGGTCCTGGACTCGCTGAACATCCTCGGCAAGCCGCTACCGGATACCGGCATCGCCTACCTCTTCCCCGGCGCGGTCGAGGTGACCAGCACTAACCCCTACATCGCGATCGAATACCGTCGAACCTCCTACATGCCTCCCGACGGCTGGCAGTACCAACCACCCGAGGAGGACGCCGATTTCGAACTGAAAATCACCGAGGAAGGCAAAAAGGCAGCCAGCAAAGCGATTTTGGATGCGCTGGGCGAGTGTGCCAAGTCTTCTGCGCTGAACCCGCCAAAGTGCCCGCCGATGGAAAACACGTTTGAGTCCGACTATGGCCTTGTCGACGGCACTGCACGCTGGACTGCCCCGACCAACACCGACGATGTGTCAGTCAAGTTGGAGCCGCTGCTCATCAGCATGGGTGAAGGGCTCGACGGTCATGCCTCGGTCGAGGGCAAAGTCGAGTTGAAACTTACTGCTCAAGGTAAGAATCCGGCGGACAGTGTCACAGATCAGAAAGTGACAAGCAGCTTAAGCGGCCATGTCGACTTGACCAAGAACCCACCGACCTACACCGACGACGAGTAAGGATTACTGACAAGTGGAACTGCAGAAGCCCGGCGATGCGTCGGGAGAGATCACCGAACTCACCAGCCGAATTCAGCCCGGACAAGGCCATCTCGACCACGCGCTACGTGTCGTGCACGACATCACCAACGCGTTCAGCGCAAAGGTGGTCGGTCAGGCCGACCTGCGTGAAACACTGCTGATCGGTCTGCTCGGCGGCGGGCATATTCTCCTCGAAAGCGTGCCAGGACTGGCGAAAACCACTGCCGCGCGAACCCTTTCGGATGCCGTGGCTGGAAACTTCCAGCGGATCCAGTGCACGCCGGACCTGCTGCCCAGCGACATCCTGGGCACCCAGATCTACGATGCGACCACGGCGGAGTTCAAGACCCAGCTGGGTCCCGTGCATGCCAATATCGTGCTGCTCGACGAGATCAACCGGTCCAGTTCGAAATCGCAGAGTGCCATGCTCGAAGCGATGGAGGAACGCCAAACCACCATCGCGGGAACGACATACAAGCTTCCCGAGCCGTTCCTGGTGATCGCCACCCAGAATCCGGTCGACCAGGAGGGCACCTATCCGCTGTCGGAAGCCCAGACCGACCGGTTCATGCTCAAAGAGGTGCTGCGCTACCCGTCGGCCGAAGAGGAAGTCGACGTGCTGCAGCGCCGGGACAGGGGAGTGTATGACCGGGCGGGTACGCCGACGCCGGTGGCCAGCCTCGACGCCATCCGGTCGTTGCAGAAGGTCGCCCGGAATGTAGAGATGCACCCGGTGTTGATGAAGTACGTCGCAGACCTCATCCAGGTGACGCGGGAGCCGGCGAAGTATCTGCGCCCCGACGTAGCCTCGACGATCGAGTATGGGGCGAGCCCGCGTGCCACGATCGCCTTCGTCAACGCGGCGCGCGCCGCGGCGTTGCTGCAGGGACGCAACCATGTTCTGCCGCCAGACATTCATCGGGTTGCCTACCGCGTGTTGCGCCACCGACTGATCCTCGGGTTCGAGGCGATCAGCCGCAAGGTCACCCCTGAACAGGTGATCGACCAGGTACTGCAGGCCGTCAAGGTCCCCGGATAGGTCTGCGGATGGGTAGGCGACTCAACCTCGCGCGGCAGTACTTCGGCAATGTCAGCCGCAGCATGCTGCAGGGCGGTAAGCACGCGCTGCTACACACTCGGACGCTGGAGTTCGACGACCTGCGCCCGTATGTGCCCGGCGACGACGTTCGTGACATCAACTGGAAGGCCTCGGCGCGCTCCAGCGACACGCTGGTCACCAAGTTCGTCACCGAGAAGCACCACAAGATCCTGCTGGTGTGTGACACAGGACGGAACATGTCGGCGCTGGCGCCCAGCGGAGAGTTCAAGCGCGACATCGCTGGTGTGGTGGCCGGCGTCATCGGGATGATCAGCATGACCCGCTCCGATGAGCTCGGCATGGTCTACGGAGATGCCCGAGGCAGCGCCACGGTGCGAAGCCGCAAGGGAGAGAACCACATTGAGGGGATGCTCGACCAGTTCGCCACCCACACGCTCGGTGACGTCGGTGAGAGCTCGATCCTCACTCAGTTGAACTATGTCGCCCACAGTCACCGTGCCCGGTTGCTGATGGTGGTCATCGCCGACGAACCTGAGATCACCGATGAACTCGAGGAAGCTGTCAAGCGGCTCGCTGGCCGTCATGAGGTGCTATGGGTGGCGATCTCGGACATGCCGGCCGTCGGCGCGGACCAGGGAGAAATGGACGGCTACGACGTGGGCACCGGACGGTTCATCCCCGACGGCACAACACTCGGTCAGACCGTGATCGATGCCTACCGCCGCGCTGAGCAGCAACGGGTGATCGAGGTTGAGCAGTTCTTCGTACGAATGGCGGTGCCTTTCGTACGGATCGGTGGCAGTGATCAAGTCCGCGACAGGATCATGCATTTGACGGAGGTGTACAGCAATGCCCGGTGATGACCTGCTGAGGTTCATTGGCGGGCCGCTCGCCCCGTCGGTGTGGTGGCTGGTGCTTGCTGCGCTGATCGTCGTGGCGTTCATCGCGTGGTGCGCCGGTGTGGTGATCTGGACGCTGCCGCCGCAACGGTTGCGTACTATCCCGGTGATTCGGGACTGGCACGCCAAGCTGGTCCGGCGCCACTTCCGTCACGAAATCCAGGCCATCTCCGACCAGTTCAACCAGCGGGCGCTGTCGGGCGAAGACGCGGCCACGGCCTACAACCACACGCTGCGCAGCTTCATGTTCGTGCGCACCGGGGTGTACGCCAAGAATCTGCTGACCGACTTTCTCGCCGAGAGCGAGCTGTCTGAGTCAGTGCCCCTGCTGACACGTATGCATGAAGCGCAGTTCAATCCCGAATCCCGGTCTGATGTAGCGGCGTTGGGGCGTTCGGCGGAGGAGTTGATCAACGCATGGACCTGAGATGGAGCTGGCTGCTTATCGCCGGCGTGCTAGGCCTCGCCGTCGCGGTGCTCATCGCATGGCGACTGCCGGTGGCCAAGGTGCAGCGAAGGATGCGCCCACTGGCCAACGTCAGCCGTCTGACCCGACTACCCGAATTCGCCCGGGTCCAGCGCATCTACCTGATCTCGATGGCCGTCGTCGGGTCGATGGTGGCAATCGCCTTCCTCGGCGCCATCATCGCCGCGGCCCGGCCCACCAAACTCGCAGCGGCCAACGACGGCTACGACGCGGCCTACCCCCGCGACGTCATGCTCTGTGTCGGACAACCCGTCAACGATCCGACCACCGCTGATTTTCTGAACTACTGGGCCGACAAAGCCAAGGACTCCACCGCTACATCGTTCGGGATCACTTCCCAGAACCTGCGGGCATTGCCGATGACCCGCGACAGTGCCTTCGCCGAGCAGCGCTTGCGGTACTTCGCCGGTCTGGCCGCGATTCAGCAGAAGATCGATACCCACCAAGAGGTTTCGGTGGAGCAGAAACTTGAGCTGTCGGCAGGCATGGAAGCATTCGTGCGACCCATCAAGTACAAGGACTACGCGACGAGCCTGGAAGACACTCTGGCCATGTGCCTGCAGGGATTCGGCAACAGCAGCGGCGCGCATCGCCGCCAACTGGTTTACATCGGCTACACCAAATTCCGTGCCGACAATGAGAAGCGGCCATCGCTTTTCGACGAATCCAAGGTGTTGGCCATAGCCCAGAAGGAAGGGATCCAGATCAACGCCATTTCCCGGGCCGACGTCGAGCAGGTCAGCCAGGAGGGCAACGACACCCTGCGCAAGCTGACTGACGCCACCAAGGGGCACTTCGGCCTCTACAACCCGGCCGGCACCGGATCCTCGGACGGCACCAACGACATCCTCAACGCTGATCTGGACAAGATCTACGACAACGCACCCGCGCCGCGCTACCTCGGGATCAACCAGTCCTCTAAGCGCTACTTCGATTCCCCGACAGTGCCGTTGGCGATCGCAGCCGTCGCTGTGTTGGCCTTGTCGGTCGGGCTGGGGGTGCTGCGCCGATGACTTTCGCTCCCGCTCTCCCGGTGGTTCTACTCGCGATCCTGGCGCTTCTCATCGTGGCCGTCCGGGTGTTCACCCTCTACCAACTACTGATGCGCACCTCGCCGGGCCGCTACCGTCCCGTCGTCTTGCGCTGGCTGGGCCTGACATTCGCCGCACTATTGCTGGTTCTAGCGGCATTTCGTCCCGGCATTGCCGACGACGGGGGTCACAAGGCGTCGGCGGCGGGCGCGGGGGTCTCCGATCTCAACGTGTTCTTCGTCGTCGATCGATCGGTGACCTCGCGCATCCCCGACTACGGCAACGGACAGGCCCGCATGGAAGGGATTCGCGCCGATATCGCCGAACTCATGGAGAAATACCGCTCAGCCCGTTACGGCATGATCGGTTTTGCCACCAAGCCCAAAGTCAACTGGCCGTTGTCCCCAGACACCGACAGCTTCGAGGCCTACGTCAAGAACCTGTCGGCCTACTCGCTGACGCCATATGACGCTTTCAACTTCATCGACCCCACCGTGGCCAATGATCTGCTACGCGAACAACTCGAAGCGGCCAAGAAGGCATATCCGAAGTCGAAGAGCATTGTGTTCTACTTCGGTGACGGCTACACCGGCACGCAAGCCAAGCCCGGTGCGTTCAACATCTCCCAGGACCTCTTCAAAGGCGGGGCGGTGCTGGGATACGGCACCCCAGCCGGTGGGCCGATCCCCCACAGCTACGCCAACGGGCACAAGAACTACCTCGGTGACCCGGCGACGGGGGCGATTATTCGCTCGGGCCTTGACGAGGCGCGCTTGCAGGAAATCGCGAAAAACCTTGGGGTGAAGTACTTCCACCGCGAGGCAGGCAAGGACATCGTGCCGGTGTTGCCTCCAGTCGCTGATGGCTCGATGGTCGATGGCGATATCGAGAACAAGGAGAACCCGCTCGTCGGCCGCGCCGAGTGGTACTGGCTGTTCGCGCTGATCAGCGCGGCACTGCTGTCCATTGAGGCGGTGTTGATGGTGCGAGAAGTGCGACGTAATCGCCTGTCGCGCAGCGACCTGACCGCAGAGGATGTGGTGGCGCAATGATGCTTCGCAAGGCTCCCAAGCAGTTCCTGCACTCGATAGTGCCTTTTCTACAACACTATTGGGCGATCGCACGCCTGCGCACGGTGGCTTGGTTCAATCCGCCGCATCGGCGGCTGCGGCTGCGTCGGCGACTGTTCCTCTACACCGCGCCGGCGGCCGCAGTGCTGGCCATCGTTGTGGCAGCCCTGATCACGCTGGTCACCGCGGGCTATTCGGCGGTCGACTCGTTCAATCGACACGACATTGAGGCGCTGCGCAACGACGTCGACACTCTGGGAACCTTCGGCGTGGTCGAACCGGGCACAGTCGCGTTCGCTGAGGCGGACCTGCTGGTCCTGGAAGGCAAACTCAACGAGGCCGAAGCGCGATTCGCCGATGCGTTGGGTCGCTTCGACGGGGATGCGTCCTGCCCGGTGCGGGTCAACCTTGTGCTGGTCCGTGAAACCCTGGCCGACCTGGCGGTGCGGTCCGGGCGCCCCGATGATGCCGACCGGCTGTACAACAGCGCGCTGGCGCTGGTGAAAGAAGCTCCAGCTGGGTGCTTCAAGGACAATGCCGATCCCAATGAGGACCGGCGCGCGGTGCGGGGTGACGCGCAGCCGAGGTTGGACCGCAAACTGGCAGCGCTTCATGCCCCGCCACCCCCTCCGCCGACGGGGCCCGCCGTGGTGACTCCTGAGCCGCCGCCAGGCCCCGATGCGCCGCAGCCCAGCAATGCAGGTGGTCCGCCGCCTCCGCCGAATCAAGCTCCCTCATTGCCTCCGATCGGGCAAGGTGTCCCCGGACAAGGCGCGCCGTCGACACCGCCGCCTCCGCCGCTGCCTGGGGAGAACATCCCTCAAGCACCCCCGCCGGGTACCCAGCCGGGTACCCAGCCGGGTGCGAGTGGAGAGGCCGGGCAAGGTGGTCCTGGACAAGGGGCGCCGTCGACACCGCCGCCTCCGCCGCTGCCTGGGGAGAACATCCCTCAAGCGCCCCCGCCGGGTACCCAGCCGGGTGCGAGTGGAGAGGCCGGCCAAGGTGGACCAGGTCAACCTGGTCAGGGCCAGCCAGGAGCTGCCGGTCAAGCCCCGGGGCAGGGAGAGAACCCGGCGCCGGACGGCGAGGGGCAGGCATCAGCGCCGAACGGGCAGCCAGCGCCGAACGGCGAGGGACAAGCGCCCCCGCCGCCGCCTCCTCCGGCGGGCCCCCCGGGTGCCTCCCCAGGAGACGGGCCGCTGCAGATGGCTAACCCCGCCGCACCAAACCCTGCACAGATCCTCGGACCCGTTGGGCCAGACGGGCTGCCGTTGGGTGACCCCAACTCCAGCGCGCCAGACCTCACACTCAACCGCAAGGACCGGTACTCCACAGACCCTGCGCGCAGGCTGCAGGACCTGCTTGAGGACTCCAGTTCCTATGGCGGTGAACGCGAATGACGTCGCGACGGTGATTCGCGCTTGCTTGATTGCAGAATCTGCTAGCCGGTGGTGACCAAGGTTCGTTGCGCGATCCGGCTGGCTCGGTTTCCCCGTCGCAGGGACCGAGCCAGCCGCGGGGCCGCTGCTCGTAGTGACAAGGAGATACCGGTGACCCGGGCTGTCGCGGTTTACTGCGGCCAGCCGTTCCCCTGTGCTCCGTTTCCGACGAGACAGCCTTCTGCGCGATGAATGTTTTGGGGTGCGCAATTGGGCTGGTGGGGACCCGCACGCGGTAGGTTAACGGCCATGCATGTCGGGGCGGGAAGTCTACCTAAGCAGTCGCGGCGATGGTTGTCGCACATGATGGCCGCGGCGACTGTCATAGGGCTGGTCTCGGGCTGCTCCACACTGATCGAAGGGTCAGCGGTCAGGGCTGCCGGTGAGCCTGCCGGCGGGATCGATATCGCTTTGCTCGACGTCGGCAACTTTCCAACGAAGCCGGCCCCGCTGGGTCGTGCGGTCACCAGCCTGCAGGGTGCGATCGTTGAAGGGCAACGGCTAGCGAACTTCGTCACCGGTCCCTGGGAGATCGACCCCAGTCTGACATCGGGCTCACTCCTGTCGGGGCTGGTGTTGAAAAATGGCAACGCACTTAAGGCAGTGTTGGCGCCGGAGATGGCGGCCGTGGCCTCTAGTGCCAACATGGTGACGGGGTTTCACGCCTGGCGGGGAAACTCGAAGCGTCTGACGCTGGAGCACACCGTGTTGGTGTTCGCCGACCCCGACGCCGCCAAGGCGGCGGCCCGCGAGTTCGGTGACGCAGCGGCCGCTGCAAACGCGGGTAATGGATCGCAGCATGATATTCCTGGGCGGTCCGATACCACGGCGATCGCCAGCACCGTCGAAGAGTCAGGACTGCCGCCGTTGCCGATGGTGCTGGCGGTGACTCCTCACGAACGGTACGTGTTGATTGACTCCGTGCGATCGCCGGATGGTGTTGAGGTGGCGACGGCGATGGTGACCAAGACACTGGAGCTGCAGCTCCCACTGCTCGACACGTTTACCCCCACCGACCCCGCGAAATTGTCGGACCTTCCACTAGACCCGACCGGCCTAGTGGCGCGTACATTGCCGGTGGATATGAATCGGGCCAGCGTCAACTCGCGTGCGGCGTATGACCGCCGTGGTGCGCTGCATTTCCAGACGGACCCTGTTGCCGCTGCGGCCCGGTGGGAAAAGAGCGGCATGACTCGCCAAGCCCTCGCCGACACCTCGGTCACCGAGAACAAAGACGGTGATGCTGCAGAGCAGCTCCTTCAAGATTTGGTGAAGGAAGTCAAAGAACAGGAACACGGCGAACCAGCGAATCCGGTCAAACAGATGTCAAATAGTCAGTGTCTGAAACTGCCGGGGGGAACCAAGGGCTCGAACAGGCCGAGCGTCTACTGCGCGGCGACCGCCGGTCGGTACGTCATCTCCAGCCAATCTGCGCAGCTGCTCGAAGCGCAGCAGAAAGTCGCCGCTCAATACGTCATGCTGATGGCTCCATGAGCGGCGAACGCATACGACAGAGCGGAATGGCGGGTAGGTGGCAGCGTTCGGTCGGGAGCTTTCGTAGCATCTACGCGGTGAGGCAGCTATGGAGGATCTGAACGAGGGCGAGGTGATCGCCGGCTACACGATTGAAGCGCTCCTGGGTCGTGGCGGCATGGGATCTGTCTACCGGGCCCTCCACCCTGAACTACCACGCAGTGATGCGCTGAAGATCCTCACCGAAGATTCCTCGCGCACCGCTGAATCGCGCGCCCGCTTCATCCAAGAAGCAAGACTGGTCGCCACTCTCAACCACCCACACATCGTGCGGGTGTACAACCGCGGCGAAACCGAAGATCATCGGCTATGGATCGCCATGGAACTCATCGAGGGCGACGACGCTGAGAAGGAGATGAAGGCCGGGCGGATGCCCCCGCAGCGGATCGTCAAGATGCTCGGCGAGGTGGCCGAAGCATTGGATTACGCCCACCGCCGCGGCATCCTGCACCGAGACATCAAGCCCGCCAACTTCCTGATCTCTTCGGAGGAAGACGGCCGGGCCTACCTGGCCGATTTCGGCATCGCCCGCGCGCTCGAAGCTGCCAGTTCCCTGACCCGCACTGGCAATGTGATGGCCTCGCTGCCATACGTTGCCCCGGAGAGCCTTCACAGCACCAAACCAGTCGATCACCGGGCCGACATCTACTCGCTGGGCTGTGCGATCTTCACCCTGCTCTCTGGCAGGGAACCGTTCGCCCACGCCACCGAGGGCGGTGCCGCCACCCTGATGGGTGCGCATCTCCTGCAGGCGCCGCCAAAGCTCACGCAGTTGGCGCCCGCACTGCCGCCGGCGATCGACGCGGTGATGGCCAAGGTGATGGCCAAGAACCCCGACGATCGGTACCAGAGTGCACGTGAGTTCGCCGCGGCCGTCACGCAGGCGCTCAGCGGCGCGCCAATCGCTCGAACGGAGGCATGGCCAGCGACAGCGCAGACGGCCGGATTCACGTCTGGGCCGGCCGGCCCAACGGGCCCCACAGGCCCGCCAGGCGGGTTTCCGCCAGGATCATCTGGGCCGACCGGATTCATCGACTACCCCAGCGGACACTTCAGCGGACCCAACGCGGCTGGCCGGCCTGGCCTGGCGCCGATGCCGCCGGTGCGGCGCCGCCGGCGCCGAGCGATCATCATCGGCGCACTATCGCTGGTTGTTCTGCTCACCGCTGGAGCGGTGACCGGGGCGCTTCTGCTGCAAAGCGGAGGCAACGACGCTCCCTACCTGACTCAGACCTTCGACCACGCCCATGGCAGCACCGAGCTGACCGCCGCTCCGAAGGCTGTTGCAGCCCTTGGCCCCGGCGACGCCGACGCGGTGCTGTCCCTAGACATCCAACCGGTAGCCATGACTGCACCCAGCGGTTTAATCCCCGGTTGGGAACAGTCCGCGGTCACCGGCAACCCGACCACGCTGGCAGCGATCGACACCACCGCGGTGGCGGCAGCCCACCCCGATGTCATCATCGCCACCGGGGACCTCGACGACACTACATACAACAAACTGGCCGAGATCGCCCCAACGATCACCCGCGCCGCGGATAAGACTGCTGCAGAGTGGAACTGGGAAAACCAGCTCAGTTGGATCGGCCGGATCGTAGGCAAGGAAGCCTTGGCCAAGGAACGCATCAACGCGGTGCGCGCACTGCAGGGCGACCTGGGCAACCAGAACCAGGGGTTCAAGGGCAAGACAATTCAGGCCATCACGGTGACCGACGGCGGGGTGAGCGAGGTCCTCAGTCCATCATTCACCGCCGACTATTTGGAGTCTCTGGGGTTCCGCTACAACGTGGACCTCGCGCGCACCACGGCCGACAGCGGAGCAACACGGCCCGCCAACGACCAGCGAATGTACGCCATCGAAACGGACTACCTGATCGTGATCCGGACCGATTCGGCCGCACGCGGCGGAGGCTTCGCGAATCTGCCCAAACCACTGCGAACGTACGGCGGCAAAATGGTCGTCATCGACGACCCCTCCGCGGTGGCCGCACTCACCAGCAGCCACGGCGGGTACCTGTTGATCAAGTACCTCGACGACTCAGTGGTAAGCGTGATCGCCGAAGCCTAGAGTCCGCGAGACAGCTGCTATCCGGGAAGTTTGGCGGCGATTTGATCGATGATCAGGTTTGCCTGGGCTAGCGAATCGCCGCTCCCACACACGATGGATTCGATCACTGCGTTGGCGCGTGCCATGGCCGCGTGATAGCAGCTGCGTGGGGGGCCTTCCTGGCGTACCGCGCCGCCGCCTCCGCGGGAGGTGTCTTGACGTTGATCATCGAGGGCTGAGGGGTTTTCCGAGACGATCGGTCCTGCTGTCCAATGCTGCGTGACGTCCTTGGCAGTGGTGGTGAATGTCGTGCCTTCACGGCATTGCTCGTCGTAGATGTGCTGAACGATAGTGCTGGCGGCCCGCAGCGCCTGCCGGTTGGGTACCGGCCAGTCTTTGGATGTCACCGGGAACACCTGAATCATCTGGGACGCGGTGTGGCCACCTTCGCCCTGGTTGTGGTCGCCGATTGCAGCCAAGTAGCCGTACGAGGCGATTGATTCCTGGAACAGAAGCTTCGCTGCGCAGTCAGGAGGGTCAATGCCAGTCGCCGGATCCCACGGCTTGTCGTACGTGGAGACCTGGCGCATGTTGGTATCGCCGAGGATGTTGGCGAGCTCGCTGCGCTTGAGGAGTGCCTGGCGCGCCAGCTCGACGGTGGCCACAGTTGGCGGCGCAGCTGCTGGTGGCAGTTCGGAGGATGTGGCTGCCGCCGGTGTGGAGGGCTGAGCGGAGGTCTCGGTGGTTGCGGGGGCCTGTTTGGCCTCACCATCAACCGGCGTGGAGCAGCCCGCCAGCAACAAACCGATGCCAATTACACCGACTACAACCCGCACTATTCCCCCTGGGTTCTCGTTGAAAGCATTCACACCGTGCCATTTCATATGGTCAAACCGCAACTGGTCACGCGCTGGTCGTGTCGCAATCGAAGGATCCAGTTCGTAGAGAAGGCTCACCGATCGGCGGCCGGCGTGGCGTGGCGGCCTGCGCGAAGCCCTCCATTCTCGGCAACCCGTGGAAACGGAGCTCGCAGTTTCGAATTGGGTGAAAATCGTCGTGCCGTGGCCGCCGGTCTTCGCCGGATGGGCTCATAGACTCAAATCTCCAGGTCGGATGCAATCGGCAAGGCCGGCGGGGGAGAGCAGGGAGCCTGTGGGCGCGAAGACAAGTCGGCCGAACCGGGAACCGATAGTCAACTTTGACGTCGAAGGCGGCACGATGAGCGAACGCGACGTGAAAGCAGCGCGCGAAGTGTCAGCCGAGGTCATGAGCGACCGGGATTTCCACCGCCTGGCCAACCGCATGATCGACGAAGCCCGCGACGGGGATAGTTCGCGCACCCGAGCTGCACGTGACCGCGACCGCGCGACACCACGAGACGTCAGCAGTGTCGACTCGATACGGCTGCGCGCATCGCTGCCTCCGGCGGATGACTTCCGGAAAATGATGAGCGGCAGGCAACGGAAACTGCGTAGCGCGATCAAGAATCAGGTGATGGCCGCAGCGCCGGCAACACAGCATCGTGCGGTGCGCACCATGCTCACCGATGACGATCGCACTGAATGGAGTCGCATCAACCGGGCTCTGCATACTGCCGCCGGCGACGCGCAAAAGATTGATGAGGCAGACCGTGTGACGGTGCAGCGACTGGACCGCATGATCCAGTCGTATGAGGCCCTCAACGACCGCGATCACAAAGTGTACGTAGCCGTCTCACTGCCAGACACCGTCTCTGACGTCAAGGGTCCTCGGGATCTTCCGTTGACTATCAGGCCAGGCGCCACGTTGGAC
This sequence comes from Mycobacterium sp. 134, assembly GCF_048282715.1. Classification (NCBI taxonomy): domain Bacteria; kingdom Bacillati; phylum Actinomycetota; class Actinomycetes; order Mycobacteriales; family Mycobacteriaceae; genus Mycobacterium; species Mycobacterium sp. 134. The sequence goes on from NZ_JBLVUN010000005.1 coordinate 112,226, forward strand.
TTTGACCAGTTCACGGTGGCCAAGCACAACCTCCATGAAACCCCCGGCCACGACAGTGCACGTCACGTGGTGTTCGAAATCGTCACCAGTCGTGGCGCCTATCTCGGCCGCTCCGACAGCATCGAAGACACCACTCACGTGTTGCCCAGAGGGATGCAGATGGAGGTCGTTGCAGCCGAATATCTCACGTATGCAACACCGTCCGGGTACGGCGAACGGCTCGTCGTCCAGCTGAGGGAGAAGCCATGACCCGCAAAGACGATTGGATAGTGCACCCCAACCGGTCAGAACTCGGGCCCAATAGACCAGGCCGCAACGGGCATTACCGTCGGCGCGTCGGTGAGCGCACCTACCTACCAGAAGAAACCTGCCGTGCCCGAGTGTCGCTGCCTGTGGCGCTGCGGAGTGTGGCCGACGCCGACGGAACTGTCACATTTAGCGGCCACAGCTGGCGGTTCGTTCTGGGGGCGGCCCGCACGTGGTCTCGTGAGCACGTCAGCGAGGACGTTCCGCTGCCGTTCGGTTACCGCGACGGCGACGTATGGCATTGGTGGGACGGCACCACGTCGGAAACCTCGATCCTGGAGGCATCTGATGCCCACGACTACATCACTGAATACTTGCTGCTGTTGTTCCCAGGAAGCGCCTTTGAGCTGACCGATCTGCGTTGAGCACTCAACGAGCGGGATGGAACGCGCGAGTGCGACTGTCACGATGCAGATAAGGCGGCCGGATGGACGCAACATCGAAAACCCCGACCTCACAGGCGGGGGTCTCGCCGATGCAGCGCAGCGGTGTCGTACGCCCGAGGACCCCGGGAGCGTGTTCATGCCCGGCTTCCCACTGATCAAGGCTGGGCTCTTCGGTGACCTCCCAGCGGGACACGACGCCTTCTCCGACACCACGGTTGGGGCCGATCGAGGGAAGTTCGGTGAGCATTTCCCTAATGCATTCAGGATCGCCAACCGCCCGCCAAGTAAGATGCGTTGCCGGGTGCGCCATCACAGGCACGACGCGCCGCTGATAGCGGCCCGCCCGATCGCTCACCCGGCCACTAATTATTGGCGCGAGCTGCTGCAGGCGAGCCCGGTTGGTACGTGAAGTGCGCCAACGGATGTCGGGCTCAAGGGTATGCCCAGTCTGGGGATGCAGATCAGCGAACGTCGACATCCAATGCCAGTCGTCGTCAGCATTGGGATCCCCGCACCGAGCCAAGGGCAATTCCAGGATCTCCTGCGGTTCTTCGGGGCGGTACTTCAAGTACCCGCCGGCCTCCATGGCCTCGCGCTTGCGGCGATGCCACACCACTGAGGCCAACAACGCGTCGAGTGGGATACCCCACGGGCGTGAGAGGACGACGCCGTGCGGGGTGATCGCAGTGACTGAGAGTGAGACTGTGCTCATGTCAGCGATGTGAGGGCGCCGATCGCCTCATCGCGACGCTCGGCGAGTTGCGCGGCCCAATCGAGGCCAGTTGTGAGGTGACCACGTCGAACCTCGGGGCTGATCGTTGTAGCGATCTGGCCATGGCCCGCAGCGACACGGCCGCCAAGATGGCCATACTCGGCGAAGGCCGCCAGCACGCTGGCGAAAAAGGACACCTGGATGTCGGTGGCGTCCTCAATGCGAACCCAGGTCTGTAGACGGGTGCCAGCCACGAGCGTCTGGACGCTGTATCTTCCCAATGGCCCGCTCTCGTCATCAGAATCTGACGCGGATGGCGGGACTACGCCTCGGCGGTGATCATCAAGGTGCGTGAACGATTCGGCCCCGAGGACCAGCGCCACCGGCGGTAGCACCTCGGATGTCTGGCGCGTCAGAATGTGGGAGAGTTCTGCGACTTCAGGATTGACCTTGCCGACTGCGAGTTGCCCTCGCATGATCCGGCCGCTGGCAGATCCCCCGAATACGGCGACTTGGGGCACGAGATCTTTGAGGGTCCGCTCCTGCTCGTCGGTGAGGGGCCGAGCAGACTTGGCCAACCGGCCACCATTGGTGAGCAAGTGGGCAGCAGCTACTGGAAGCAATCCCTCGTAGTTGAGGGCCGCAGCAGTCAGACTCTCCCCGAGACGCCGCAGCACCCCACGAAAACTGTTGCCGGAGATCACTGGAACCTTGACGGGTTCACCGTTGTGAATGAACTTTTCGCGGTTGAACAACGTGAAAGTGTCTGAACCGGCCGATGCGTAGTCCTCGCGATGGATGATCGACGACAGTGCCCGGATATCGATATCCCAATGGATCGTGGACAACTGGCTCATCTACGTGTGGCCCTCCGCTGCTGGGAGACCGCGTCGGCGATGATCCGAACCCGCAAAATCAGCCCCGGAAGGTTGTCTTGCAATTCAGTGATCACCGGGAGCGGCGGCTGGCCAAGCAGTGTCGCGAGCTCCAATCGACGGTCCTCATAGCGGGGCATCGGAGCTTCGAGCGCTGTCGATACTTCCGACCACCAGTGGTTGAGTGTGGTCGCCAGATAGGCGGCGCGACGAACGCGACCGGGCAGGATCTCATCCCAGTACCGTTTGAGGTACCTCTTGTCGGCCACCCAGCTGTTTTCCCAGTCGATCGAATAGTGCAGAAGTAGTAGCAAACGCTCGGCGATATCTGATGCTGGGCTGGTTGTGAGTTCGCGGAGCTCGGGCACCAGTGCCTGCCACGCCGCAGTTGGTGTTGCGCCGGCTGGTGTCGTCACGATCGATGAGCCTAACGCCAACAACTGCAGGCGGTGCCCACCTCGTCCTGCCGGCAGACGCTCACGAGAATCCCGCGGCGACTGATCTGACCGAATAGGAAGCGCATCCGCGGGGCGCCCGTTGCAGACTTCGGTTTCGGCGGATTGGCTCAGCAAAAAAGAGAAGGCGACTCCGATATCGCCGCCGTAAGACGTTGACCTCCGAAGTCGCCTTCCGGGTTGCAACCAGGCCCAACCCCTGCGAGTGTTTCGTAGCGACCACCTTACTGGACGTATCGTGGTCAGGACATGTTTTGCGATCCTGCCGCCGCGGCATGGCGAGCTGCTGGCCAACCCTCAGTAGACGCGGCGCCGCCACAACCAGCGGGCCGCTGCGGCCGCTGCGGGACAGAAGAACCCACCGTCCTCAGCTCGCAGATCATCTCCCAGGAATTCACCGGGCTTGACGGCTGGCCGTTCGGGTCCCGTCGACTATGTGTGCCATGTGCGTGGGCCTACAGCCACAAACTCAGCACCGCGCCCTCGTTGTTGATCACCCCCACCACGGTCGAGGAGTACTCCAAAGGCACCGACCTGTTGGCAGTGCTGTTGGCTGGGCCGCTGACCACCAGCGCTGCGGTGGTATTCCCGACGTCGCGACGCCGCCACATCCTGCCGGCGGCCAAGTGGGGGTGCCTGGCCGTGGATGGCCTGGTGCTGCGCTGGGATACACGAGCAGCCGAGAGGCTCAGGGATGTGGCATGGCTGCGCGGCGAGATCGGAGCAACATGGCCCCAGCTCGGTCAGCCGGCCCCACCCGCTCGTCTACTGACCAGTCGGCCCTCTGATCGGTGGGCGCCGATCATGCGGGCATGGGAGCAGCTGGCTGATTGGCGATCAGTGCCGCCACTGTGGGATGCCGCGCGGATCCTGACCAACCGCCCGCGCGGTGAAAGTGGTGTCGCGGCGGTGATCTGATCACGTTGTGCGACGTATGGTCAGATCACCTGGTAGGAGTGGGAAGGCAAGGCTTGTGCGGGTGCGAGATCTGAGCGTCCGGCGGCGGGCCCGCGATGGCATTGCTGGTTGGCGATGACGGCATCGGACGGACACGACCTGCAGGCGTTGCGGGCGATCGCCGCTGGCCGGCGGGGTCCCGCGGCCTACTCGCACCTGCTCACTCGGATCGGGGAACACCTCGATGCGCATGACGGGTTCGTTTCCTGGAGCGGAGGAAAAGACTCCACCGTCGTCGTCGACCTTGCGCGCCAGGTCGATCCGAACGTGCCGGTCGTGTTCTATGACAGTGGACTGCAGTTCCCCGAAACGCTGGACTACCTTGCCGATCGGGCCGATGAGTGGAACCTCAATTTCGAAGTTGTTCCCGCAGAACCCGATCTGCTGACCGTGCTGATTGCCGGCGGCGGGTTCGACCATGACGCCCCAGACCGTCGCCTGCGTGGTGAATTAGCCGACATCATGATCACCGGCCCAGCCGCCCGCGCCCACCGTCGGCATGGGCCTGGATCCATGTGGGGAGTGCGCGCCGAAGAATCCGCTGGGCGCCGGCACCTGTACCGGGAGCGATTAGCCATTGAAACTGCCGCACACCCCGAGCTGTCGCGGCAGGAGGTGCGTGCCAGGTACGGAGGCATCGTGCGCCGCACCGACGGCACCGTCACCTACGGACCGATCTGGGACTGGCAGCGCCGCCACGTCTTCGAATACCTCGCCGGCCGCGGTGTACCCCTGAACCCGGTCTACACGAAACTCGGTCGCCTCGGTGTTCCCGAACAATTCATCCGCGTTGACTCGATCATCGACGCCGACAAGTTGTCCAATGGGCACGTGGCGTGGCTTCAGAAGGGGTGGCCCGTGCTGTTCAGCCGGCTCGCAGACGCCCTCCCACGCCTACGGGAATGGACATAACCCGGGTACGACGCAGGCGCGCGGTATCATGAGAAGCGTATAGGGCTGGCCACCAGGGTCGAGCCTCCGAAACTTCCGCGAAGGGAAGAGCAGTGAGCACGATGACTATCGAACGCCGAGATTTCAGCAGCCTGCAAAGCAGCTGGAAACCGTCAGATCACCCCGAGAGGGAGCGACCAATCCCCATGGACGAATCATGGCTGCTGGATCCCTTCAAAGTGCCGGAGACAGTCGTTGACGGATCCGATACGTCTTCGGCCTCGGCCAGCGAGGAATCCACCTACCTCTGGTCCGACCTTCTTGCACGTCGAACCGCTCTTGGGTTGCATCCCGAAGTCCTCGCAGAAGTCCTCGATGTGGATCTGGCGAAGTATTGGTCGCGCGAGGCCGGCAACAGGGGGTGGGTCGGTGGCTCTCTGGTCGAGGAGTTGATCGCGATGGAGACCTTTGTCGATCAACTCGTTGGCATGTTCGTCGAGGCTGACGCTGATCAGGCTGCCGCAGACGATGATGACGAGCCCATCGTGCTCTACGCGGTCGGCGGTCAGGCTGAATTTGAGAAGGCCCATCCTGGGGCTGCAACGATCCGCGACAAGATTGCCTACCCGTTCACGTTGCAGCATGTGGCCGTTGGGCGTGCTGCCGCGGAGTTGACTCGTCGGGGGCACCGTGTCGAGGTTTACCGCACCGCAGGCAGTGACGGCCGGCCTGATCGGCGCGCTGACCTGATGGTCCGCCGCGTTGCTGTTGGCTTGACGAAAAATGGTGCCGGCGTCCTGCTGGGCCTGGCGAAGAAGAAGTACTACGACTGGGAGAACGGAACTAAGAAGGCGCCGGCCTCTCTGGGCGGGGGAACTCTGGTGCCGTCGAGCCTGCTAGAAGAGCTGCAGGAGATCGACGACTTCATCGCCGACAGTGCCGCCAGGCTGAAAGTTGCGGACTTGGCCGACGCCGGCATCACTATGGTCGGGATGCTGGACAGCGAGGAGGAATTCCAGAAGGCCTACCCCGATGCGAAGACTCTGCGCGACGGTATTGCTTACCCGTTGAGTGTGCACCGCGTGGCTGCTGCTCGGCGTGCGCAGCAGCTCCAAGCGGGCGGAGCCAGCGTTCGTATCGTGGGTGTACGTCGCGCATAACCTCAGCTGTCGGTAATTCCCACCCCCGCCCCTCCCCGCCGCAGGGGCGGGCCGGGGTGGGAATTACCCAAACGCGTTGCTGGATAGGCAATTGCCGAGCCGATTCTGTCGGTGCCAGTAGGTAGAATCATGCATGTACGGCGAACCAATCGGGTTTGCCCCATGGCCCTGTGGAGGGGACTCGCGCATGAGCGATTTGGAAACCACCGTCACCGTCATCGACGCGGCAGCCCGAGCGCATGTCGGGGTGATTCTGTGGAGCAACCCTGGCATCGGAAAGTCCAGTGTGGTAAGGGCTTTGGCGTCGGCCGATGGGGTTCCGATGGAAACCGTGATCGGGTCGCAACGTGAGCCGGTGGATATCGCCGGTTGGCCGATGGTCGATGACGGCGTTGTCCGTCTGGCGCTCCCCGACTGGGCCAGAAACCTTGTGGACGCCAACGGCGGGTACCTGTTTCTTGACGAGCTGACGACATGCTCGCCAAGCGTCCGCGCTGCCATGCTCACTGTGATTCAGGAACGGATGGTTGGCCGCGTCAAGCTGCCAGATGCGGTCAGGATCGTGGCAGCGGCCAACCCGCCCGATTGTGCGGCAGGTGGCGATGACCTGGACGCTCCGACCGCGAATCGGTTCCTACACATCGAGTTTGAGCCGACCGCCGACGAATGGCTGACCGGTCTGCGGACCAATTTCGCGTCCTTGCCAGCGTCGCGGGCGGTGGCGGCTGACGTTGCACGCCTGGCTGAGGAAATCGGTGCGCTGGCCGCATTCATCGAAGCGCGCCCGAATCTTCGCAACCGGATGCCGACCGTGGACGAGGCGGCAGGACGGCCCTGGCCGTCGCATCGGTCCTGGCATTCGCTGGCGCGAGTGCTCACACATCTACGCCAAGACGACACGGCAGCGATCGCGGCTGCAGCGATGGGCCTGGTCGGTGATGGCGCGGGCAGCGAGTTCGTGCAGTGGCGGGCAAGCGTGGACCTTCCGGCTGTTGCCGACGTGATCGCTGACCCGTCGATCGTGGACTGGGCTGGTGCTCGCCCTGATCGATTGTGGGCGGTGTTGAGCGGCGTGGTGGCGTGGGCGTCGAGCAAGGGCACCAAGGATGCGTGGATGACCGCGTGGGGGCCGCTGGTGGAGGCCGCAACCCACGGCGCTCCGGACGTGGCGGGCGCTGCCGCCCGCGCGTTGAGCGTGGCGATGCCGCCCGGTGCCAAGCCCCCTGCATCTGCGCGGCGATTCAAGGACGTGATGATCGCGGCAGGTCTGGACGAGGGGAACGCGGCGTGATCGAGGTCAGGGCATTGGACGCTGACGAATGGCGCAGGCTGCGGCTAGCGCGTATGGCTGCTGTCGAGACAATGCCCTACTTCGCTCATGCCCTGTTCGCGCTGACACCGGTCGCCGCCCCCGGTCTTGGCACGTTCGCGGTGGATGGTGCGATGAGGTTGTACTGCGACCCAAAGATGTTGGGCACCAACGAGGGATGGACCATTTCTGAGTCTGGGGCGGTTCTGCTCCACGAAGTCGGCCACGTCATCCGCGCCCATTCCGCTCGGGCCGATGCGTTGGGATATCCACTGCACCACAAGATGTGGAACTTCGCTGCCGACGCCGAAATCAACGACGACCTGATCGCGGCTGGACTAGCTTTGCCCGGAAGCCCTGTGACTCCGCACGGCATTGGCTGTGAGGACGGGCACGCTGCCGAGGTCTACTACCGGCATCTGGTGCCGCCCGGTACGCCGTGCAACGACCCGAACGATTCCGACGACGAGGACGGGTACGGATGCGGTTCGGGCGCAGGGGATTTGCCGGTGCCTGGGGAGCTGCCTGCTCACGTAGACCTGGGCAGCGGGCCGGGGCTATCGGGCGCGGCAGTGGACCTGGTGAGGGTTGCCGTTGCAGAGGCCGTGCAGCGCGAGCTGCAGACCGGAGGTATGGGGCGCGGAACCGTCCCAGCGGGCATGGCCCGCTGGGCGCAACGCCAACTCGCCCCGGCAGTAGTTCCTTGGCCCAAGGTACTGCGTGCTGCAGTACGTCGCTCTGTGGAGGACCAGGCGGGGCAAGTGCACCATTCGTGGCGTCGACCTAACCGCCGCGCACCGGCTGGACTGCTGTTGCCGACGCTGCGGGCACCCAAGATCGCCGTCGACCTGGTCATCGATACGTCGGGGTCAATGGGGGAGGACGACCTGGCCGCTGCCTTGTCGGAAACGAGAGCGGTACTGCGCCGCACCGGAGCGACTGTTCGGGTGGTGTGCTGCGACGCTGCGGCCACAGCACCACGGCAGGTTCGCTCGATTGACGACGTGACGCTGACTGGTGGGGGCGGCACCGACTTGCGGGTCGGGATCGATGCGTCGTTGGCCGCGCGGCCAGCTGCCAACGTCGTCGTGGTGTTCACCGATGGCGGCACGCCGTGGCACGAACACCGGTTGGCGGTGCCGATGATCGTGGCCCTGATCGGCAAGCACGCGGTTGATACCACGCCAGCATGGGCCAAGACGGTTCATGTCACCCCGATGGCGGTGGCCGCGTGAGCAAGCAGACTCGTGCACTCGGGTTCGTACAGTGGGCCGAGTCGCTGCTGGCTGGCACCGGATGGTCGCTCGACACTGTTGGCCAGGCTGCCGACCGTGACCGCGACGACCTCGCGACGGCGGCATTGGCAGATGGGTTCGCTGCCGCTGCGTGCGGCCTGGCAGAGGCGAATACCCGAGCGGACGACGCGGGGTGAGCGCAGCGCTGTTCGACCTCGCGTTGCGGGTGGCCGCGCGCGAGCGCTGTAGTCCCGTTCCCCGGCTGCTACATAACCCAGCGCCGGTGCGGGACAACGTGGTGGCAGTTGGTGTGCGCCGCGTGGGGACGGCTGTGCACGTACGGGCGGCGGGCCCTGACGGGCACATTGAGACCGGCAGCGGGCCAGCCGGATTGGCCGCACTGGTGCGGGCTGCCGGATCTTCGGGTTGCGGCCTGGGAACGGGACCGACTGCGCTGATCGCAACGTCAGCGGCGCTGCGGTCGCTGGCAGGGTTGGCCTGCGCCTACGCTGACCCAGCTCGTTGCGGCGATCCCGATGTTGCGGCGGGATCGGCGCTGGCCGGATGGTGGGTGGAACGCGCCGCGCATCCAGGGACCACAGCGGTAGCGAACGTGTTGGCAATCTCGCGACAGCGGTTCGTTCTCGGTGTCACTCCCGGTGCTGATCATGCGGCGGTGTGGCGGCGGGCGCTGGCGGTGCCTGCTGGCCTGGGCGGTCTGCACGCGTGGCATCGCGCGGTGACTGGCGGGCCAGTACTGCCGGGATTGGATGCGCTACGCGAGGACGACGACTGGCTACTGGGGATTCACCAGGAATGTCTCTCGGAGGGGCGTTCGTGGGACCGGGCAGAGACGTTGCACCTTGCAGCGGCGAGATTGGCGAGTCGGTGCGATGCCGCAGACCTCTACGACGCGGCGCTGCTAGGCGACCCGCTGTGGCGGGCACGCGGCGTGCACACCGGATTCGTCTGTCACGGCGAAGCCGTGATCGGGGCAGGACCGCAAGGAAAGCGGGTCACGATCCGAGCGGATCGGCTCGACACCCGGTTAAAGCCGGGAACCGCAGTCGTCGGATGGCCGGGAGTACCAATGTCTGTGATGCCCGATACCGGAAATCGGTTCAGCGGTCAAGTTTTCGATACGTCGGTGACCGAGGACGGCGCGTTGATGGTGACGATCGGCGGACTGCGACGTGGGTATCGGCCCGCAGCCGGGGAACGGGTCACGGTGATGCCCGCACCACCGTCGATATCCACGATCCGATCACGACGCATAGCGATGGCCCGCCTGTACAAGCGTCGGTTCTCATGGCTCTCACAGGGCGTCACGCCGACCGCTGCGCGCCGCCCGGTGCCGTTGGCGGTCATGATCGCAGCCGCCGACGAGGCAGACACCACGGAGGAATGAAATGCGCACATTGCCAGGTGGATTCACCGCACCGACACCAGAGTCACCCAGCATCGCAAGCCTGCCACCGGGTCAGGCCGCCAGTGCGGCGCCGGTGGCAGCGCCGATAGCTACAGATTGGCCCGGGCGCGACCTGCTGGACTCGCCGATGCTGGCGCGGGTGCTACTGGCGGTCTGGGGCGGGGACGCGGCGACGATGGTGGCCGCAGCGCCTGGGAGCGGCAAGTCCCGCTTGGTCGCTCGGCTGGGCAGCGCGCTTACACACCGAGTGGGGCTACGGGTTGCCGTGGCCGCGCAGACCCGCGAGCAAGCCGCCGAGTTGGCGCGGCGCATCACTGCACTCAGCGACCGGGCGTCATTGATCGTGTCCAGTAGCGGAAAGAAGCCCGTCGCGATCGACGGCATCCGCACCGTGGCGGGGGCCAGCGTGCGCTGGCAGCACTCGACGGGCGGTGAAATCCTGATCGGCACAGCGGCGCGCTGGCTCTACGTCGATCCGAACATGGCCGGTGCCGACGTGCTCCTGGTCGATGAAGCGTGGCAATGCACCTACGCCGACCTGGGAGCGTTGGGAGCACTGGCTCGACAGGTGGTCTGCGTTGGTGACCCCGGCCAAGTAGCACCGGTGGTGACCGGATCGACACAACGGTGGGAGGGGCAGGCCACCGGCCCCCATCAACCCGCCCCTGACGCCTTACTGGCAGCCCACGGCGATGCGATCACCGTGCACCAGCTCACCAACTCCTGGCGGCTTGGGCCGCAGACCTGTGCGCTGGTGTCACGGCACTTCTACCCACAGATGCCGTTCACATCGCGCCGACCAAACGAAGCGGTCATCGCACCGGACGGCACCGTTCTCCCCGAAATCGTCAGCCGTTCAATCGAAGCCCGCAACGGGCCGACCGATCCAGCACTGTTGACCGCTCTGGCCGATCGTGTGCGAGAGCTGACCGGGCACGATTACCGGCACGGCGGTGGGCAGGAACCACTCACCGCGCAGGACATAGCAGTCGCCGTACCTCATGTCGCGCAGGCCGGGGCGGTACGAGCGCTCCTGGCCGACATGCCTGACGTTCTTGTCGGCACCGTAAATGCCTTGCAGGGATTGGAACGTGCTGCGGTGGTCGCCCTGCATCCGATGGCCGGATACCGCAGTGTGGAACCGTTCGCCCTCGATGCTGGACGAATGTGCGTGACCCTCACCCGGCACCGCGCACACCTGACCATCCTCACCGACCCGGCTACAGCTGCGCTGCTCGATACCGCGCGGGGAGATGAACAGGCAGCCCAAGCGCGGGCGGTGCTAGACGAGCTGTAAGGACGGGACGCCGGCGAGGGGATGGCCGGCGTCCCAACCCCTCCCCGCCGCTGGGGTTGGCCCGGTGGTTTCTTCCTATTTGAGCCACGGGCGGCGGCGGCAGAGGGGGGAGGAGAGGCGGCCGGCGGCGGGGGAGGGGTCAGTGCAAGTGAACTGTCGGCGCCCGTATGTAGGGTGATTCGCATTGGGCACACCAATCGGGTGGCCCGATGATCCCGAAAGGGGATTCAAGGCATGTGTGTTGAATGGGTACTTCAGCGGTTGGGTGTTCGTCGGTCGGTCGGACTAAGAGACCGCGAGGCCGTCATGTGCGCGGCGACATCCGAAGCTGTCCGAACGAAGACGGTGCGGATCCGTTGGCAAGAAATATCGGACCACGAGGCGGTGCTGCGGGTGGTGGTTGATTTCGATCGGGACAACCGCGACCTCGAAAACGGGCTGGCGGAACTCAAGGATTGGGCCGCGTATCGATTCCTGGGGGTTGAGCGGGAAGTGATTGAGGTCTGTGATGTCGAGGATGACCCGAATGCAGAGTTCTTCGATCCTCCGACATACCGCGACTGACCGGCGAAAGCCGCATATGCTGGCACAAGCGGGTGGTTGTCAGTGGTGGCTGATAGCGTGATCTGTGATAGGGCAAGCCATTCGGGCAGGCCCGGACAGACCCGAAGGGGTGCGTCGTGGAGGATCCCCAGTTTTACCTTGGCACGCATATGCCGGGATGGATCGGCACCGTTGCGGCGCCGTTGTTCGTGTCGCATCGTCGACTGGCTCCGCGTCGCTCCCTGCCGAAGGCGCTGGCCGGCTGGGCTCTGGACAGCGGGGGGTTCTCTGAACTTTCGCTGTTCGGCGGCTGGCGCACCACCCCTTGGGAATACCATGAAGCCGTCAAGCGGTATGACATCGAGATTGGCCGGTTGGAGTGGGCAGCACCGCAAGACTGGATGTGTGAAAGTGAAATGATCACGCGGACAGGGCTATCTGTCGAGGAGCACCAGCGCCGCACGGTCGCCAACTTTATCGAACTGGGACAGCTGTGGAGCAACGATGAGACCGAGGGCCTAAACCCCGAAGCGCCGTATATGCCTGTCCTGCAGGGGCAGTCAGTTCGTGACTACATTCGCTGCTGGGACATGTACGGCGAGGCGGGCGTGGATCTCGGAAACTACCCGCTCGTCGGTGTCGGTTCGGTCTGCCGGCGCCAGCACTCTGAGGAAATCCACGATGTGATCGCGGCGCTCCGCGACCGCGATGAGGAAATTCCCTTGCACGGCTTCGGGGTCAAGCGTGCCGGCCTACAGCGCTACGGGCATCTTCTGGCCAGTGCTGACAGCCTGTCATGGAGCTTCAACGCTCGCCGCAATCCACCGCTGCCAGGGTGTACCCACGCGAGCTGCTCGAACTGTGTGCGCTGGGCGCTGCGTTGGCGAGGATTCGATTGAGGATCTGGCAGGGCTGATCGCGGGCGAGCCTAAGGGCGAACTGTCGGGGGCTGACACTCAGGCTGATGTAGACCGCCGTGCAGGGTGGGGCGCGCATGCGCTTGTCGGCTATGCGAGTCATATGCGCTGCCTGCGAGGAGATATCGAAACGGTGGTTCATGACATGTTTGGCGATCTGCGGCACCTTATCGACGCGCTGGGCTTGGATTGGGAGGCGGCAGTAGAGACGGCGGAGCGGAACTACCGGTACGAGATTCTCGGCCAGCTGTAGCGGAAGGCACGTCGAGGGCTGCTGCTAACAGCCCTTGACGTGCTCACCGCACCCTGCCCCTGCCCTCTCCCCGCCGCCGGAGTGGGCAGGGTATTTCTACTTTAAAATCCCGCGGCTGCGGCGCGGCGGCGAGCTCGTTCGGTCGTCGTCATCACTGGTCGTGGTCTCTCGCCGGCATACTTTGTCGCTTATGTGGTGTGTCGGTGGGTGGTAGTAATCTCGGTTGCTGAGGGGCAGGCCACACGGGCAAGGCCCCACTGCTATGGACCGAAGGGCAGTTAGCGGAAATGACATTGACGATTTCACACAGCCACAAGGCCGGCACGCTGATCGCCGGCACACGTCGTGGGGACGGCACTGCTGAAGTGCTGAAGGCGATCGTGAATCCCCGCACGGGCAGAGCGCGCGCGTGGAGATGGTCGCGCAACGTGGGCAGCTGGTACGTGCAACGCTCGCGAGACGTGGATGCCAACACTGACTTGATCGAGGCGACGGAGATCGCGTTGGAGGCCGCAGGGTTCACCGTGGCTGTCAATATCGACGACTCGCGCCGGTCGACGGCCGAGGTGGAGGCCGACAAGGTAACCCGCCAGGCGGTGCGGGTCGATGCTCTCGACGACGCGGCACGCAGGAAGGAAGCCGTTGCCGAGGCGGCTGATGCCCGAGCACGCGAGCTGTCCGAACGAATGCCACTGGGGCAACCGATTCTCGTGGACCACTACTCGGCGCCGAGGATGCGTAAGGCATATGACGAGATCGAGAAGGCCGCCCGAACAAGCCTTTCCGCCTATCAGGAGGCGAAGTCCGCTGGTGCCAAGGCTGAGGCTGCGAGTACGACGTCAGCTCACAGGTATGCCCCGGGAGTGATTCGACGCAGGATCGAAAGGCTGGAGGCCCAACTGCGGGGCCATGAACGAACCCGTGACGGTCACACTCGGACGCTGTTTGTCGACGGGGCAGGAATCAGCCACGTCGACACTGTCGAGGCGGCCGAAGGGGAGCACCGCGAGCGTGTATTGGCCGCGATCTCACGTGTCACCGACGAAATCGGCTACTGGCGGGGCGAGCTGGACAAGGCGGCGGCCGTCGGTGCACAGCTGTGGGATGCCTCGACAATCGAGGTTGGAGACAAGATCCGCTTCATGGGCGACATGTGGGCGACCGTAGCGAAGGTCAACGCGAAGAGCGTGGGACTGGTCGGGCGCAGTGGCCGGCTGCCGTACAACCGGATCAAGGACGTCCAGACCGGCAGTGGCGACGTGGTGCGCATTGTTGCCGGCGCGCGCGTGATCGGGGCCGACCAGTGAGCGCGGTTGAGGTGGATTTGATCGATGGTGCGTTGTGGGTCGACCCGGCGCAGATTCCCGCTGCGATCGTCGCGATGGAAAAGGCACTCGAGGTGACAGCGGGTACTGGACGCGACACCCTGATCGAGCTGGGCTTCACGCTGACGGTGGATGACGTCAACTTTGCAGTGACCGATTTCCGGGGTGTGTTGGATGGCCCAGCCGATGCGGCTTTGCACGCTCTGGCTCCCTACTCGAAGGACTACAGTGCGCTGCATTGGGAAGACGACAACGGTGTTCGGTGGCGCTACATATTTCGCGCCGGAGAGCTGATCGAACAGGTGCCCGGCAAGCTGTGGCGTGACGTTGACGATCGCACACGTCGGTGTGGCGGTGTGTTGGCGCCGTTGACGATCAGGCGGTCTCCGGAGTTGTTCGAGCAGTGGTGGAAGGAGTCGGGCCGCGCGGCTGACATCACCGAAAGCCTAGCCATGCTGGAGCTGCTCAGCGAAACACCCCAGTGCCTCCACAGCCTGGTGTTGGAGATATTCCAGACAGACCCGTCGGGGGCGATGTGGCTGCAGGTGGACGGACTGGGACGCGGCGTAGGGGTCGACTACGTAATGCTCGACATTGACCCGAGCTTTGACCCGAACGGTGTTGCTGACGGGGTCACTGTAGTCCTGTCGTTACGCGCAATCTGCGCTGACGAGCAGACATTCTGGGTGCAAGTTCCGGTGTATGTCGACAAGCCGCATCGTGCTCTTCTGCCTGCGACATTCGACGACCCGGCCGCGGCGGTGGCCAGCGTGGTGGATGCGGCGCTGGCACTGGTCAACAGTGAGATCACTGAGCGAGACAAGTTCACCTTTGGTGCGCGAGACGTCACGGAGCCGTGATGGTGTGCGGGACGCTGAAAGGCGTTGGGGCGGAGCGTAACGTGCTGCCCCAACGTCTGTATCTCTGATCTGCGTTGTCGGTGGGGCGAGATACCATTTGGAGACGTTGGCGAGCCATTCGGGCGCGCCGTCGATCCCGTGAAGGGGAGAAATCATGTTCTCTGTCAAGTCTCCGTCCGGCCTTATCGCGCTATTGCCGATGATGCTGGGCTATACCCCTGAGCAATCCCTGGTGTTGGCCCTGGTTCAGCGAGGACGACTCGGTGTGGTTATGCGGGTCGAGCTCGGCGACGCCGCCGGAGGCGCCGATGCGTTGGCCGAGCTGGCAAGTCGACAAGACGCCGACAGCGCAATCGCGGTGATCGTATCTGCTGAGGCCGCGACCGATCGCGTGCCGCCGACGGCCTACCGCGTGCTGGCGGAGGCTCTGGCATCGGCTTTGCGGAAGCGCGGAATTGAGCTGCTGGCGGCCCATGTAGCTGACCAGATCACAGACGGAGGGCAGTGGCGATGCATCGACGGGTGCGGTGCGGGCGGTGTCCTCAGCGGGGTTACGCGCCCGGGACCGACGGAGGCCGGCCGCCGCGTTTACGGCAGTCGCGCGGAGCTGGTGGCAGCGCTGCAACCAGCTCCGTCCCGGGTCGCACAGGTGATGCCGCTGATCGGTGAGCCGGTCGCAGTGAGAGATCGCGATAGCGCTGTCGGGCGGGTGACGTCGATCGTCGAGAAGATGGGTCGTGAGGGGACGGTCTTAGATGCTGACCTGGCGGAGGTGGCCGTGCTGTTGCTCAACATCGAAGTGCGCGAAATGTTACTGATCGCTGCGGCGGCGCCAGAGTTGGCGGTGGCCGCTGGTGCGTTGTGGGAGTCGATGGTGGCTGCACTATCGGGGCGGTTTCGTACCGAAGCGCTTGTCATGTACGCCGTATCGGCTTACATGCGTGGTGAGGGCGTGATAGCCAACGAGGCTTTGACCGCAGCTTTAGCTGAGTCGCCCGATCACGTTCTGGCGCAGCGCCTGCTCGCCGCTGTCAGTCGCGGAATGCACCCGGACCATCTGCAGGTGATTCTGTCTGGACTTCCCTCGGTGGACGAGATCCGGATGCCGGCGGCGAGTAGCGCCGCCTAAGAGGCGCGGCCTCGGCGGGTCCTCGCCTGGACGTAGAACCCGCCGAGGACCCGACCCGACCCCTCCCCGCCGCCGGGGTGGGTCGGGCTGTTTAGTCCCATTGCGTCAGAAAGTGGTTCGACGACGACGACGAAGACTCCATCGCCCCGGTGTCGTCGCGCGTGCCTGCTTTGTCGGTGGGGTTGGTTACACTGAGTTGCGTTGGGCCTCGCCAGTCGGGTGAGCCCTGATCTCCCGGAAGGGGAATAGTGGGTATGTCTTCGGCATCTGTTGCAGCGCTGAGTGGTTCGAAGGGCAAGGGGAAGCTGCGGCTGGCGCGTCAGGCGGTGGCTGCGGTGCGCACCGTTGCGGAGTTGGGCGGGGCCGCTCCCGATGATCTCCAGCGCGAGAAGCTGGAAGCGTTTCCGGGCTGGGGACCTGTAGCGAAGCTGTTCGATCCCGACCCGACCGGAGCGTGGGCGAAGCTGATCGATGATCTGGACGAAAGCGCCAGCGATGATATGACGGGCGCCGGCCGAGTGGTCGATACGTCGTTCTTCACACCCCCTGAGCTCATTGCCTCGATCTACAACCTGTTGCGCACTGCTGGGTTCGCCGGAGGAACGGTACTGGACCTAGGGTGCGGCTCGGGCAGGTTCCTTCGCCACGCGCCGACTGACCTGCCGATCCGCCTGACCGGGGTCGACGTCGATCCGACTTCGGTCAAGATCGCTCGTGCGCTGCACCCCGGTCACACCTTCATCTTGGGGGAACTGCAAAAGGTATCCCTGCCGCACAAGCGGTTTGACGTGGCTGTCGGAAACATCCC
This sequence comes from Mycobacterium sp. 134, assembly GCF_048282715.1. NCBI lineage: Bacteria > Bacillati > Actinomycetota > Actinomycetes > Mycobacteriales > Mycobacteriaceae > Mycobacterium > Mycobacterium sp. 134. The sequence goes on from NZ_JBLVUN010000005.1 coordinate 129,073, forward strand.
GTTTTCGTCTGCCAACGTGCATGACGGCGCGATGCGCTATTACGGGTCGCTGCACGAGTATTTCCTGCGGCGGGCGGTGGCAGCAGTGCGGCCCGGCGGTTACGTCGTGGTGGTGACGTCGCGCTACTCGCTTGATGCAACGCACGGCCTGTCCGACGAGATACGGCAGTCTGCGGACTTGCTCGCGGCGGTCCGCCTGCCGTCCGGCTATTTCAGTGGTGAGGGGACCAATGTGGTTGCCGATGTCTTGGTGCTGCGAGTACGCGATGAGGCGGACCGTGAAGTGGGCTGGGATCCCGGCGACCAGCCGACGGTGACGCTCGATGGGACCGTGTCGGGGCGTTACAGCTGCACGCGGGTGAGCCGGTTCTGGGACGAACACCCCGAACTTGTCGCAGGTGAGATGCGGCTGACCGGGTTTGACCGGGAACCCTTGGCGGTGGCGGCTGCTGACCCCGCAGCTGAGGTGTCACGCGCGTTCGCCGCGGTGACGCCGCTGTTGATCGGCTATACGGCCGATGAGTGCCCCGTGGATGATCTGTCCGATGTGGTGCTAGAAGACGCGCAGGGCCGCAAGGAGGGGTCATTGCATGTGGTGGATGGCCAGGTGGTCCGGGTTGTTGAGGGCGAACTGGAACCCGTGTCCCGTGCGAGTGCGGAACTTCGAGCGCTCATCGGGCTGCGGGACGCCGCGGTGGCACTGGTCGAAGCAGAGGCGGATTGGGCCCGGCCGGACACCGAGGTCGAGCAACTGCGGGACACCTGCCGGCAGGTGTACTCGGACTATGTCGAGCGCTTCGGTGGCCTCAATCGTGGTGTCTTGGCCTACGGCAAGCCTGACAGTGAAAGTGGTGAGCCTCGCATCGCTTGGCGGGTTGCGACGTTGGGCGGGTTCCGGTCTGACCCGGATTCCCCGATTGTGCTTGCCTTGGAGGAGTTCGACCAGGACACAGGTGACACTAAGCCCGCACCGATCCTGATGCACAGGGTCAACCGGCGACCGGTGCCGGCTACCCGGGCTGATACTGCTGGTGAAGCATTGGCGATCAGCCTTGGGGAGGGGCGCGGCCTGGATCTCATCAGAATCGCCAATCTGCTCGGCCTCGCTGGTCCAGACGAGGCATTCTCCGCACTAGGGGAACTGGCCTACCGTGACCCGGTCGACGGGAGGCCGATTATTGCCCGTGACTATCTGTCGGGCAACGTTCGCGCCAAGCTGCGCGAGGCGCTGGCTGCGGCCGCTGCCGACAGTAGCTTTGAACGCAACGTCTCGGCGCTGACGGAAGTGCAGCCGCCGTGGCTGGGGCGCAACGAGATCCGAATCGAGCTCGGCTCGCCGTGGGTCACCGCCACAGATATCGCCGACTTCTGTGAAGATACGTTCGGATACCGAGCCCGGGTGCAGCACGTCGCGCCGCTGGCGGCCTGGGAAGTCGAGGGTCATCGGTTATCGAACGAAGCGAAGTTGGCGTACTGCACCACACGTCTGGGTGCGTTCGAACTGCTCCAGATTGGTCTAAACGGGGCCGCCCCCATCGTGTTTGATGAGTACTTCGACGAGGTGAGCCGGTCAAACAAGCGGGTCCGCAACGCCGATGAGACGGAGGCGGCTGAACAGAAGCTTGCCAAGATCGCCGAGCAGTTTTCAATCTGGGTGTGGCAGGACGCAGCTCGGGAGAGCCGTATCGTTGAGCGGTACAACAACACGATGAATGCGCATGTGCTGCGTCGGCATGACGGGTCGCACCTGACATTCCCCGGCTTGGCCGAGGGCATCGAGTTGTGGCCGCATCAGAAGGACTTTGTCGACCGTGCCGTGTCGTCCCCTTGTGCGTTTGCTGCGCACGAAGTCGGGCTTGGCAAGACAAAGTCGGCTATCGCGGTAGCGATGACGCTTCGACAGTTCGGACTAGCCAATCGTGTTGCCTGCGTCGTGCCAAATCATCTGATAGAGCAGATAACCCGAGAAGCGTACCAGACCTGGCCATCGGGCCGGTTCCTGATTGTCAGTCGCGCTGATCTGCATCGCGACGCTCGCCGGCGGTTTGCTGCGCGCGTTGCTACAGGCGATTGGGATCTGGTCATAATGACCCACGAGACCTTCTCATCGATTCCCGTCCCCGCAAGGGTGGAGCGGGCCTGGCGTGACGAACAGTTGGCCGAGTTGGAGAACTACGGCCGCGTCTCGGGCTACTCCGGCAAGCGCATTGCCGCGGCCGTGCGGTCTCAGCAAGCCAGGATTGAGCGGCTTCGCGATTCGGTGAATGATCCGAATGCACTGACGTTTCCGATGCTCGGGCTGGACTACCTGATCATTGACGAAGCTGACCGTTTCCGCAGGCTTCAGGTGAATACACGCGCAGAGGGCTTCAGCCTGGGGCAGTCGAAGCGGGCCGAAGACCTGCGGTTGAAGATTGCCATGCTGCGCCAAGCCAACCCCGACCGGCCATTCGTGACAATGATGACGGGCACCCCGTTTACCAACACCCTGGCCGAGGGATATGTTTGGCAGCAGTTCATGGCTCCCGAGCAGCTGAGAGAAACTGGCCTTGGGCATTTTGACGCATGGGCGGCGCAGTTCGTGCGCTATGAGGTCATCGTCGAGACCAGTCCTGACGGTGGCGGGTTCCGCAGTAAGCGCCGGCCGTCGGTGATTCAGAACGTGCCCGAACTGCGAACCATGCTTTCGTCGTTCATGTCGATGGTTCGGGCTGAGGACACTGGACTGAAGCGACCGACGCCACTGCGCTACACCCACATCAGCCAGCCCACAGAACCGACCGGCCAGTTCATGGACACGCTTGTGGACCGGGCCGATGATCTGCGGGCACGCCGCGTGGGCCCGGAGCAGGACAACATGCTGTTGATCTGCGGAGATGGCCGCAAGGTGGCATTGGACCCGCACCTAGTCGGGATTGGCGGGGGCGCACCGAAGTTGGAAACCGTTGCCGTCAAGGTGGCAGAGATCTACCACGAGACGAAGAGCACCATCTACCACGGTTCAGATAATCCGGGAGGGTTCCAGCTGGTGCTCTGCGATCTTGGAACGCCGAAGAAGGACGACCCGCAGACCTACGGACGCATCCGAGCGGGCTTGATCAAGCAGGGAATCCCGTCGAGCATGATTCGGTTCGTGCACGAGGCGAGCACCCCGAAGGCTCGTGAAGCATTGTTCGCCGCATGCCGCGATGGACGCGTCGCGGTGTTGATCGGAAGTACTTCAAAGGTCGGTATTGGCACCAACATTCAGAACCGGCTCCATTCGCTTCACCACGTCGATCCAACGTGGACGGCAGCGGCGTGGGAGCAGCGCAATGGCCGCGGGATTCGGAACGGAAACCAACACGAAGAGGTGGGGATTCATTCCTACGTGGTCGAAAATACGTTTGACGCCTACATGTTTGGCACGGTCGAGCGGAAGTCGCGCGGTTTCGAGCAGCTGTACCGCAGTGACGGGCAGGCCCGGGAGATCGAGGACATTGGGGAGGCGACGCTGAGTTTCGGGGAGCTGAAGGCTGCGGCAGCCGGAAACGACCTCCTGTTGCGCCAGCACACGTTAACGACCCAGATCCGCAAGCTACGGCTGGCGCATGTATCAGTGCAACAGAACGTGCGCGCACTGTTCAACCAGGCCGCGCGCGCCGACGACCGGGCGGATGCATCCGAGTCGCGAGTGCTGCGCCTGGTGTCGCTGGCCGAGCATCTCCCCACCATGGCGGGGATCAATTTGGAGGATTCGGCTAATGCGGTGTGCGGTACGGGGCGGGGTGCTGTCAGCCTGCACTACAGCCGATGGACAGATCGCCGCGTGGCGATCCGGTTCGTCGATATGGACCCGGGTTATCGGCTGGATCTCAGTTTCGACTACCAGAATGTGTGGTCTGCGAAGCTGCCGCCGAAGGTTCGGCGGAGCGGCGCTGCGGCCGTGCGAGAGTGGGCCGAGCGCACGGTAGCCGATTGGATCAACCGTATCGGCGATGAGATCGCCAGCACCCGTGGGCAAGCCGAACAGGATCGGCGGCAGGCGACCGACGCGCGGGCGACCGCATCGGCGGCAGAGATCACCGAGCCCGATGAGTTGGTGGCGGCGCGCGTAGAACTGGAACGGGTCAACCAAGCGATCGCAGAGGAACTGCGCGCCACCGACAAGGCTGCTGCCGCTGCGTAGAACCCGGCTGAGCTGAGTTTCAGGTAAGCAGCAGCTAATGCGGCTAGTGAGCGGTTGCCAGACAGCGTGACGAAAGGGGAGGACGCGCCGGGCGGCGGGTCCTCCCCTTCCCGTGGCTGGAATGGGTGTGGGTGGCGGCGCTGTAGAACCTGAGATGTGTCCGATGGCCGAGATCGAATGCCGTTGGTGGGCAACGTCATTAGGGCGGGCCTTGACTCAAGCTGGGAGAAATACGTGGATAACGAGACAGTGACTTGCCGGTTCAAGGATCGCGATGAGGACGATGCGCGTGTGTGGCAAGCCCGACAGTTGGCCAACGGACGCTGGCGGGTGTGGGGCGAAGAGGGCCCGGTGGACTGGACCTACGCCACTGACGAGCTGGAACTTCTGACCAGCGAATATCGCGTCACCTGGGTCATAGATTTGTCTGCGACGTCTGTGCGTGATGCGGCCGAACGAGCACTCATCGTGCAGCGTGACCCGACGAGCATCGCCACGGTGTTCACCGTTCAACCACACCTAAAGGGTGGCAACGGCGTTGCCGGCATCGGCCAGGCCGTGACGATCGACCTGGACGAAACGGGACGATGACCGTTGACGAGTGGCCTGCTGCGGTGAGCGCCGCGCAGGCCACTTTTGTCAGTGGCCCGATCTACACTTCGACTAAGTCAAAGGTCCGCCAGATGGGTGGGCCATGTCGAGTCCCATAAGGGGAAACCATGACCAACCTGACCGAGCTGTACATCGCCGTCGCTGTTGACGACGCCCACTTTGACCCGGACTCGCACCGGAGCACGCGGGGCCGAGCCAACGCGGCCCTGACCACGTGCACGGCCGCTGACGTCGCCGCCCACCAGCCCGTTGACATCCAGCAGTTGCGAGAGCTGCTCTCAGATCCGGCCCGCAGCGAGCAGGGGTCGGACGTGTGACCGCGTTGGGCATTCAAGACCTCGAAGACATCAATGTCGGCGATCCCGATGAGATCGACATACAGATCTACGAGCGTCACGCCGCGATCAGCCGCCTGTACAACGAAATTCAAACTCTTGAACTGCAAAGGACCCATCTGTAATGACCACCACGAAGCTCGGAAGAACGCAAAGCGCGGTCTTGCGTCGACTCGCCCAGAAGCGCGATAGCGGAATCTGGTACCCCGGCTGCGGATGGATCTGGGACAACGTCAGTCGCACCGTGCGCATCATGGAATCCTTGGAGCGACGAGACCTCGTCGACGCCATCCCCGGCACCGGAGGCCGGCCAACCCAGTATCGGCTCAACGAAGCCGGCCGGGCCTGGGTCGACCACCACGACCCCGTTCAACAGATCGCCCGCGCCGTGGCCGAACGATCCGCCGCCGCGGAAACACGGTGACCCACGCGGAAACCGGCTGGGCATGCGTTCTGCCGGCGTGTGGCAACACTGCACCCGCACAAGACCAGCCATGCAGCGAATGCGCCGCCGCGTGGGGACCGTTTCTGCGTCCCCGCCTCTCAGAGCGATCGCCGGCCGATGCGCAGCCCATCCTCTGCCACATCACGGACAGATCAGCTGCGGCCGGCGATCTGAACGCCACATCGATCGCTGTCGCACGCGCCGCTTCGGCAGGAAACCACCCGGCCATGACAGCGAAACCGCCCAATGAGCGCAAACGCAACCAGCGATGCTGGCTCTGCGAAGAGAAACACACGTGCACCAAGGAACCCAACGGATGGGAATGTGACCACTGCCGCCAGAACGTGCGGTGAATCACCAGCCCCGTGCGACCAGACCAGACCGACCAGCCCCTCCCCGCCGCGGGGGAGGGGCTGGTCGTTTGTATGCCGTATTACCCTGGTGGGTAACCATATTCGACTGACGGTAAGTGTCGGTAGGGCGCGATAGAATTTGTGGTGTCGGGGCGCGCCATCAGGGTGGCCCCGCGGTCCCGGAAGGGAAGCAGCAGATGGTCAAGACATTGGCGGGGTTGCGGCGTGCTTTGCAACCAGGAGCGGTGATCGAACTGGCATATCGGGAGCGGCCGACGCTACCAGGTGGGATTGATGCCACAGGGGTACCCCAGCGCGTGGTCAAGTCGCAAGGCAACGCCGTGGCTTTGGAGTCTGTGCGGACGGGCTCTGATGCGCCGTCGTGGTTGTACTGGCCGAAGGCCTCGGAGGTGACCTTCTCCATCGAGGCGGGTACCTGTGCGTCGTTGTTCACCATTCGCGGTATGACGTATCGGATCGTGCAGGACTCGCGCGTTGGCGCCGCGGGTGGGGGTCGGTAATGGGGTGCAGAGTCGAAATCGAAGCCGCCGAGTTCTCGGTACCCGAGGAGCGGGCTGAGGAAGCGGCCACTGTACTGGCGGCACTGGGCCTGTGGTGTGGCGAACCGGGGAATAAGGATGGCGTCGATGCCCTCCTGGACGCGCTCGAATCGGCCGGCTTCGAGGCGGAAGCCCGTCAGGACGGAGTAGCTATCGTTGGCTATCTCGGCAAGTCCCGCGAGGAGGATGAGATCCTGGTCGCGCTGGCGCCCTATGTGCCGACGGAGTCATTTGTGCAGTGGCTTGGGGAGGACGGCTATCACTGGCGCAACGTTGTGCGAGACGGCGCAATGGTCAGCCAACGAGTCCGTTGGGATGACGACGGTGTGGGCCCGGTACGGGCGCCGGAATTGGTCACGGTGATCCCGGTGCAGTACCGCGATGCGGCCAATTGGAAGGTGGCGGCCCGGATCCAGTTACGGGGGGCTATCACCGCCAGCCAGATCGCATCTTTGCGGGGTGCGCTGGATGAGGGGTGCTATTTCGTGCCGCAGCAGATCGGTCAGTCGCACCTGGGGGCTTCAGCGTGGTCGTCGTTTCCTTGCGACGATGACCACGGGTGGCACGAGATGGAGCTCGACAGCGTCGAGATTCGGCGCGCCGATGAGATGCAGAGAATTGTCTACTGCGGCGAAGACGACGAATGTGGCACGGTGGCCGACTTCGTCGAACGGGTGGCCCGGGCAGCGGCCGCTGGCTGGGATGCCGGAGGCCACGACGAGGATGAGGCAGAGTGATGGGGCCGGTCGGGCGGGACCATCGGAAAGCGCGTCGTCGAGCGAGTGCATACGCCGGCAAGTTTCATGCCGAAACTACCCGCAAGGGCGTATCTGTTGAGCCTACGGACGAAGTGCTCCGGCAGGTATTCGCAGGGTGTGTGCGTCCAGCCCGTGTGTGCGAGTACAGCCTCATCCGGGATGAGATCGCATCGTTCTATGCCGTAGCGCCTAAGGGTTAATCGCCAAGGGGAGTCCAGGGGTCGGGAGAGGCAAAAGCCGTAAACCTGACCCCTCCCCGCCGCCGGGAGGGGTCAGGTTTACTCAGCGTGATGTGAATCGAGTGGTGGTGGCGTGTGCGAGCACGAATGAAGTGATGTCGGTCCAGGTAGGTAGTGTTGTGCGCTGTGGGGCAGGCCATTCGGGCGAGCCCCAGATGAATGCCCAGAGGGGTGGTTGTGTTGATGAAGTCATTGGCCGAACTGAAGCGTGCGCTGCAACTGGGAGTTGTGGTGACAATGGTGCATCGCGAGGATCCACCGTTGCGCGGTGGGTATGACGCTACAGGTAAGCCGCGCAGGGTGGTCCGAGTCCAGTCGAAGGGCGTGGCGTTCGAGTCGATAGTGCCCGGAATCGACAAGCCATCGTGGCTACATTGGCCGCGCGCTGCCGATGTGTTATTCGCGGTGGAGGAAACCACGGGCGCGGATTTGTTCACGGTCTCAGGCCTGACGTACCGCATAGAGAATTCGGACCGAATGGAGCCTTCGGGGCCATCGGGCGGTGCGGCCTAATGGCCGGCTATGTGCTTGATGTCGGCACTGAGGACATCGGTGTGGTGGTCGCGAGAATGCCGGGTGTGGAGCCGTTTCGCATCATCGACCAGGCGTTTAGCAAGTGGGTCGAAGATCTCGGGGAGGAGCTGGAGTCGGAGCTGCCCAATCCCGCCGAGTTCGGCGCGGGCGTGGAACTGGCCCGTCTGGTGACCTCGGCGCAAGAGGCCGGCGTCTTGGATGGGGATCCGCGGCTGAACATTGCAGTCAACGGTGATGACGAGTACGGCCCAGACGGGGTGGACGGGTATTACGTGCTGGTGGACAACAAAAGCGCCGGCTATCCGAAGACCAGCCTGACGTCGGGATGGAGGGAAGTCTGCGGGCCTCTCGAAGGCACTCCGCCGTGTGAGGCGGCGCGGTTCTATCTGGACATGGTGTGCGATGAAGCCAACACAGTGTTGCAGTCGCCTGTCTGTGCGCCCGTATCAGACTGGCGGACAATGGTTGTCATCCACCAGGCGGACCGGCGCTTTGACCCTGCCGTCGTGCTGTGTCCCAGCGAAACCGCGGCGCTCAGCAGGCTCAGGGACGACTTCAGCGACGAACTCACCGGCCGCGAGATTGCGGACGACGATCTATTGGGTTGGCTGGATCGCGAGTGCTCGGTGAGCGTCAGAATCGCCGAGGTGCACACCCTCTAGGAGGATCGCGGGAGGGTCGCGAGTATCGTGCGGTCCTTCCGCGATTCGCGGAGCGGAATCGGTTGTCGGTGGGGCAATGTAGCGTTCGGGTTGTTCAGGCACACCAGTCGGGTGAGCCTCGGATCCTGAAGGGACAGCCATGGCAGCCACCAAGATCGAGACCCGTGATCGGGGCAATGCCCGTCGCCGCCAGGAGCTGCGCCGCAGCAACGCGGCGACGCCGATCCCCGATGGGCGGCGCAAGCGCACCCGTTCGTGGGGTAAGCAGCAGATCCGCAAGGAGTGGCGCTGATGGACGCTTATGGGCACGGGTACGGCGAGATTCTGCGGGCCGTTGAACGTCGAACCGGACTGGCGTTCGAGATGTTCAACTCCGGTGGGGGAGTCATGATTTTCGAGGCCCGCCTCGAAACCGGTCACTACGTTTGGGTGTCCGATGCCGACGCGGGTGTTTGGTCTCTGCCTCGTCGTCGGGAGATGGAAGCCGCGGGCACGGCTGTCGGCTACCACCTCGCCGTCTACCCGCCAATGACTGCGCCTGAGCGGGCTGCGGAGGTCTACGGCGGCACCGCTGCCGACTACAGCAGGGACTCGAAGGTCGAGTGGCGCGGCGATTGTGACAGCAATCGTTGTGTGGCGTCTGTACATCACGGCACGGCGTCGGCTGAACGACTTCCTGAGTTGGTCGAGTTGGCGGTCTCGAGTCTGCCGCGCAACGCTCACCACAACATCAATGCAGGCGAGTTCGGACGAGCTGTCGGTACTGACCTACCCTGCCCGTGCGAACGAGAGCAGCTCGTCTGCACGGGCGGCACCCACACCGTGACCTACGGCGTCGATGACTACTGAGTCGTACACCGGAATACCCAGCGGTGCAGTGCAAATGAAGGGTTAGAGGAGCTCTGTATGGAGATTGCGGTGTACTTGAATGAGGCCGAGTTGGGTGATGAACGTGCCTTTGCGTCTGAGAGCGCGGTGTTGCGGCTGGCGGTGCAGTTTCAGATGCCTGCTGCCGGCGCATCGGGCGGGCTGCCCGTCGAGCTGCTGGAGACTGTGTTCGACCAGCTCAACATCGGTGGATACCTGATCGCGGCGGAGCCGTGGGCGGCGCGGTACCTGGAAGCAGGAAACCGGTTGCTGTCGGTCGGTGACGTCGTGGTCGTTGCCGGAAGCGCCTACGCGGTGGCAGCCTCCGGATGGGATTTCGTTCCGGCGCCCGAGCTGCAAGAGGCCGTCGATCGCCATGCCCGCATGGCAGTTGGCTGAGCGAGTATGTGACGCTGACGGCCACGCTTGGCCGTCAGGAGGTCATGGTGAGCTGGACCCTGTCCCTCCCCGCCGCAGGAGAGGGGCAGGGATGAGTGTGTCTGAATCGGTTGATGTTTCGGCGGCACCGGTGTTGTCGGTGGGGCCTTGTAGTGTCCTTTTCGGATAGGCCAGCCGGGCTTGTCCAGGCTCCCGCTAGGGGAGCCGCCCCGACTTTCGGGGTGGCATGAGTGAGAGGTGGTCACGGAATGGCCAACGGAGTAGCACGATTCGTCGGGATGGCCACAGGGGCTGTCGTCCACGCGGATGGCCGGGCCGTCACCTGGTACGGCGACGCGCGTCTTTTCGAGCTGTCCCCGCCATTGCAGGGGTTCTCGATGGTGGTTGCTTCGACCCTGAACGATGCCGTGTCCATTCGCGGCGATTCGGATGCTGTGGATCGAGGCGTGGAGACGCTGATATTCGGCGTGTCTGCGAACGGAATGGAAATCGACCCAGAATGGGAGGTTCTGCCGGGCGGCGGACGCGGCAGCTTGGTACAAGATGCCCTGAGCGAAGCCGGATACTCGGTTCTGGCATAGCACAGTGGAAATGGACATCAGCATTTCACGGGATGAGGGCGAGTTGAACTCTGTGGGGAGGAACGGCGCGGTGGTATCTGGCTTGGTTGAGATCGTGGACCTGGCGGCACGGCGCGGATGGACACTGGGAACCACTGCCGAGGGCGGGTTGTGGTGGACCCGAGGTGGCGATGAGGTGCAGGCGACGTTCGCGAAGGCATCGCAACGGTTGATTCGATGCGAGCTGATACAGGTCTACTACCGCGACCACCATGAGTGCGATCCGCGGCCTCAGGGTGTGGAACTGGAGCGCGAGATAGCTGCGGCAGGTGGCAGAGGCGAGCAGGGGTTGTCGCTACTGCGTCACTGGCTGAACGAGCCGCCCCGCAACTTCGGCGATCCCAGCTTGGCCAGCAGGCCGTGCCCCGTTCACGACGAGGAACCACCGCTGGCTCCTGTAGGTGAATGGCCGACGTTCGGCAGGCCTGAGGGAAGCCAGGACGGTGCGTCAGTAGGACGGGTGTGGATTGAGTACACCGAGGAGGACGGCGGCACCGGCTCGGCACGATGGGGCCGCACAGAAGATCGACATGTGGACGCGATTCTGAATGCTGCGGAAGCGGCTATTGGGAGACCACCGGATACGGCGTCGTGAGCGAGCGGCGAGCGGTGGGGAAGTTGTCGGTATGCGGCTGTAATGTTCGTGCTGGTTGGAGCGCACCATTCGGGTGGCTTCCGCAAGCCCCTGGGGGGTAATCGTGTCGGGACAATTGGAGCATTGCGGCGGCGCTAGCTGCTCGACACCCCAAAGTGACTGCGTCCGCTGCGATTCCGCAGGGGTGCCCGTGATGGTGATTCTGCGGGGGCTGCCAGCGTCGGGAAAGTCGACGTGGGCCAAGGCATGGCGCGATGCCGTCCCGGGCCAGCGGCTGATTGTCGGACGCGACCAGATTCGCCACGACGTGTTCGGGTGCTTCCGTGGGCTGACCCAGCTACAGGAGGACACCGTGACCGAGATTGAGGTGAGCCTTGTCGCCCAGGCACTGCTCGAACGCAAGTCAGTGGTGATCGACGACACCAATGTCGAAGACGCTCATTTGGCGCAGTGGACCGACCTGGCCGCACGGCTTGGCGTGCGGTTCGAGATCGTCACGATCGACACCCCGCTGGATGAGTGTTTGGTGCGTAACCGTGAACGCGGGGCTGCCGGTGGACGGTTCGTCCCCGAAGAGATCATCGAGTGGATGCACGAGCTGTCGAAGGAGTCGATCCGCGCGTAGCGCCTGGCGATCCAGATTCCGCCGCCACTGTGAGGAGTGTCATAGTGACGGCGGAATCGCTGTGGAGCCCAGGTACTCACTAGATAAGGGGAATCAGCAATTCGGCCAGCCTGGCCACTGGAGGAATCTAAATGTGCATAGCTCGCGATGAGGTCGGAGGTCCAAAGCGGTGTAGCGGAGACTGCCGGCAGCAGTTGATGTCATCGCAGTCGGAGGTCGAGAACCTGGAGCGTCGCAAAGCGGAGATGCAGAGTCACCTGTCGCGCGCAGACGACGAACCGCAGGCGATTGCCCGGACGGACGATCAAGCCCTCGTCGGCCAACCGCCGGCGCTGTCTAGTGGTCATGGCGGCCAACAGAGCCCAGGCCGAGTGAGGGAAGTGTTCGCTACTAGAGACGCCGCCGTCGCCAGCATGGTGTCGGAAATCGAGTCGATGAATGCGGGCGGCAACGCCTACGCAGACGTGAATGTGCCCGGGCTCGCCGGTGAAGTAGTGATGGGCAACGAGAGGGACGGCTACATCCTGGACCAGGAGGCCCTGCGCTCTGCGAAGCTCCGGCACGAGCGCCTCGATGTGACTCTGGATGGCTTGCCCAGCATCACCGCGCTCCCTCGGCCGCGGAACGCGCAGCAGGTAGCCGCTCGCCTGAATGCTCGGCGCGACGCAGCGCTAGACATAGCAAGCAATGCTGTTGAGCTGGCCGACGCCGTTTTGAAGCGGGGTGACGTCGAGGCGTCGGGTGATCTGTTGAACACGGCGCGTCGGTACCAGGCTGAGGCGTCCCGGATCGACGCCAAGCGGGTCTAAGAAGGGGTCACGTTCCCAGAGTCCGCCCCTCCCCGCCGCAGGGGCGGGCCCGGGAGTCTTGTACGAAGACGTGTCGGTAGTCCGCGGTAGAATTGTTGTGTTGTAGGGCAGGCCATTTGGGCTTGCCTGTAGATCCCGGAAGGGGAGAGTGTTGTTGAACACGGTTATTGGACTGGCCCTGTCGATAAAGGTGGAGAACCACTACAGCGACGGCCACCAGTCCAAGAGGGTCGAATCGGTCGAGGTGGATCCGTTCGATGATATGGAGGGACTGTGGGATCAGCTGCAGGAATTCACCGGTGACGGTCACGGTATCGACAGCGATCTGGGTTACTTGTACACGGTGACCATCGTCGAGGCACCCAAGATGCCGGAGCTGGTTGGCCGAAGCAATGAGTGGTGCGGATCGTGACCGCGCCGCATCCGCCTGCCGCGGTAATCAACGCGGTCACGTCGCTACGCGATGCGTTCGCTGACATCCATGTCATGCATGAGTGCGACGAGACCTGCCCGGACAACTGCGAATTGAGCGACTACAGCGAGTCTGCCCTGCGCGATCACGACGAGACGAACTTCGATGTGCGCGAGACGATCCACGACTGCGCGGAAGCACTCGTGGAGGTATTGGAGGAATGGCTGGGCGTGGACGCGCTAGCCGCCCCGGCCGAGGAAGCGGCGACACAAGGCGCACTTGAAAACGAGCGCTACAGCCCGTAGCGCCAGCTGGTTGCGGCGCGGCCTGGCCGAAGTGGGGCCATGTCCGGTCGGGATGGAGCCCAGGATCTCAACCGAAAAGAGAGAAGCAGATGTCAAACGACGAGCGTAAGACGCGAATCAGGGCAGGGATGTTGGAGCAGTTTGCGAAGAGCGCCCGCCTTCACTTCGGCAGTCACCCGGACACGTGGTCAGTTGCCAAGGCCGCGGAGCGATCTTGGCAGATCGTTGATCAAAGCGGGGTCGACCACTCCGCCCGACGGTGGCCGACGAAGCGGGCGGCGAAGGAGGAGCTTGGAACCGGTCGTCATCACCGGCAGTGGGAGGAAAACACGGCCTGGCTACTGGGCAGTTCTACAGATCCGAGGTTGCGGCAACTGGCCGCCGATGAGCGCGACGTCGTCGACAGCGTCCTGTCGGAGCTTCCGCCGGTGGTATGGACCGACGGTGCTGGTCACCGCCATGTCATCGAGCAGGCCTCCGATGGCCGGTTCTCGGACCATTGCTTTGACCCGCTGGGGTTTGACTTGTGGGGGTACGACGGCGCCGGGAAGTACAGCGCGGCCCATGACCGTGCGCCTTTCCAACGCAGTCCCTTTCGGTCGCGAGACGAAGAATGACCACCCCGATAGGAGTAGTAGGCATGACGACGGAGTTTCCGCGCTACACCAACTGGCGGACCGACACTATGCAGACTGACCAGGCTCGGATGAACATCGCTGCCTTCACTGCTGACGACGAGCGCGTTCGAGCGCTACACGACGAGTCGCACCCAGGCCACAGGCAGGCGAACGCTGATTTCCTGATGTGCTTGGACAAGGGGGACATCGTGTCTCGCTACCAGCTGCTCGAAATGCAGATGAAGTCCCAGCTGTTGAGCCAGCGGACGCATCACGAGCGGGAGGTCAGCCAGTTGCGTGCTCTCGTAGGCGCTGCGGGCGAGTGGTGGAACACGTGTGTGAAGGCACGTCGGGCTGGTCGCAAGACCATCCAGATCGCTCTGATGCCGGAAGGGCATCGGGGGTAGGCGACTCGGTGGGGATCCGCTTGGTCCCCACCCCTCCCCGCCGCAGGGCTGGGGAGGGGTGTTAGTAGATGCTGAGGCTCGATTTATGTTGTGGCGTAGTGGTATAACGCCTTCGAGTGTCGGTGTCCATTGGTAGAATCGACGTAGTGAGGCTGGTCAATCGGGTCGGCCTTCGTGTTCCCGGGAAGGGGAGTTTCGTGACTGCTGTCGTTGAGGGTTCGGTGGATACGGAATCGCGGTCGGTGGCCGAGTTGCTTGGGTCTGGTGTGGAACCAGGGTCGATGGTGTGGGCTACGACGGTGGAGCGTGGCGGGTTGGCGGGTTGGCTGGTGGTTGAGCGTGGCTTGGCACAGGGGCGGGAGCGGCGGTGTGCGGTCGTCATGCCTGATGCGCACGAGGTGGTGGTTGCCGGGCCGATTTCGGAGGTACGGGTCTTGGCTGGCCCGATCCCGACTGACGAGGTGATGCCGGGATGGGCGTCGGCGATCGCTGCAGCTTTCTGGGATACCGAGGATCTGCGTGCCGAGCGGAACGCGGCCCGTGCGGCGTTGGTTGCGAAGGATCAACGCCTTGAAGAGATCGTGGATGCAGCCCACGAGTATGCCGACCGATACCAGCTTTGTGAACGATTTGACGAGTTCATGCTTTCTCAGGCCTTGCCCGCGCGCTCGAATGACTACATCGCGGGAGTCAATGTAACGGTGCGAGTGCGTATTCCGGTGTCGTCGTACAACTCCGACGCTGCGGGTGAAAAGGTAACCGACGAGATGGTGCAAGAGGCGATTTATGCGTTGCGGGGAGGAGATCTCGCCGATGCTATCCAGGACCACGAACTGCTGGACGTTGAGCGTGCCTGAGCGGCACTAATTCAGTGGATTCAGTGGCCGGGCATCTCTAGAGGCCGGCCACTGAATTCCCCACCCCCTCCCCGCCGCTGGAGGGGGCTGGGATGCTTCATAATTCGTTTGCTCAGTCGCCGCCGCCGCCGCCGCCGCCGCTGCCGTTGTCGGCCGGCGTTGTTTGTCGGTGGGGTCGGGTAGCGTTCTTTGTGTTGGGCATGCCAGTCGGGTTGCCTACAGGAGTCCCGAGAGGGGAAGTTGTCGTGGGTGTTGGATTTGCGGCCGATAGTCGGGCGTTCTCAGTGGCATTGCGGGGACTGGCCGGGCAGATCGTCACTGTCGAAGTCGGTCTATCCGCGGGGTTGCCGGGCCTACATATCGCCGGGGTACCGGACACGTTGTCGGTCGAGTCGTGTGATCGTGTCCGAGCTGCCACGCTCAACTCTGTCGGCGGGAGCTGGCCGATGACAGCGGTGACGGTGGCGCTGCACCCAGCGGGCCTGCCCAGGCCCGGATCGGTATGTGACCTGGCGTTAGCGGCGGCGATACTGGCCGCGCAGGACAACTCACGGTCTCGCAGACTTGAGAAGACCATCCTGTTGGGGGAACTGGCCCTCGATGGCCGAGTGCGGCCCGTCCGTGGTGTATTGCCCGCAGTGTTGGCTGCGAAGCAAGCGGGTTGGTCGGCGATCGTGGTCCCAGCGGAGAACCTGGCTGAGGCGGCCTTGGTCGAGGGCATGGAGGTTTGGGGTGTTCGCACGCTTGGCCAGATGATTGCCTGGCTAGACACGGGCAGAACCCTCGATCTAGGGGCCGCGGATCCGGAGCAAGATCGCAAGGTTGAGGATCCGGCTTCCCCACCGGTAGCGGCAGGTTGGACAGAGGTGGGGCAGGCAGTGGAGGTGGCCGCGGCAGGCTGCCATCACATGCTCCTCGTCGGGCAGGACAGCTCCGCCACGGCAGCGATTGCACACAGGTTGGTGGCGGTGCTGCCCGATCTGAACGACGAAGAGGCACTAGAGGTAACCGCGTTGCATTCGGTAGCAGCGATGCTGGAAGCGGCCAATCCACGAATCACCCGACCACAGTTGGTCTCTCCGCCGGCCGCTTCGAGTGTGGGTGCCCTGGTCGGGGGTGGAAGTGGACTTGCCCGTCCCGGCGCGATCAGCCTTGCGCACCGCGGGGTGCTGTTCCTCGACGATGCCGCCGAGATGGGAGTGTCTGCGATGGAGGCCATACGGTTCCCGCTGGAAGACGGCGAGGTCCGGATCGCACGGCGCGCTGGGGTGGTGTGCTACCCAGCACGCTTCCAACTGATCCTGGGGACTAGAGAGTGCGGGTGTGCCGCGGGCAGCCAGACGGACTGCATCTGTTCGGCACCCACGCGGGCGCATTACAACCGCAGGCTGTGTGGGGCGCTGCTCGATCGGATGGATGTACGCGTGCGGTTATCCCCGGTTTCGACTGCAAAGCTGGCAGCGGGCGCAGGAGGCGGTGGTAGGGCTGCTAGTGAGCGAGTGGCGGCGGCGCGGCTGATTGCGATGGAGCGGTGGGGCCCGCATGGCTTCTGCCGCAATGCGGAGGTACCCGGCTCGCTGTTGCGGCGGAAGTTCCGGCCATCGTCGGCCGCGATGGAACCGATGCGCACGGCGCTGGAGCTCGGATCTATCAGCGTCCGGGGTGCCGATCGCTGCTTGCGGGTGGCGTGGACGGTGGCCGACCTTGCAGGGCGGACCTCGCCATCGTTGGCCGATGTGCAGGCGGCGATGAGCTTTCGTCAGGGAGGGGTTGCGTGATGACTGATGAGTTGCGCCGCGCCTGGGCGTATTTGTCGAGAGTTGCGGAAGGGCACTGCGCCCAGTTGAACGCGTTGGTCAGCGAGGTTGGCCCCCTCGATGCAGTAGGCAAGATCAAGGCTGGTGACATCGAACCATCGCTGGCTAGCCTGATCGGGATGCGCGGCGAGTTGGACTGTGCAGCTAATGATCTGGATGTGCTGGATCGAATGGGCGGTCGCCTGATCACTCCGGGCGATGATGAATGGCCATCGCGGGCGTTCGAGGCGTTCAACGCGCCGATTGGCTCCGAGCTGAGCAACGGACACCCCCCGCTGGTGCTGTGGGCGGTAGGCCCGGAGAACCTTGCAGACCTCGCTGACCGCGCGGTAGCGGTTGTCGGCAGCCGAGCCGCAACCGCATATGGCGAACACGTCGCGGCGGACCTGGCCGCCGGCATAGCCGCCCGCGGCGTTGCCGTTGTTTCAGGTGGCGGATACGGCGTCGACGGATCTGCGCACCGTGGCGCTTTGGCCTGTGAGGGGCCGACTGTCGCCGTGATGGCCGCGGGCATTGACACCCCCTATCCGGCGGGGCACAGCGCATTGTTCCGCCGGATCGGCGACGCGGGCCTGCTGGTTAGCGAGTCTCCGCCGGGATCGTCCCCAGGACGTATGCGGTTCGTGGCCCGCAACCGACTCATCGCCGCATTGTCGGCGGCAACGGTGGTGGTTGAGTCCGGTCTACGCGGTGGTGCGATGAACACCGCGGGTTGGGCTAAGACACTGGGTCGACAGCTCGGGGCAGTGCCGGGTCCGGTCACCTCGGCAGCGTCGCAAGGGTGTCACGCACTTCTGCGCGACGGTGCGACTCTGGTCAGCACAGCGGAGCAAGTGGTCGAACTGATGGGCACGCCTGCCGATGATCAGAACCAATTGAACCCGGAGCCTGCGAGATGAAGAGGTCAACATACAGAGTGACCGCGTTGCTGCCCGACCCTAGCGGGAAACTGGTCCGGGACAACCGCTATGCAATGAACAGCGGCATCCGCCGTTCCGAGGACATGGTGCGGCAATACGCACGAGAACTAGGTATGGCGCTTTACGGAGACACCCCAGAGCGCCAAGGGGATACCTACCGCCGGGCGTGGCGAGATGCTGAAGGCGTGGTACGTGCGACAACCGCGGTCGTGAAAGAGCCGAGCCCCTCAACCTAACTGTGTGCATCGCGATCGATTTCGGGGCCAGGCAGAGATCTCGGCCGTCCCGAAAGCCGCTGTTGACGGCCGTGGAGTGAGAGGGGGACTTGCACATGATGTTGCGAATTGTGCAGGTCGCGACCGTCAAGCAACGGTGATTCCAGGTTTACGGTGGGTGCCATGGGCACTATCCCAATGGAGTTCGGGCGTGACGAGCTACCCGACACGTCAGGGTGGCATCTCCGCGCCCGACAGTGGCGTGCAGCCGGCCGACGGTCACGACAAGCCCCACTTTTCCTGGGCGGTAGGCGACGGAAATGCCCTCACGCGCCGGTACTTAACGGGTAGAGACGATAGGCCGGGAGGGTTCGCGGGTGACTGCCAAGCAGTTCGATGAGCTGACGTATTGGGACGCAACGCCGCTGTTGCGGTGGTTTGAGGGCGTTGATCCGGGCTGGAGGCCCCCCGGGCAATCGTGGGCCATTGCTCGGTCGGATCCGTATTGGGGTCGAGTGCTGGAGAAGGCACAGAAGGCCTACGGCGACCCGAACATTCACTTCAACACCGGCAACAAAGCCGCCCAGCGCTATCTGGTGTTCGGTGATGGCACGCGTCTTCCTGCTGACGGAACCATCGTCTATCGCGACGCGGCGTCGGGGCGTTCGTGGATCCAGAACCTCGATGGCACTTCGACCCTCGAAGGCCAGTTCGGGCAGCCCGAAGGCCCGCCGATCACGCCGGCTGATTACCTGCCAGTGGACGGCAAGTTCGTCCCCGTCGACAAGCAAGGCCAGCAGATCGGCCCGCAGGTTGATTCAGTACCGGAGCGCCAGGCCGCGCCCGCAGGCGATGCGCCGGCACTATCGGTGCCATCGGCGATGACGAAGCCGACGTACCCGGATTGGGCCACGGCCCAAGACCCGGACGTCGGAAACAGGATGACCGACGTGCTGGTGAACCTGTTCAAACTGTTCGGCGATGGATCTCCGGCGGCGAGTAGCTCACCGGCATTCCCGTTCAACACCGAGACAGGCAAAGACAGCGGTATCGAGGGATACGACAAGCTCAAGACCAAGTTCAAACAGCTTGAGCGCGAATTCAACTCCACTGCCAAGGCTTTCGATGCCGCCATTGGAGAGTCGAAGGTCACTACGGAGCAGGGACGCAAAGCAATCAACGATGCGATCGCCGACTTCAACAGCAAGGTGAGCGCCCTTCCAGAAGGTCGCTTCGATTCGCTGTTGCAGGCGGAGGTAGACGTTATCGGCCAGGCGCGCGCTGCGGTCTCGAAAGCGTCGAACACAGTTCAGAAGATGCCTGCGGTCCCGAGTCCGGGCGGCTCCGCAACACCGGCGGCGGTGACGCCGCTGTCGAACAGTCCGTTGCAGGATGTGCCGCCACCGGTAGGGGCGATGCCGCCGGCGACAGCGACTGCGGGCATGAGCAGGCCGGCCGCTGACGGCAGACTGGAGGATCTGCTGGCAGGTGCCGCGCCGGTGGCCAGCAGCCTGCTCAACCCGATGTCGACGCTCGGCGGTCTGCCCGGTGCCGCGCTCGGAGGTGGCGCGAATCCGCTTGCCCCGATCGGAGATGTGGTCAGGTCGGTAGCCAAACTCGCGGCCGCCCCAAGCAGCAAGGACGAGCAAAAGCCGGATTTGACAGCGGTACACCCGGCCACGACTCCGCCGCCGTTCGGGACAAAGGTGACGCTGCCCGACGGCCAGGTGGTCGATGCACCAAACGAAAAGGCCGCCGCCGCGGCGACCAACGCCTTGCAAGGCGCTGAGGGCGGCGATGCTGCCCAGCAGGCCTACGACGGTGTGCTCGACCTGGACGACAAGAATCTCGGGGCCAAGATCGAGCCTGCTGATGTGCAGGCAGGCGACATTCTGAAGTGGAAAGACAAGACGATGGTCGCAGTCGGACCCGGATTGGTGGCAGACCCGAACACCCCGGGGGTCGTGCACAAACTCGATGACGTACTCAAAGACCGCGCGGGCTTCGAGGGGATCTTCCGGCCAACTGCCGATGCGCAATTAGAGGTGCCTGCCCACGCAGCTCCCGAACACGCACCGCCCCCATCTGTCGGCGAGCCGCCTAAAACGCCTTCAGAAGCGCCGCCACGACCCGAAACCGTCCAGCCGCCGTCCAGCCGGCAAGACGATTCGACGATGCTGCTGTCAGGGCCAGGCGGACGTGCAGAGGCCCTAGAGTTGCCGCCAATGCCTGTCCCGCAGCCGGCGCCCCCATCGCCGTTCGGGACGTCGGGTCGCAGCCCTGGCCAACCAGGGTTGACCGCGTCGTAAGTGAGCTGACACCCGCTCGGGTTTGATGACGGCCCACACTTCGGTGTCGGAAGGTCGTGGTCGGCGCGTCCCCGCCGGCGGCGCGGCACTGGCTGATTCCTCAGCCAGTGCCGGCGATTGCCCTTCGCGGCGAGTTCGACTGACCGTCTCCCGTCTCCGCTTTGCAAGGGAAGTGCGACCGACGGGTTCCTGCCGAACCGGATGCGAGCGACCTCGATGCCGGGGTTGCCTCGGGGTCTTGAACGCTGCCGGATCGGCTCGATCACTTTCGATCATTCCCAACCCCTCCCCGCCGCTGGGGCGGGGCTGGGAATGGGTCTAATAAGCGGAAAAGGCGTGGTGGCAGGGAGATTTCGCGCTGTGGATGTCGGTGCGCAGAGGTAGAATTGCAGGTGTAGGGCAGGCCATTTGGGCTCGCCCGTGAATCCTGTGAGGGGACGTTGAATGCGTATTGTTGAGCCGATTTCGACGCTGGTGAGCACTGCTGTGGAGTTGCCGACGATGACGAGTCGGGTGGACCCGGAGGGCGCGCGTCGGATGATGGAGATGTTGGTCAACCTCTATGCCGACCGGCGGCTGGCGGTGGTTCGTGAGTATGTGTCTAATGCGGTCGATGCCACACGTGCTGCGGGGGGTAGCGAGCCGGTGGAGGTGTCCACGCCTTCCCTGATCGAACCGAATTTCGTTGTGACCGACCGAGGTACGGGTATGTCGGTTGCTGAGGTGGAGCAGACGTTTCTGGCGTTCGCTGCATCGAGCAAGCGTGAGAGCAACGAGATGATCGGTGGGCTGGGCGTGGGTGCGAAGTCGGCCTGGGCGCTGGCTGAGTCGTTTCTGGTGGACACGGTGAAGGGTGGTCTGCGCACCACGGTGCGCGCCGCGCGCAACCTAGAGCATCAGGTGTTGTTGGCGGGTGTGCCCAGCGACCTGCCGGACGGGACGACGATCATCGTTCCTGTCGAGATCGGTGCACATGGCGAGGCGTGGCGTCGGGCGGTGCGCGAGGTGGCCTGCGCGCACGACGCGGGTGCGGTGCTGGTGGACGGTGCGCCCGTGGCTAGCCTCGCTGGCGGTCCCACGTGGATCGGGCCGGTGTCGTGCCGACGTGTTGACCGCCCAGACCGCAGTGCGGTGATGGTACGTAGCGGCGGCACACTGTTCACCTCGGTGCCCGAGGTCACCCAGCGAGTGACGGAGGTGACCAAGCTGCCGGCGTGTGTGATCGAGTTGCCGATCGGCTCGTTCGACCACACCCCTAGCCGGGAGTCGGTGATCGCCACCGAGCGGACCCTGGCCGCTGTGGACGGGGCGCTGGGCCAGTTCCGGGTGTCCTATGACGCTCTGGTTCAGGAGGTGTCACGGCTGGCTGCCACCGATGTGGCTGCTGCGGTGGGGTTGCGGTCGGCCACCTTGGGCCGTGTGGCTACAGCGGCCACGTTGCCGATCCCGTTCCGAGTGGGTGTGCCCGCAGGGGTGGGGGCCTGGCACGTGGATACCGCGTCGGGGCGGTCGCGGTGGGCGCGGATCGAGGATTCCCGCGCGGACGTGTTCGAAGCGGGAATCCTCGATCCCGCGCCGCCGCGACGCGGTATCCACGTGCAGGGCCCCCCTGCGGGCACGCCCATTCGGAACGGGATCGGCAACGTGGCCGCTGTAGCCAGCGGCCAAGGTGGCCGACCGCAACCCCACCGCAGCAGCCACATCGGTGGCGGCCGGCCGCTGACACCTCCTGAACCAAGAACGTCATCGGGCACCCCGGAACTGGCCCAGCGCCCCGTCCGCACAGCGGCCAGGGTCCCGGTGGCGATCACCGACTCCCGGCTAGGGGTGTGGTCGAACGAGCCGATCGGGCAACTCGATCACACACACCACCATCACTCGCTGGGTGACCTCGGGCACCGAGGTGAACAGTGTGCCGCCGCTACGTCGGCGTGCTGGGCGGTCGACACGTGGGCCGGCGGACGCCGGCCCGATAGCAGTGGGACCGCCAGCAAGGCCGCCACGGGGCGCCGTCCACCAGCGCGCCGCCCGTCGCAGGCCACCTCCGCGCACCGCCCGACGCCACGCCTCGCCATGTGCGCCGGATCAACAGAACGATGGTGGTTCGTCGTCCGGCAGGTCGCTGGGCACACCCGCCGACGACGCCTGATGCTCTAGGTTGCGCACAGCGCACCGTGGTGCGCAGACCACCTTTCACCAGTGTCCACCAGAAACGAAGCCGCCCCGATCATCTCGTTGCTCTCACGCTTGCTCGATGCAGCGAACGCCAGGAACGTTCCTCTCCACCTCAGCAACCGACATACCCCGTACCTCGGTCGGTCACAACGAAATTCGGTTCGATCAGGGAAGGCGTCGACACCTCCAGCCGGCTCGCTACCCGCCGCGCGTGTGGCATCGACCGCATTAGACACATACTCACGAACCACCGCCAGCCGCCGGTCGGCATAGAGGTTGACCAACATCCATCATCCGACGCGCGCCTCCGCGCTCCACCCGACTCGTCATCGTCGGCAACTCCACAGCAGTGCTCACCAGCGTCGAAATCGGCTCAACAATACGCATTCAAGCGTCCCCTCACAGGATTAGCGGCGAGCCCAAATGGCCTGCCCTAACCTGCACTTCTACTCTGCGCACCGACCCACAGCGCGAAATCTCCCTGCCACCACGCCTTTTCCGCTTATTAGACCCATTCCCCAGCCCCCGGCGGCGGAGAGGGAATGATCGAAAGTGATGGGAGCCTGCAAACATTCAAGACCCCGAGGCGACCCTTCCATCGAGGTCGCTCGCATCCGGTTCGGCAGAACCCGTCGGTCGCACTTCCCTTGCAAAGCGGAGACGGGACACGGTCAGCTCAAACTCGGCAGGAATCAGCCAAGTCGCCGCGGGGACGCGCCGACCACGACCTTCCGACACCGAAGTGTGGGCCGGGTGTCAGCTCACTTACGACGCGGTCAAGGCCAGGGCTGCGACCCGAAACAGCGTCCCGAACGGCGATGGGGGCGCCGGCTCGGGACAGGCATTGGCGGCAACTCTAGGCCTGTCCACGTCCGCCTGGCCCTGACAGCAGCATCGTCGAATCGTCTTGCCGGCTGGACGGCGGCTGGACGGTTTCGGTCGTGGCGGCGCGTTCGAGGCGTTTTAGGCGGCTCGCCGACAGATGGGGGTGGTCGTGTTCGGGGAGCTGCGGGCAGGCACCTCTAATTGCGCATCGGCAGTCGGCCGGAACATCTCGAAGCCCGCGCGTTCTTTTAGTACGTCATCGAGTTTGTGCACGACCCCCGGGGTGTTCGGGTCGTCACCAATCCGGTCTCGAGCTCGACCAATCCATGTTTTGTCTTTCCACTTCAGAATGTCGCCTGCCTGCGGCATCAGCAGGCTCGATCTTGGCCCCGAGATTCTTGTCGTCCAGGTCGAGCACACCATCGTGGGCCTACTGTGGCAGCATCGCCGCCCTCAGCGCCTTGCAAGGCGTTGGTCGCCGCGGCGGCGGTTTTCGTTTGGTGCATCGACCACCTGGCCGTCGGGCAGCGTCACCTTTGTCCCGAACGGCGGAAGTCGTGGCCGGTGTACCGCTGTCAAATCCGGCTTTTGCTCGTCCTTGCTGCTTGGGGCGGCCGCGAGTTTGGCTACCGACCTGACCACATCTCCGATCGGGCAAGCGGATTCGCGCCACCTCCGAGCGCGGCGCCGGGCAGACCGCCGAGCGTCGACATCGGGTTGAGCAGGCTGCTGGCCACCGGCGCGGCACCTGCCAGCAGATCCTCCAGTCTGCCGTCAGCGGCCGGCCTGCTCATGCCCGCAGTCGCTGTCGCCGGCGGCATCGCCCCTACCGGTGGCGGCACATCCTGCAACGGACTGTTCGACAGCGGCGTCACCGCCGCCGGTGTTGCGGAGCCGCCCGGACTCGGGACCGCAGGCATCTTCTGAACTGTGTTCGACGCTTTCGAGACCGCAGCGCGCGCCTGGCCGATAACGTCTACCTCCGCCTGCAACAGCGAATCGAAGCGACCTTCTGGAAGGGCGCTCACCTTGCTGTTGAAGTCGGCGATCGCAGTCGTTGATTGCTTTGCGTCCCTGCTCCGTAGTGACCTTCGACTCTCCAATGGCGGCATCGAAAGCCTTGGCAGTGGAGTTGAATTCGCGCTCAAGCTGTTTGAACTTGGTCTTGAGCTTGTCGTATCCCTCGATACCGCTGTCTTTGCCTGTCTCGGTGTTGAACGGGAATGCCGGTGAGCTACGCGCCGCCGGAGATCGCATCGCCGAACAGTTTGAACAGGTTCACCAGCACGTCGGTCATCCTGTTTCCGACGTCCGGGTCTTGAGCCGTGGCCCAACCGGGTACGTCGGCTTCGTCATCGCCGATGGCACCGATAGTGCGGCGCATCGCCTGCGGGCACGGCCTGGCGCTCCGGTACTGAATCGACCTGCGGGCCGATCTGCTGGCCTTGCTTGTCGACGGGGACGAACTTGCCGTCCACTGGCAGGTAATCAGCCGGCGTGATCGGCGGGCCTTCGGGCTCCCCCGAACTGGAATTCGAGGGTCGAAGTGCGGTCAAGGTTCTCGATCCACGAACGCCCCCGACGCCGCGTCGCGATCGACGATGGTTCCGTCGCAGGAAGCACGCGTGCCATCACCGAACACCAGATAGCGCTGGGCGGCTTTGCTTCCGGTGTTAGAAGTGAATGTTCGGGTCACCGTAGGCCTTCTGTGCCCTTCTCCAGCACTCGACCCGAGATACGGATCCGGACCGAGCGATGGCCCACGATTGCCCGGGGGGTCTCCAGGCCCGGATCAACACCTCAAACCACCGCAACAGCGGCGTTGCGTCCCAATACGTAGCTCATCGAACTGCTCGGCACGGAGTCGCCCGCGCAACCCTCCCGGCCTATCGTCTCTACAGGTTCAGTACCGGCGCGTGAGGGCGTCCGTCGCCTGCCGCCCAGGAAAAGTGGGGCTTGTCGTGACCGTCGGCCGGCTGCACGCCACTGTCGGGCGCGGAGATGGCACCTTGAGTGTCGGGTAGCTCGTCACGCCCGAACTCATTGGGATAGTGCCCATGGCACCCACCGTAAACCTGGAATCACCGTTGCTTGACGGTCGCGACCTGCACAATTCGCAACATCATGTGCGGGTCCCTCTCACTCCACGGCCGTGACAGCGGCTTTCGGGACGGCCGAGATCTCTGCCTGGCCCCGAAATCGATCGCGATGCACACAGTTAGGTTGAGGGGCTCGGCTCTTTCGGCCACGGGTTGTCGCACGTACCACGCCTTCAGCATCTCGCCACGCGGCGGTAGGTATCCCCTTGGCGCTCTGGGGTGTCTCCTAAAGCGCGGTGCGCTAGTTCTGGTGCGTATTGCCGCGCCAGTGTCGGAACGGCGGATGCCGCTGTTCGTACCGTAGCGGTTGTCCCGGACCAGTTTCCCGCTAGGGTCGGGCAGCGACGCGGTCACTCTGTATGTTGACCTCTTCATCTCAGGCTCCGGGTTCAATTGGTTCTGATCATCGGCAGGCGTGCCCATCAGTTCGACCACTTGCTCCGCTGTGCTGACCAAGAGTCGCCGTCGCAGAAGCGCGTGACACCCTTGCGACGCTGCCAGGTGACCGGACCGGGCCTGCCCCGAGCTGTCGACCCCAGTGTCTAGCCCAACGCGCGGTGTTCGTCGCACCACCGCGTAGACCGGACTCAACCACCACCGTTGCCGCCGACGATGCGGCGATGAGTCGGTTGCGGGCCACGAACCGCATACGTCCTGGGGCGATCCCGGCGGAGTTCGCTAACCAGCAGGCCCGTGTCGCCGATCCGGCGGAACGATGCGCTGTGCCCCGCCGGATAGGGGGTGTCGATGCCCGCGGCCATCACGGGCGACATCGCGCCTACGGGCCAAAGCGCAGCCGGTGCGCAGATCCGTCGACGCCGTATCCGCCACCGAAACAACGGCAACGCCGCGGGCGGCTAGCCGGCGGCCAGGTCCGCCGCGACGTGTTCGCCATATGCGGTTGCGGCTCGCTGCCGACAACCGCTGCGCGCGGTCAGCGAGGTCTGCAAGGTTCTCCGGCCTGCCACCACGACCGGCGGGGGGTGTCCGTTGTCAGCTCGGAGCCAATCGGCGCGTTGAACGCCTCGAACGCCCGCGATGGCCATCCTATCGCCGGAGTGATCAGGCGACCGCCCATTCCGATACCAGCACATCCAGATCGTTGCTCACGGTCCAACTCGCCACGCATCCGGATCGGCTGCACCAGCGATGGTTCGATGTCACCAGCCTTGATCTTGCCCTTTCTACTGCCGTCGAAGGGGGCCAACCTCGCTGACCAACGCGTTCAACTGGGCGCAGTGCCCTTCCGCAACTCTTTCGACAAATACGCCCAGGCGCCGTCGCAACTCGATCAGTTCATCGCGCAACCCCTCCCTGACGAAAGCTGCATCGCCGCCCTGCACATCGGCCAACGATGGCGAGGTCCAGCCCTGCAAGGTCGGCCACCGTCCACGCCACCGCGAGCGGCGATCGGCACCCCGAGACGCTGATCGATCCGAGCTCCAGCGCCGTGCGCATCGGTTCCATCGCGGCCGAGCGGATCGCCGGAACTTCGCGCAACAGCGAGCCGGGTACCTGCGCATTGCCGGCAGAAGCCGATGCGGGCCCCGCCGCTCCGTCGGCAATCAGCCGCGCCGCGCCACTCGCTCGCTCGCAGCCCTACCACCGCCTCCTGCGCCCGCTGCCAGCTTTGCAGTCGAAACCGGGGATACCCGCTAGCACCGTCCATCCGGTCCGAGCGGCGCCCCACACCAGCCTGCAGGGTTGTAATGCGCCGCGTGGGTGCCGACGGATGCAGTCCGTCTGGCTGCCCGCGGCACGCCCAGGCCACTGTCTATCCCCAGGATAAGTTGGAAGCGTGCTGGGTAGCACACCACCCCGCGCGCCGTGCGATCCGGACCTCGCGTCTTCCAGGCGGAAAGTCATCGCCTCCATCGCAGACACTCCCATCTCGAGCAGCACGTAGACCTCAAGGAACAGCACCCCGCGGTGCGCAAGGTCATAGCACAGGGACGGGCAAGTCCACTTCCACCCCCGACCACGGGCACCCACACTCGAAGCGGCCGGCGGAGACCAACTGTGGTCGGGTGATTGACCTGGATTGGCCGCTTCCATCATCGCTGCTACCGAATGCAACAACATTTCTAGTGCCTCTTCGTCGTTCAGATCGGGCAGCACCGCCACCAACCTGTGTGCAATCGCTGCCGTGGCGGAGCTGTCCTGCCCGACGAGGAGCATGTGATGGCAGCCTGCCGCGGCCACCTCCACTGCCTGCCCACCTGCCAACCTGCCGCTACCGGTGGGGAAGCCGATCCTGGACCTTGCGATCTTGCTCGCGATTGCGGCCCCTGGATCAAGGGTTCTGCCCGTGTCTAGCCAGGCAATCATCTGGCCAAGCGTGAGAACGCCCAAACCTCCATGCCCTCGACCAAGGCCGCCTTGAGCCAGGTTCTCCGCTGGGACCACGATCGCCGACCAACCCGCTTGCTTCGCAGCCAACACTGCGGGCAATACACCACGGACGGGCCGCACTCGGCCATCAAGGGCCAGTTCCCCCAACAGGATGGTCTTCTCAAGTCTGCGAGACCGTGAGTTGTCCTGCGCGGCCAGGTCTCGCCGCCGCTAACGCCAGGTCATCTACGATCCGGGCCTGGGCAGGCCACTGGGTGCAGCTCACCGTCACCGCTGTCATCGGCCAGCTCCCGCCGACAGAGTTGGGGGCGGCGCAGCTCGGACACGATCACACACGACTCGACCGACGAGACATCTACAGTACCGAGGCAATATCCACAGGCAACCCCACAGATAGACCGACTTCGACAGTGACGATATACAGGCCAGTCCCCGCAATGCCACTGAGAACGCCCGACTATCGGCCGCAAATCCAACACCCACAACAGTTCCTCTAGGGACTCCTGTAGGCAACCCGACTGGCATGCCCAACACAAAGAACGCTACCCGACCCCACCGACAAACAACGCCGGCCGCGGCAGCGGCGGCGGCGGCGGCGGCGGCGACGACAAACGGACTCTGGTTAGCCCAGCCCCCTCCGAGCAAGGGAGGGGGTGGGAATTCAGTGGCCGGCCTCTCGGATGCGCGGCCACTGAATCCACTGAATTAGTGCCGCTCAGGCACGCTCAACGTCCAGCAGTTCGTGGTCCTGGATAGCATCGGCGAGATCTCCTCCCCGCAACGCATAAATCGCCTCTTGCACCATCTCGTCGGTTACACTTTCACCCGCGGCGTCGGAGTTGTACGACGACACCGGAATACGCACTCGCACCGTTAATTCATTCCCGCGATGTAGTCATTCGAGCACCAGCAAGGCACCGAGAAAGCATGAACTCGTCAAATCGTTACAAAGCTGGTATCCATCGGCATACTCGTGGGCTGCATCCACCAATATTCTTCAAGGCGTTGATCCTTCGCAACCAACGCCGCACGGGCCGCGTTCCGCTCGGCACGCAGATCCTGGGTGCTCCAGAAAGCTGCAGCGATCGCCGACGCCCATCCCGGCATCGCCTCGTCGGTCGGGATCGGGCCAGCCAAGCCCGTACCTTGAAATCGGCCCGGCAACCACCACCTCGTGCGCATCAGGCATCACGACCGCACACCGCCGCTCCGCACCCT
Organism: Mycobacterium sp. 134; assembly: GCF_048282715.1. Lineage (NCBI taxonomy): Bacteria > Bacillati > Actinomycetota > Actinomycetes > Mycobacteriales > Mycobacteriaceae > Mycobacterium > Mycobacterium sp. 134. The sequence continues at coordinate 158,182 of NZ_JBLVUN010000005.1, forward strand.
GCGCAAGAGCCACGCTCAACCACCAGCCAACCCGCCAACCCGCCACGCTCCCACAGGTCCATACGCTCCACACCATCGACCCTGGTTCCACACCAGACCCAAGCAACTCGGCCACCGACCACACAATATCCGTATCCACCGAACCCTCAACGACAGCAGTCACGAAACTCCCCTTCCGGGAACACGAAGGCCGACCCGATTGACCAGCCTCACTACGTCAGTCTTACAATGGACACCGACACTCGAAGGCGTTATACCACTACGCCACAACATAAATCGAGCCTCAGCATCTACTAACACCCCTCCCCAGCCCTGCGAGGGAAACGGGCTAGAGCGGATCCCCACCGAGTCGCCTACCCCCGATGCCCTTCCGGCATCAAGCGATCTGGATGGTCTTGCGACCGCCCCGACGTGCCTTCACACACGTGTTCCACCACTCGCCCGCAGCGCCTACGAGAGCACGCAACTGGCTGACCTCCGCTCGTGATGCGTCCGCTGGCTCAACAGCTGGGACTTCATCTGCATTTCGAGCAGCTGGTAGCGAGACACGATGTCCCCTTGTCCAAGCACATCAGGAAATAGGCGTTTGGCCTGCCTGTCGCCTCGGTGACGTGTAGCGCTAGAACGCGCTCGTCGTCAGCAGTGAAGGCAGTCGTCCGACCTGGTCAGTCTGCATAGTGTCGGTCCGCCAGGTGGGCTGACGCGGAAACTCCGTCGTCATGCCTACTACTGTCCTATCGGGGTGGTCATTCTTCGTCTCGCGACCGAAAGGGACTGCGTTTGGAAAGGCGCGCGGGTCATGGGCCGCGCTGTACTTGCAGACGGCATGGTCTACCCCCACAAGTCAAACCCCAGCGGGTCGAAGCAATGGTCCGAACCGGCCATGCAAGGAGGCCTGCTCGATGACATGGCGGTGACCAGCACCGTCGGTCCATACCACCGGCGGAAGCTCCGACAGGACGCTGTCGACGACGTGCCTTGTACATCGGCGGCCAGTTGCCGCAACCTCGGATCTGTAGAACTGCCCAGTAGCCAGGCCGTGTTTTCCTCCCACTGCCGGTGATGACGACCGGTTCCAAGCTCCTCCTTCGCCGCCCGCTTCGTCGGCCACCGTCGGGCGGAGTGGTCGACCCCGCTTTGATGAACGATCTGCCAAGATCGCTCCGCGGCCTTGGCAACTGACCACGTGTCCGGGTGACTGCCGAAGTGAAGGCGGGCGCTCTTCGCGAACTCCTTTAACATCCTGCCCTGATTCTCGCGTCTTACGCTCAGTGGTTTGACATCTGCTTCTCTTCGGTCGAGATCCTGGGCTCCATCACGGACCGGACATGGCCGGCTTCGGCAGGGCCGCGCCGCAACCAGCTGGCGCTGCGGGCTGTAGCGCTCGCTTCAAGTGCGCCTTGTGTCGCCGCTTCCTCGGCCGGGGCGGCTGGCCGCCCACGCCCAGCCATTCCTCCAATACCTCCACGAGTGCTTCCGCGCAGTCGTCGATCGTCTCGCGCACATCGAAGTTCGTCTCGTCGTGATCGCGCAGGGCAGCTCGCTGTAGTCGCTGAATTCGCAGTTGTCCGGGCAGGTCTGCATCGCGCACTCACTGCATGACATGGATGTCAGCGAACGCATCGCGTAGCGACGTGACCGCGTTGATTACCACGGGCCGGCGGTGGGCGCGGTCACGATCCGCACCACTCATTGCTTCGGCCAACCAGCTCCGGCATCTTGGGTGCCTCGACAATCGTGCCGCGTGCGCGACTAACCCAGATCGCTGTCGATACCGTGACCGTCACCGGTGAATTCCTGCAGCTGATCCACAGTCCCTCATCTCGTCGACGGATCCACCTTGACCGATTCGACCCTCTTGGACTGGTGGCCGTCGCTGTAGTGGTTCTCCACCTTTATGACAGGGCCAGTCCAATAACCGTGTTCAACAACACTCTCCCCTTCCGGGATCTCAGGCAAGCCCAAATGGCCTGCCCTACAACACAAGACCATTCTGCGGACTACCGACACGTCTCATTACAAGTCCACACCCCTGCAGAGAAAAAAAAAAAAAAAAAAAAAAAAAAAAAAAAAAAAAAAAAAAAAAAAAAAAAAAAAAAAAAAAAAAAAAAAAAAAAAAAAAAAAAAAAAAAAAAAAAAAAAAAAAAAAAAAAAAAAAAAAAAAAAAAAAAAAAAAAAAAAAAAAAAAAAAAAAAAAAAAAAAAAAAATGGCAAGAAGCATTTGACGAAGCCCAGCCTCCTGGTCCATCACATACCTCCATTTCATCACTCCACCAGCTACAGACATTCCTCATCATTGCCAAGTTCATCAACTTGATTTGGACAAGGCCATCCTGCGGCCTGACATCATCACGAACACTTCCTCCACTGGGCCTGGGCTTTGTTCGTCCCATGGTCACCTCAGCACCACCGCAGTTGGCGCAAGGCTGGATCCTCCAGGGCGATGCGTCCAGTTCGTTGCCTGCCGACCATCTCGTCGCTGGGCTAGTTAAAAAGACCTCGACTGCCGATGGTCAGTCTGGCGGTACTACATTTCGCCTTGAACCTGCAAAGCGCGTGGGGTTGTCGCTTCCATTCCTTCAGTGGCCAGGCTTCGCCGCAACCTGCTGATTCCCCTTATCTCATGAGTACCTGGGCTCCACAGCGATTCCGCCGCTCCGCTCTGACCTTCCTCACAGTGGCGGCGGAATCTGGATCACACAGCGCTCGCGCGGATCGACTCCTTCGACAGCTCGTGCATCCACTCGATATCTTCGGAGACGAACCGTCCACGGAGAAGCCCGCGTTCACGGTTACGCACCAAACACTCATGTGCGGGGTGTCGATCGTCGATCTCTTCGAACCGCACGCAAGCCGTGCGGCCAGGTCGGTCCACTGCGCCAGATCGACGTCTTCGACATTGGTGTCGTCGATCACCACTGACTTGCGTTCGAGCAGTGCCTGGGCGACAAGGGCTCACCTCAATCTCGGTCACGGTGTCCTCCTGTAGCTGGGTCAGCCCACGGAAGCACCCGAACACGTCGTGGCGAATCTGGTCGCGTCCGACAATCAGCCGCTGGCCCGGGACGGCATCGCGCCATGCCCTTGGCCCACGTTCGACTTTCCCGACGCTGGCAGCCCCCGCAGAATCACCATCACGGGCACCCTCCTCGGAATCGCGACGGACGCAGTCACTTGGGGTGTCGAGCAGCTAGCGCCGGCAATTCTCCAATTGTCCCGACACGATTACCCCCAGGGGCTTGCGGAAGCCACCCGAATGGTGCGCTCCAACCAGCACGAACATTACAGCCGCATACCGACAACTTCCCCACCGCTCGCCGCTCGCTCACGACGCCGTATCCGGTGGTCTCCCAATAGCCGCTTCCGCAGCATTCAGAATCGCGTCCACATGTCGATCTTCTGTGCGGCCCCATCGTGCCGAGCCGGTGCCGCCGTCCTCCTCGGTGTACTCAATCCACACCCGTCCTACTGACGCACCGTCCTGGCTTCCCTCAGGCCTGCCGAACGTCGGCCATTCACCTGCGGGCCCAGCGGTGGTTCCTCATGAACGGGGCACGGCCTGCTGGCCAAGCTGGGATCGCCGAAGTTGCGGGGCGGCTCCTTCCAGCCAGTGACGGATGAGCGACAACCCCTGCTCGCCTCTGCCACCTGCCGCAGCTATCTCGCGCTCCAGTTCCACACCCTGAGGCCGCGGATCGCCGCTCATGGTGGTCGCGGGTGGTGGACCCTGTATCAGCCTCATCGAATCAACCGTTGCGATGCCTTCACGAGAACGTCGCCTGCCGCCTCATCGCCACCTCGGGTCCACCACAAACCCGCCCTCGGCAGTGGTTCCCAGTGTCCATCCGCGCCGTGCCGCCAGGTCCACCAGGATTTCGAACCAAGCCAGATACCACCGCGCCGTTCCTCCCCACAGAGTTCAACTCGCCCTCATCCGTGAAATGCTCATGTCCATTTCCACTGTGCTATGCCAGAACCGAGTATCCGGCTTCGCTCAGGGCATCTTGTACCGGCTTGCCGCGTCCACCGCACGGCAGAACCTTTCATTCTGGGTCGATTTCCATTCCGTTCGCAGACACGCCGAATATCAGCGTCTCCACGCCTCGATCCACAGCATCCGAATCGCCGCGAATGGACACGGCATCGTTCAGGGTCGAAGCAACCACCATCGAGAACCCCTGCAATAGCGGGACAGCGAAAAGACGCGCGTCGCCGTACCAGGTGACGGGCCAGGCCATCCGCATGACAGCCGACCCTGTGGCCATCCCGACGAATCGTGCTACTCCGTTGGCCATTCCGTGAGCCACCTCGCTCATCCGCCGAAAGTCGGGGCGGCTCCCTAGCGGGAGCGCTGGGACAAGCAGGCTGGCCTATCCGAAAAGGACACTACAAGGCCCCACCGACAACACCGGTGCCGCCGAAACATCGACGAAGCTCAGACACACTCATCCCTGCCCTCTCTGCAGAAGAAGAACATCGCCATCGCCATGAAGAAGAAGAAGAAGATCGACAGCCTTCAGCTCGGCAACGCCATCGAAGCTCACCGCGTAGGCGCTTCCGGCAACGACCACGACGTCACCGACCGACAGCAACCGGTTTCCTGCTTCCAGGTACCGCGCCGCCCACGGCTCCGCCGCCGATCAGGTATCCACCGATGTTGAGCTGGTCGAACACCGTCTCCAGCAGCTCGACGGGCAGCCCGCCCGATGCGCGGGCACAGGCATCTGAAACTGCACCGCCAGCCGCAACACCGCGCTCTCAGACGCAAAGGCACGTTCATCACCCAACTCGGCCTCATTCAAGTACACCGCAATCTCCATACAGAGCTCCTCTAACCCTTCATTTGCACTGCACCGCTGGGTATTCCGGTGTACGACTCAGTAGTCATCGACGCCGTAGGTCACGGTGTGGGTGCCGCCCGTGCAGACGAGCTGCTCTCGTTCGCACGGGCAGGGTAGGTCAGTACCGACAGCTCGTCCGAACTCGCCTGCATTGATGTTGTGGTGAGCGTTGCGCGGCAGACTCGAGACCGCCAACTCGACCAACTCAGGAAGTCGTTCAGCCGACGCCGTGCCGTGATGTACAGACGCCACACAACGATTGCTGTCACAATCGCCGCGCCACTCGACCTTGAGTCCCTGCTGTAGTCGGCAGCGGTGCCGCCGTAGACCTCCGCAGCCCGCTCAGGCGCCATCATCGGCGGGTGGCGGGCGAGGTGGTAGCCGACAGCCGTGCCCGCGGCTTCCATCTCCCGACGAGACGAGGCAGAGACCAAACACCCGCGTCGGCATCGGACACCCAAACGTAGTGACCGGTTTCAAGGCGGGCCTCGAAAATCATGACTCCCCACCGGAGTTGAACATCTCGAACGCCAGTCCGGTTCAACGTCAACGGCCCGCAAATATTTCGCCGTACCCGTGCTCATAAGCGTCCATCAGCGCCACTCCTTGCGGTCTGTCTGCTTACCCACGAACGGGTGCGCTTGCGCCGCCCATCGGGGATCGGCCGCGCCGCGTTGCTGCGGCGCAGCTCCTGGCGGCGACGGGCATTGCCCCGGATCACCACGGGTCTCGATCTCGTCGCTTGCAGGTGGCTGTCCCTTCAGGATCCGAGGCTCACCCGACTGGTGTGCCTGAACAACCCGAACGCTACATTGCCCCACCGACAACCGATTCCGCTCCGCGAATCGCGGAAGGACCGCACGATACTCGCGAAGACCCTCGCGATCCTCCTAGAGGGTGTGCACCTCGGCGATTCTGACGCTCACCGAGCACTCGCGATCCAGCCAACCCAATAGATCGTCGTCCGCAATCTCGCGGCCGGTGGAGTTCGTCGCTGAAGTCGTCCCTGAGCCTGCTGAGCGCCGCGGTTTCGCTGGGACACAGCACGACGGCAGGGTAAAAGCGCCGGTCCGCCTGGTGGATGACAACCATTGTCCGCCAGTCTGATACGGGCGCACAGACAGGCGACTGCAACACTGTGTTGGCTTCATCGCGCACCGCCATCCCAGATAGAACCGCGCCGCCTCACACGGCGGAGTGCCTTCGAGAGGCCCGCAGACTTCCCTCCATCCCGACGTCAGGCTGGTCTTCGGATAGCCGGCGCTTTTGTTGTCCACCAGCACGTAATACCCGTCCACCCCGTCTGGGCCGTACTCGTCATCACCGTTGACTGCAATGTTCAGCCGCGGATCCCCATCCAAGACGCCGGCCTCTTGCGCCGAGGTCACCAGACGGGCCAGTTCCGCCCGCGCCGAACTCGGCGGGATTGGGCAGCTCCAGCTCCAGCTCCTCCCCGAGATCTTCGACCCACTTGCTAAACGCCTGGTCGATGATGCGGAAACGGCTCCACACCGGCACTCTCGCGACCACGCGATCCTCAGTGCGGCATCAAGCACATAGCCGGCCATTAGGCCGCACCGCCCGATGGCCCCGAAGGCTCCATTCGGTCCGAATTCTCTATGCGGTACATCAGGGCCTGAGACCGTGAACAAATCCGCGCCCGTGGTTTCCTCCACCGCGAATAACACATCGGCAGCGCGCGGCCAATGTAGCCACGATGGCTTGTCGATTCCGGGCACTATCGACTCGAACGCCACGCCCTTCGACTGGACTCGGACCACCCTGCGCGGCTTACCTGTAGCGTCATACCCACCGCGCAACGGTGGATCCTCGCGATGCACCATTGCGCACAACTCCCAGTTGCAGCGCACGCTTCAGTTCGGCCAATGACTTCATCAACACAACCACCCCTCTGGGCATTCATCTGGGGCTCGCCCCAGATGGCCTGCCCCACAGCGCACAACACTACCTACCTGGACCGACATCACTTCATTCGTGCTCGCACACGCCACCACCACTCGATTCACATCACGCTGAGTAAACCTGACCCCTAGCAGCGGCCATGCCATGAAGAAGATCTGATCGCGGCGCTTCGGCGTCGACGATCGATGCGCGTGCAGTAGCTGCTCGCCGGGCCTGCAGCACCACCTGCAACCCTACGAGTTCGTAGGCTCAACAGATACGCCCTTGCGGGTAGTTTCGGCATGAAACTTGCCGGCGTCCGCACTCGCTCGACGACGCGCTTTCCGATGGTCCCGCCCGACCGGCCCCATCGCTCTTGCCCTCATCCTCGTCGTGGCCTCCGGCATCCCAGCCAGCGGCCACTGCCCGGGCCACCCGTCGACGAAGTCGGCCACCGTGCCACATTCGTCGTCTTCGCCGCGGTCGACAATTTTCTGCATCTCATCGGCGCGCCGATCTGGGGACGCTGTCGAGCTCCATCTCGTGCCACCCGTGGTCATCGTCGCAAGGAAACGACGACCACGCTGAAGCCCCCAGGTGCGACTGACCGATCTGCTGCGGCACGAAATAGCACCCCTCATGCAGCACACCCGCAAAGATGCGATCGGCTGGCGGTGATAGCCCCCGTAACTGGATCCGGGCCGCCACCTTCCAATTGGCCGCATCGCGGTACTGCACCGGGATCACCGTGACCAATTCCGGCGCCCGTACCGGGCCCACACCGTCGTCATCCCAACGGACTCGTGGCTGACCATTGCGCCGTCTCGCACAACGTTGCGCCAGTCGATGCCGTCCTCCCCAAGCCACTGCACAAATGACTCCGTCGGCACATAGGGCGCCAGCGCCGACCAGGCTCATCCTCCTCGCGGGACTTGCCGAGATAGCCAACGATAGCTACTCCGTCCTGACGGGCTTCCGCCTCGAAGCCGGCCGATTCGAGCACGTCCAGGAGGGCATCGACGCCATCCTTCTCCCCCGGTTCGCCACACCACAGGCCCAGTGCCGCCAGTACAGTGGCCGCTCCTCGCCCGCTCCTCGGGTACCGGACTCGGCGGCTTCGATTTCGACTCTGCACCCCATTACCGACCCCCGCACCCGCGGCGCCAACGCGCGAGTCCTGCACGATCCGATACGTCATACCGCGAATGGTGAACAACGACGCACAGGTACCCGCCTCGATGGAGAAGGTCACCTCCGAGGCCTTCGGCCAGTACAACGAGACGGCGCATCAGAGCCCGTCCGCACAGACTCCAAAGCCACGGCGTTGCCTTGCGACTTGACCACGCGCTGGGGTACCCCTGTGGCATCAATCCCACCTGGTAGCGTCGGCCGCTCCCGATATGCCAGTTCGATCACCGCTCCTGGTTGCAAAGCACGCCGCAACCCCGCCAATGTCTTGACCATCTGCTGCTTCCCTTCGGGACCGCGGGGCCACCCTGATGGCACGCCCGACCCCACAAATTCTATCGCGCCCTACCGACACTTACCGTCAGTCGAATATGGTTACCCACCGGGGTAATACGGCATACAAACGACCAGCCCCTGCACCGCCGCAGCGCGCGCGCGCGCGCATGCGCGCGCGCGCGATCTAAACAACGTTGGGTTCCTTGGTGCACGTGTGTTTCTCTTCGCAGAGCCAGCATCGCTGGTTGCGTTTGCGCTCATTGGGCGGTTTCGCTGTCATGGCCGGGTGGTTTCCTGCCGAAGCGGCGCGTGCGACAGCGATCGATGTGGCGTTCAGATCGCCGGCCGCAGCTGATCTGTCCGTGATGTGGCAGAGGATGGGCTGCGCATCGGCCGGCGATCGCTCTGAGAGGCGGGGACGCAGAAACGGTCCCCACGCGGCGGCGCATTCGCTGCATGGCTGGTCTTGTGCGGGTGCAGTGTTGCCACACGCCGGCAGAACGCATGCCCAGCCGGTTTCCGCGTGGGTCACCGTGTTTCCGCGGCGGCGGATCGTTCGGCCACGGCGCGGGCGATCTGTTGAACGGGGTCGTGGTGGTCGACCCAGGCCGGCCGGCTTCGTTGAGCCGATACTGGGTTGGCCGGCCTCCGGTGCCGGGGATGGCGTCGACGAGGTCTCGTCGCTCCAAGGATTCCGTGATGCGCACGGTGCGACTGACGTTGTCCCAGATCCATCCGCAGCCGGGGTACCAGATTCCGCTATCGCGCTTCTGGGCGAGTCGACGCAAGACCGCGCTTTGCGTTCTTCCGAGCTTCGTGGTGGTCATTACAGATGGGTCCTTTGCAGTTCAAGAGTTTGAATTTCGTTGTACAGGCGGCTGATCGCGGCGTGACGCTCGTAGATCTGTATGTCGATGCCCATCGGGATCGCCGACATTGATGTCTTCGAGGTCTTGAATGCCCAACGCGGTCACACGTCCGACCCCTGCTCGCTGCGGGCCGGATCTGGAGCAGCTCTCGCAACTGCTGGATGTCAACGGGCTGGTGGGCGGCGACGTCAGCGGCCGTGCACGTGGTCAGGGCCGCGTTGGCTCGGCCCCGCGTGCTCCGGTGCGAGTCCGGGTCAAGTGGGCGTCGTCAACAGCGACGGCGATGTACAGCTCGGTCAGGTTGGTCATGGTTTCCCCTTATGGGACTCGACATGGCCCACCCATCTGGCGGACCTTTGACTTAGTCGAAGTGTAGATCGGGCCACTGACAAAGTGGCCTGCGCGGCGCTCACCGCAGCAGGCCACTCGTCAACGGTCATCGTCCCGTTTCGTCCAGGTCGATCGTCACGGCCTGGCCGATGCCGGCAACGCCGTTGCCGCCCTTTAGGTGTGGTTGAACGGTGAACACCGTGGCGATGCTCGTCGGGTCACGCTGCACGATGAGTGCTCGTTCGGCCGCATCACGCACAGACGTCGCAGACAAATCTTATGACCCAGGTGACGCGATATTCGCTGGTCAGAAGTTCCAGCTCGTAGGTGGCGTAGGTCAGTCCACCGGGCCCTCTTCGCCCCACACCCCGCCAGCGTCCGTTGGCCAACTGTCGGGCTTGCCACACACGCGCATCGTCCTCATCGCGATCCTTGAACCGGCAAGTCACTGTCTCGTTCTTCACGTATTTCTCCCAGCTTGAGTCAAGGCCCGCCCTAATACGTTGCCGCCAACGGCGTTCGATCTCGGCCATCGGACACATCTCAGGTTCTACAGCGCCGCCACCCACACCCATTCCAGCCACGGGAAGGGGAGGACCGCCGCCCGGCGCGTCCTCCCCTTTCGTCACGCTGTCTGGCAACCGCTCCGCTCGCCGCATTAGCTGCTGCTTACCTGAAACTCAGCTCAGCCGGGTTCTACGCAGCGGCAGCGGCCTTGTCGGTGGCGCGCAGTTCCTCTGCGATCGCTTGGTTGACCCGTTCCAGTTCTACGCGCGCCGCCACCAACTTCAACGGGCTCGGTGATGGTGTTTGCCGCCGATGCGGTCGCCCGCGCGTCGGTCGCCTGCCGCCGATCCTGTTCGGCTTGCCCACGGGTGCTGGCGATCTCATCGCCGATACGGTTGATCCAATCGGCTACCGTGCGCTCGGCCCACGCTTCGCACGGCCGCAGCGCCGCTCCGCCGAACCTTCGGCGGCAGCTTTCGCAGACCACACATTCTGGTAGTCGAAACTGAGATCCAGCCGATAACCCGGGTCCGTCTCAGCGGACCGGATCGCCACGCGGCGATCTGGCATCGGCTGTAGTGCAGGCTGACAGCACCCGCCCCGTACCGCACACCGCATTAGCCGAATCCTCCAATTGATCCCCGCCATGGTGGGGAGATGCTGGCCAGCGACGCGGCGCAGCACGCTGGCGACTCGGATGCATCCGCCCGGTCGTCGGCGCGGCCTGGTCCGACGAGTGCGCGCACGTTCTGTTGCACTGATACATGCGCCAGCCGTAGCTTGCGGATCTGGGTAGGGCCGTTAACGTGTGCTGGCGCAACAGGAGGTCGTTTCCGGCTGCCGCAGCCTTCAGCTCCCCGAAACTCAGCGTCGCCTCCCCCAATGTCCTCGATCTCCCGGGCCTGCCCGTCACTGCGGTACAGCTGCTCGAAACCGCGCGACTTTCGCTGGGCGTGCCGAACGTGCATCAACGTATTCCGACCACGTAGGAATGAAACTCCCACCTCTTCGTGTTGGTTTCCGTTCCGAATCCCGCGGCCATTGCGCTGCTCCCACGCCGCTGCCGTCCACGTTGGATCGACGTGGTGAAGCGAATGGAGCCGGTTCTGAATGTTGGTGCCAATACCGACCTTTGAAGTACTTCCGATCAACACCGCAACGCGTCCATCGCGGCATGCGGCGAACAATGCTTCACGAGCCTTCGGGGTGCTCGCCTCGTGCACGAACCGAATCATGCTCGACGGGATTCCCTGCTGATCAAGCCCGCTCGGATGCGTCCGTAGGTCTGCGGGTCGTCCTTCTTCGGCGTTCCAAGATCGCAGAGCACCAGCTGGAACCCTCCCGGATTATCTGAACCGTGGTAGATGGTGCTCTTCGTCTCGTGGTAGAT
>NZ_JBLVUN010000007.1:0-187727 GCF_048282715.1 Mycobacterium sp. 134
GGCCGTGATGCAGGTGACCCCCACCCAGGTCAAATCACTTGTCGGCGCCGCCTAAATGAAGACCGCACACGGGCTCACACAGAGGCCGAGTGCTCGCACCTACGCGGATCGTCAAAACACGGGAGTGGAAAGCGATTCCGAAAGCTAATGGGCCGCATGCCTCGGCCCTGCACCTCATCGACGAATGCCTCGCGCGCCGGTGATCGCCGACGACGCGCAGATTCCATGCCCGCCGTCGAGGGCTTCGATACTCAACGGCCGGCCGGTGTCAGGATGTTCCTTGCGCCGCCGTGAGCGGCGCACTGCCGATGTCATTGTCTGGCCGCCGATCCCCGCAACTACGTAGTGCGGCAGTACGTATGAAGTACAGTTGTTATCAGCGAGGTGGTGACGGAGACTGCGAGCGCTGGTCGCGGTTGCAGACACCCTTGTCCCCGATACCGCACGGCAGCCGATCGATCATTACGGAGGATCTCTTGGTAGCCGAAGCGCTCCGAGTCGGAGAACTCAACCTTGTGCTCCCGCGGCGGATCGATGCGCTTGACGTGGCGGTGCCACGGCACAACTTCACCGAGCTGCCCCGGATCCGTTCGGAGCGCCCGGTGTTCGAGCGACACTGCCCGCACATGGTCGAGCTGATCCCCTCCGAGGCCCACGTGGGCCGCACACATCACCCAGAACTCACCAACGACGCAAACGACCTGCGGCTCAACGGTGCAGCGCGGTGCTGAACTGGGCATTGTTGTCCGGTCCGTTCCCGGTCCTGCTGCGTTTGGCCGGAATCGGAGCCGCCGCATTGCTATTGGCTCAAATGGTCTTGGCGCCCCGCCGTGCGTGTACCAAGGCGGTGATGTTGGCTGGGTGCGCGCTGGTGGCTGTGATCACCACTGTCATCGTCGCCGACCTGGCACGCAACGAGTGGAAGCTGTTTCCCGACCGCCTGCAACCGCTGATATACGTGTGGGCTGGGGTGTCGGTGTTCGCTGTGACGGTCGTGGCAGTCGGTGGGTTCCTCGCACCGGGCATGCGTCGTATGCTGTGGTCGGCCGCCGCCGCGGCGGTCGTCGTCTTAGCCTGTGCCAATCAAGTCAATGTGATATTCGCTGCCTATCCCACGCTGGCCGATGCGGTGGGGGCCCGGCGCTTCAGCTATGTCGCGCTGCCCGAAGTCGTGAAGCGTCCACCGCGACTGTTGGCCGACGTCGGCCCGATCGCGATGCGCTGGTCACCTCCACCCGGGTTACCGCGCGGGGGCAAACTGTCTTCAGCGCCGATCCCGGGGTCGCTGTCGGGCTTTCCTGCGCGCAATGCCGAACTCTACTTTCCACCAGCCTTTTTCGCCGATCCCCGCCCCCAACTGCCAGTGCTGATTCTGGTACCAGGACAGCCCGGATCACCGCAGGACTGGCTGCGCGGCGGCAAACTCGTCCAGACTTTCGATGAGTTCGCAAAAGCCCACCGCGGTCTGGCGCCGGTGGTAGTCGTCGTCGATGGCACCGGGAGCCCCTTCGGCAACCCCCTATGTTTGGATTCGCGGCTCGGCAATGCCGCCAGTTACATCGCCCGCGACGTCCCGGCCTGGATCAAGGCCAATCTTGCTGTCGATCAAGAACCGCAAGCGTGGGCCGTCGGCGGCGCCTCCTACGGTGGAACCTGCGCGCTTCAGCTCGCCACAAATTACCCTGACGTCTACCCCACCTTCCTCGACATATCCGGGGGCCCTGAGCCCAGCTTGGGCGATCAGTCTCAGACCATCGCCGAAGCATTCGGCGGCGATAAGGCAGCGTTCCAACGCATCAACCCGTTGGATTTGCTGCGTGCGCGCCGCTACCCCGACAGCGCAGGAGCGGTGGTGGTCGGCGCCGACGACCGCGACACCAAGGCAGAAGCCCGCGCCGTCTACGACGCCACCCGAGCCGCTGGCATGAACACCACCTACCGCGAAGTGCCCGGCGGCCATGACTGGCAAGTGTTCTCCACCGCCTTGATGCGTGAATTACCTTGGCTTGCACAACGAACAGGGCTCACGCAGTAATAAAGCGCCGCGTCGCCGGTGACGATCGTCGACGAACGTGCAGGCGCAGTTCGTCGCGGACCGACGCAGAGCGGCTGGATCGGGTTGCCGGCGGACAAGCCGTAGGCAGGTCGATGACAATTGCCGTCGCCCGGGGTTGAAGGCAGAAACGCGTCCGGCCCCGCCGAAATTGGCGACCAAACGTGATCCACCGAGAGCGCTGAAATCAATGGGCGCCAACGCAACCCCCCAGAACGCGTTGAACCGGCCTTCATCCTCACCTGCATGTGACCGCGGGAGTGCCCCCGCGCTCGGTTACCCGCCGGCCCGCTCGGGAAAGTCGATTCAGTGGGTCGCGGCGCAAATGCGCACGCGCGCATAGACTGACGGTACTGATGACAACCGATACAGAAGGGGGCCGAAGATGACACAGTCATCGAGTTCAGTGCCTTCCGGAGGCGGCGGAGCAGCAGTGCTCTGCCCGAAATGCAGCTCACAGATGTTGGCGGTGCAACGGTTCGGGGTGGAGATCGACCAGTGCACCGGATGCGGCGGAATATTTCTCGACCGGGGCGAGCTTGAAGTTCTCGCGCAGGCCGAATCGAAGTTCTATGCCGCAGCTGCCCAACCGCCGGCTCCGCCGGCACCGCCGCCGCAGCAGTACCCACCACCTCAGCAGTACCCACCGCAGCCCTACCAACAGGGCGGCTTCCTCGGCTCCTTGTTCGGGGGCGGAGGTTACGACAGCCACCACGGTCGCCGATACGGTCACCACTGAGCACAGCGGTGGATTCTGTAGGGGTGCTCTGCAATAAAGCCAGAGGTAACCACGGCGGACGTATTGTCCAGTCCGTCGGCCGGGGGTCGATCACTGCAGTAGAGCGGGGCGGCCTCCCGCTGCGGCGGACGCTCTCGGCCAGGCCCGTGACGGGTTGCCACGTAGATCCCGACCGCGGATTCTTGCGACATCGCAGTCAACGAGACGATGGCCATCGCGGACTTGACCGACCAAGTGTGTGAAACCGTCCGGTCCGGTGATGCCCCTACCGACTGCTGGTGCTGGTCGGCGCACGTTGCTGGGCTGGTCCGGTCAGCCGAGATCGCTTTTGAGGTGCACACCGGCTTTCGATGTTGGTGCGCGTTACCGCAGTGCCAATTCGATCCCCGTGATCCCATGACAGCGCGCGGGCGACCATTAGGATTGGCCCACTGGACGAGGCAGTCAAGACCGCCAAGAGATTTCACCGCGGGCCCTGTCCGCGTTTTTTAGGGAGGCAGGTCGTGGGGCAAGGACAAGGGCACGGTTCGGCCGTCTCGGCGAGCGCCAAACACGTCAAGCGGTTATGGGCAGCGCTAGCGCTCACCGGGGGCTACCTCTTGGTCGAGCTGATCGGTGGAATCATCACCGGCTCGCTGGCTCTGATATCTGATGCCGCACACATGGGCACCGACGTACTGGGGATCAGTATGGCGCTGGCGGCGATCTACTTCGCTCGGCGCCCCGCAACCGGTCAGCGGTCCTATGGCACCTACCGGCTGGAAGTGCTTGCCGCGCTGGGCAATGGACTGCTGCTGTTCGGTGTAGCGGGCTACATCCTGTATGAGGCATACGAGCGGTTCCGGGAGCCGCCGGACGTCCTGGGTGTGCCGATGCTCATCGTTGCGATAGTCGGGCTGGCGGTCAACGCCACGAGCTTCTGGCTGCTCACCGCTGGGGCCAAGGAGAGCCTCAACGTCAAGGGCGCCTACCTAGAGGTGCTGTCGGACATGTTGGGCTCCATCGGCGTGATCGTCGCGGCAGTCATCGTGACCGTAACGGGGTGGCGGTATGCCGATCCGATTGTCGGCGCCGCGATCGGCCTGTTCATCTTGCCCCGCACCGCTGCGCTGATGCGCGAGGCGTTTTGGATCATCATGGAGTTCGCCCCGCGGGGGCTCGACGTGGACGAGGTCCAACGCAAGCTTGAAAAGGTATCGGGCGTGCGTGCCGTACACGATCTGCACGTCTGGACGCTGACCGCAGGTATGGAAACCGCAACGGCGCACATCGTGGTCGAGCCCGACGGTGAGTACGCCGCCGTTCTGCAAGCGGTACGCGACCTGCTGGCACGCGAATACTCGATCACTCACATCACCATCCAATGCGAACCGGACGGCTTCAACGAGACCCCATCCTCGATCTGAAACCACCCGGTAACGGCCTCATCCTGCATCCTGCATCCCGCACACACGCTATTCCCCGCTGGTTGGGCGGGGCCCCTGGGGCTGCACTTGGCCATCCGCATGGGTGAGCGTGTTCGTGCCGGCAGTCTTGACGATCACTGCGATCGACGGCCGGCGCCGATCCGCCGTTGTGATCACCGCCGTCGTCGGACTAGCGGCAACCTCCTTGCCGACCGCGAGATTTGTATCCCCGTTTGGCGCCAACAAGCTGCCGGAGGCCTGCCGTCCCCGGAGCTAGCCGCTGCGAACTTCGGGTTGAGGTGTCGCATCGAAATGGCCAATGAGTGACCGATAATGCGTCGTTGCTGCATTGGGACCAATTGACGCAGTGCTATGACGTTCATCCACATGACCGGTCGCGTCGCGGGAAGAGTGCGGACCGGCTGATTACCTCGACGATCGCCAGGAGCTTGGCCCAGGAGCGCATCCGGTTGCAGGCCAAGCTTTTCACATATTTTGACACCGCCGAGCAGCCAATTGTTGGTTGTTGACACGTTGTTCGACAGGACGATGATTTACGAAATGCTAGGTAAATGATATGTGACTGTATTGTTCGGAGCCGTTAGAAAGGCATTCGATATGAATATCCGATCGGTCGGCCAACCTGAACATATTATGGCCACGAGGTTAATGGTCCGGACAATGCGTCGGTTGAATCCCGACGAAAGGAGAAGT
This sequence comes from Mycobacterium sp. 134, assembly GCF_048282715.1. Classification (NCBI taxonomy): domain Bacteria; kingdom Bacillati; phylum Actinomycetota; class Actinomycetes; order Mycobacteriales; family Mycobacteriaceae; genus Mycobacterium; species Mycobacterium sp. 134. The sequence goes on from NZ_JBLVUN010000007.1 coordinate 4,913, forward strand.
CTCAATGACCTATCGAAAGCGCCGTAAGACAACGTCACTTCTTGTCGGCGCCGCGGCGAGCATCGTCGCGGTGGGCTTAGCGGGCCCGGCTGGCGCGGCGCCCACCGCGCAGCAGAGTGCGCAGGCCACCATTGGCATGTTGCAGGCGCAAGGCTTCCACGTCATGATCAGCAAGATTGGCGACGGGCCCATCGACCAATGCACCGTGAAAGCTGTCCGCCCCGGACGTAAGGCGTCTCAACTAACGAATCCGCCCATCCGGGCGGGTGTTCGCAATCAACCTCCGGCATCACCAACCGTCTACGTCGACCTTGCCTGCAAGCCGTAGGGCCGCGAGTCCCTGACTCTTGCAGCGGGAGTCAGGGCGGGCGCTATCGGGGCCGTGATTCCTACACCGGTCACCATCACCAAGTCCAAACGGCGTTCCCTGTGGCCGAGTCGATTCCTATAGTCCTTCTCGGCCGTGCACGACGCGAAATCTATTCTGCGATTGCCCGATCCGCCGCTGTGATGCCGGCGGTTCGGGCATCGCCGTTGAATCCCGGATTTTGTTGCCGGGTTGGCCCGACCGTTGCCATGTGTCTGAGGTGTTGACTCTCATCCCGAGAGGTGTTGAGCGGGCACTGGTTTCGATTGCCTTCTGGCCTCGCACCGGCTGTGGTGCAACCTAGGCAGAGGTGTGCGCGTTGGGTGTGAGCTCTGGGTGATGCGTGCGGCCCACGTGGGCCTCGGCGCGCATCCGCTCGACCATGTGCGGGTAGTGCAGCTCGAACGCGGGGCGCTCCGAACGGATCCGGGGCAGCTCGGTGAAGTTGTGCCGCGGGGGCGGGCAGGAGGTCGCCCACTCCAGCGAGTTGCCGTAACCCCAGGGGTCGTCGACCGTCACCGGCTCGCCGTAGCGCCAGCTCTTGAACACGTTCCACACGAACGGCAGCGTCGAGATGCCCAGGATGAAGGCACCGATGGTGGAGATCACGTTGAGCGTGGTGAAGCCGTCGCTGGGCAGGTAGTCGGCGTAGCGACGCGGCATGCCCTCGTTGCCGACCCAGTGCTGCACCAGGAAGGTGGTGTGGAAGCCGATGAAGGTCAGCCAGAAGTGCAGCTTGCCCAGGCGTTCGTCGAGCAGACGTCCGGTCATCTTCGGGAACCAGAAGTAGATGCCCGCGTAGGTGGCGAACACGATGGTGCCGAAGAGCACGTAGTGGAAGTGCGCGATGACGAAGTAGCTGTCGGTGACGTGGAAGTCGATCGGAGGGCTGGCCAGCAGCACGCCGGACAGGCCACCGAGCAGGAAGGTGATCAGGAAGCCGACCGAGAACAGCATCGGCGTCTCGAAGGTCAGCTGGCCCTTCCACATGGTGCCGATCCAGTTGAAGAACTTGATGCCGGTCGGGACGGCGATCAGGAACGTCATGAAGGAGAAGAACGGCAGCAGGACCGCGCCGGTGGCGTACATGTGGTGTGCCCACACGGCGACCGACAGGGCCGCGATGCTGATGGTGGCGTAGATCAGGGTGGTGTAACCGAAGATCGGCTTGCGGCTGAACACCGGGAAGATCTCGGACACGATGCCGAAGAACGGCAGCGCGATGATGTACACCTCGGGGTGGCCGAAGAACCAGAATAGGTGCTGCCACAGCAGGACGCCGCCGTTGGCGGGGTCGTAGATGTGTGCGCCCAGGTGGCGGTCGGCGGCCAGGCCGAACAGTGCGGCGGTCAGGATCGGGAATGCGATCAGCACCAGGATCGAGGTCACCAGGATGTTCCAGGTGAAGATCGGCATCCGGAACATCGTCATACCCGGCGCGCGCATGCACACGATGGTGGTGATCATGTTGACGCCACCGAGGATGGTGCCCAGACCACCGACGGCCAGGCCCAGGATCCACAGGTCACCGCCGGCTCCCGGGGAGTGGATGGCGTCGGTCAGCGGCGAGTAGGCCGTCCAACCGAAGTCGGCGGCACCGCCGGGGGTGATGAACCCGTCAGGGAGCAATGATCAGAACCTGTGGATGAGCCTTGGTAGGGCGGCGTGAATGTGGGCGCGCCTTCCCGGGGATGATCACAAGTCCAGTTCGTTTCTGATCAAGACCGGCGTTGGCGCGCTGGTTGGGAAGGCACGCCCGTGCTCACCGTAGTTCACGATGTCGCGCAGGCCAACGACACCCGCAGCGGTGCCGGTCGGTCGTTGTTGGATGAGATTGTCCGCGACGGTGCCCGGCAGATGCTGGCCGCCGCTTTGCAGGCCGAGGTCGCCGCCTATGTCGACCAGTTCGTCGATCAGGTCGACGAGAATGGGCACCGGCTGGTGGTCCGCAACGGCCACCACAACGTCCGGGAGGTGCTCACCGGCGCTGGGGCGATCGAGGTGAAGGCGCCGCGGGTCAACGACAAACGGGTCGATCCGGAAACCGGTGAGCGGCAACGATTCTCGTCGAAGATACTGCCGGCGTGGGCGCGTAAGTCCCCGCAGATGGCCGAGGTGCTGCCGTTGCTGTACCTGCATGGCCTGTCCAGCAGCGACTTCGGTCCGGCGTTGGAGCAGTTCCTCGGCTCGGGGGCGGGGCTCTCGGCTCCGGCGATCACCCGACTGACCGCGCAGTGGCAGGACGAGGCCGCCGCGTTCGGCCGCCGGGACCTGTCGGGCACCGATTATGTGTACCTGTGGGTGGACGGCATCCATCTCAAGGTCCGCCTGGAGCAGGACAAACTGTGCCTGCTGGTGATGCTGGGGGTGCGCGCCGACGGCCGCAAGGAACTGGTCGCGCTGACCGACGGGTACCGCGAATCAGCGGACTCGTGGGCGGATCTGCTGCGGGACTGCCGGCGCCGTGGCATGCGCGCCCCGGTGCTCGCGGTCGGGGACGGTGCTCTGGGGTTCTGGAAAGCGGTCCGTGAGGTGTTCCCCGATACCCGTGAGCAGCGGTGCTGGTTTCACAAGCAGGCCAATGTCCTTGCCGCACTACCGAAGTCGGCGCATCCGGGGGCGATCGCGGCGATGCGGGAAATCGCGGGCGCCGAGGACATCGACCACGCGCAGGTCGCGGTCAAAGCCTTCGAACTGGACTACGGCGCCAAGTTCCCCAAGGCCGTGGCCAAGATCGTTGACGACCTCGATGTGCTGCTGGAGTTCTACCACTATCCCGCCGAGCACTGGGTACATCTGCGCACCACCAATCCGATCGAGTCGACCTTCGCCACGGTCCGGTTGCGCACCAAGGTCACCAAGGGGCCGGGTTCCCGCGCGGCGGGTATCGCCATGGCCTACAAGCTCATTGACGCCGCACAAGCCCGCTGGCGGGCGGTGAACGCCCCGCACCTGGTCGCCCTGGTCCGGGCCGGAGCGGTGTTCCACAAAGGCAAACTGCTCGAACGACCCGTCGACATCACCCCACCCGAACCGGCCGACAACCCGGCCACCCCGACCGGAACGGAGGTCGCCTGAAAAACACCAATCCACAGGTATTGACAATTACTCATGCCGGCTCGTGCTGCAGGCGTTGTCCGGCCATGCGGATATGAATTTCGACGAGCTGGAGAATGATCTCGACGTTGCGGAGGGTGGCGTGCAGAACGCGCACGCCGCCGCAAGCCTGGTGCACCAGGGAGCTGCTCTCGACGCCCGGTGGGGCGCGGACTGGTCGCGGCCAAGGGCGATATTCGCCCGGCACGGCGCCGCGGTCCGGGGTGGCGCTACCAGAGTCCTGCCTGAGCGGTCGGTGGGCGATCGGATCGAACGCGCGCTCTGGCAACTGCCCCCGGCCGACCGTATGCAGAATTTCACCGGCCCCAGGCCCCAATGCCAGAGCGCGGTTCGCGCCACTGGCGCCCAATGCGTGTCGCGTGCGGTCTACCTCGGAACGGGGTCCTTTGGGGCGCATTGCTATACGCATGCGAACCGCCATGAACGCGATCAATATCGCATGCACCTAGACATCGTTGCTGCATCGCAGTCCGAACTGTACGAAAAGTTGTCGGATCAGCGGCATCGTATCGGCCAGGAGGTCAGCGAGCGTTGGCTTCAGACGCGCGCGGACCGTCGGCGATGGGCCGAAGAGGTGGGGCTTCAGCCCCGTTCGGCTGATGGCGGCGGTGAGTAACGAGAACACTTTGGGGCGGGGTGCCTCGCGTCGCACTAAGCGCTGTTGTTCGTGAGTAAAAGCCAGGCCCCGAGGGGCCGGCACTGGTGATGAACCACACCCCGCCGCATCTAGTGTGGCACCGGCTATCAAAATGTTCAACTAGTTGAATTTTGTTCCGGCGACTGGCTGCCCCAAGCTTGCCTCAACGACTTCGGTCACGCCGCCAATCACGATGCCGGCAGTATCACTTCGCAGATCGTGGCCGCTGACGCCTTCGCCGGAGAACCGCAGCTTGAAAGACGTCCGAAACATGGGCTGAGCGGCAGCGGCTGTCCGTCAGTCGGACGGTCGGCGACCTCCATCACGCGATTCGCGATGGCCTGATGCAGGGAATGTCCCCGACTCGGCTGGCCAAGCTGAGCGGGCTCCATGTATCGCGGATCTACCAAATCCAGCGGCGCGACGACGCTGAACTCACCTGCTGAGTGCGTGTTCAGCTCACGTAGGTGTGTAGCGCCTCGCCGACGTACTGGTTGGTGCCATCCGGTCCTGTCGCATAGCCGGGGCCCGTGCGGAACCGCAGTCGAGGTGACTGAGGCGCCAGGTCAAGTGCACTGAGTGCATGCCTCGACTGCGGCGTTCCCACGACAAACTGATGGCAGTCGCGGAAGGTATCAGCATTGATCGACCGTGGGTTCGGAAGCTGAGTCGGGTTAAGCGGTTCTCTGGACATCACCAACAACGTGCTCGGCGACAGCGCGAACCTGATCTGGTCCGCGTTTTCGACCCCGACGCCTCCGACTTCTGGGCCGGACCCGACGCGGCGCCAGAGCTGCACCGGGCGGTCGCTGGTAATCAGAATCGGGCGGCCGAAGTCGTAAACGCACCACCGCATGGACTCCAACCGTGGCGCGACCATCTCCGTGGCCACCTGCATCGCCATACTGTGCGCTTGATCGCCTGTTGGGGCGCTGGGCGATCCCTCTAGTAGGTCGCGCACCGTCTGGACCTCGTTCTCGTCGGGGTCATCGCCGCCGTCCAGTTCGCGTAGATGCTCGCGGACCACGTCGGCAGGTATTGGACGCTCGGTGGTCTTGGCGGCGAGGTCGATCATGAATTGCGCCTGATTGCGGTGGTGGACCGTTCGAGCCAGCTGGATGGCGAGATAGACGGCCATCAGCTGGCGGCGGTCGCCCGTGAGGTTGCGGTCCATCTTGAGCTGGTGTCGCAGAGACGGCCAGTCGGCTTCGAGGTCGTTAAAGAACTTTTCGCGCGCCTCGCTGATCTCGCCGGCGCCGTAGATGCCCCCGGCCACTGCCACATTGACGGTGCTGGACACCACCGCCTGCGGCATGTCGCGACGGCGGTAGGCAACCTGAGATTGGCCGTTGGCCCAGGCGTTCAGGTACACCCGCGGGACGAAATGCGGCCGCTTGGTAGCCATCCCTGGCAGCCTACCCATCCGGCGGAGTCCCCTCGCAAAGCGGCGTGTCTCGCCATTCGCCGAACGGCGCCCCGTAAACAGCAGCGGCCAATTCTCTCCGGATGAGTTGCCTCGAGTCCAGGCTGGACACGTTCGCGCCGGCGAGGGCCATTGCCCGGTCGACTTCGATCACCGACGTGTGTCAGAGAGCCTGGCGAGATTCCTCGCGCTCTTCTTGACCTGGCATCTGCCGCGCCTCGAATGGACCGCTCGTCAGGGGTTGCTTCTGTGCAATAGTGACCACGCGCGTTCGTCAGCCCCTGCTAGGGGCGTCGACCAAGGGTATGTGTCGGCGCCGCTGACGGTGGCTGAATGAGTTGACGAGCGTGGTGCAGTTCCGCGAATTCCGTTCTCCCGGTGCCGAATATCTTCAGTTGACGCCATCGGCGTTCGCCGCATCGATGTCCGCGTTCAAACGGGTGGCGCGTTCTTATTCCAGATATCACTCAATGTCACAAATGACAAAATTCTGAGGATCGGCATTCGGGGCCAGAACGGTGCGGGGGTTCGTCGTTGCAAAGGCGATCGCCGAAGTTATGCGGTTTGCTGTAGCCCAGCGGTGAGAAGAACGAAGCAAGCATCGGCGGTTGCCGCTAACAGTTAAGTGCGGCAACAAATTTCCCATAGACCGCAGATTCAGTATTCGCGCCCGGCGGCAAGCTGTGTCCCGTCGCTGCTGTGACTGGATCGGTAGTTTCTGCTGTTCATTCGATGTGGTCGCTGGTGGGGATGCTGACCCAGTTGGGGGCGGCTGGGACGCTGTCGAGATGCTCGGTACGCAAGATATAGGGACGGTGAACGGTATTGTGAAGTCATAGATTTCGTACCGCCGACAGGAAGTCTCATGGCGCGTCTACCCCTTGGCGTGTCGCTGTGAGCAGCGCCTGAGGCTAGATACTGCGCGCTAAGCGACGATCGCGAAGAACTGCGGCGCGATCAGGTCGTGCACCCGGGCCCACGGCACGGTAATGACCTTCAATCCCCGTCCGAACTGGTAGTCGGGGAAATGTAGTTCAATACCGGCGTCGGTTGGAATCCAGTATTTGAAGTTGTCAGCGACGGGTGCCATGCCGCTGGCTGATTTCCAAGCGTCTGGCTGGGGCGGCGGATAGGCCGTCGGCAGAATGGCTGCCGTCTGTTCGGACAGCCTAGTCAGGCCGACGCCCTTGTCTTGGAAGAGGTTATCCCAGGTGATGGGTGTTCCGTTTCGACTGTCATACACCCGGCTAGAGATGGTGTGGAAGGGCATGTTTGGTAGGTCCGTGTTGTATTCGCCGGTAAATAGCTCAGATACTGTGTTTGGGCGGATGTACAGCGTGCCCGTTGCGGTGAATGTCCAGTGGTGCGTGGTGCTCGGTCGCCATTCGATCGATTTCTCGTGCTCACTTGCCGCCGCATCGATGCCATCGTTGATGGCAGCGATCACATCTGGGTCGCCCCCTTCGACGCGTTGATAGCGAACTTCCCAGTCTCCCAGTCCATTCCAGCTTCTGCCGGCAATGTTGTTGGGGACGACTGTGTAAGGGTTGTCGTCGGGGTTCGGGCTGGCCCAAGCGGGGTTCGCGGCCGCTAATAGGACGGTTGCCGCACTCGCGATGGCTAGCGCGAGTCTTTCGAGTGTCCGCGTACTCATCGCATTGTCCGATTGGTAGATGCGGGTCCGATTCAGACCTCGCGATGGAATGGTCGCAAGCATTGCGCTAGATGATGTCGATTTTGCTTGCTAGCCAATGGTTGTCGACCAGTTTCATTGTCATTCGCACTCTGCTGCGGTCGATTCGAGGCTGAGGATTGACGATGTTGCTGATTGACTGGTCGATGAACAGCAGGACTACCACCTCGGTCTTGCTGGCAGACTTGATGGAAGCGTCGACAACGGTGCCTTTGCTCACTGCTTTGTTGTCGATCAACACTTGTCTGAGCTGACTGGCCGACTGGCTGTACATGTCTTTGAATTCACCTGTCGCCCCGTTGAGCACTTGGGCAAAGTTCTGATCGATGTTCCGGTTATCAACGCTGGTCAGGGCGACGGCGTAGGTTTGCGCGACCGCCAGGGCTGCGCGGCCGGCGGCGGCGGTGTCGTCCTGTTGTTTGAGCTGCCAGCCGACAAAACCCGAAAACCCCAGCGCTGCCACGAATGTGACACCGGCAACCACGATGATCACACGACGCAGCAGTCGGCGACGAGGCGTGGGTGCCGAGACCTTATCGGCATCGTCGTCATCAATATCGTCGTTGTCGTTGTCGTTGTCGTTGTCGTTGTCGTTGTCGTTGTCGTTGTCGTTGTCGTTGTCGGGGTCGAGATCGGTCGGCACGGACGGATCAGGTTCGGAAGTGTCCGGCTCGGCGTCTGCAGTCGCGGTAGCAGGGTGGCTGTCTTGCTGTTCGAGCTTGTCGAAGACGTCGATGCCATTCGCTTTTTCAAACAGTTTGATCTCCATGTGAGGCTCCTAGTTTGGTGGTGTCGATGGCAGCGCCGGGCCGCCGAACGGTGCGGGTATTGAATGGGGCCCGATTGGGGTGGGGTCGGTTTGAGCCAATGGGTCGTAGCCGGGCGGTGGGTCCGCGGTGTCGTCGCCGGGGGGACGCGGCGCGTTGCGGGCGCCACGAACCAGAACGGCTGGGTCAGGGTTCGTGCAGTACGTGTAGCGGTAGGGCTCAGGGAAATCGGGCAGTGACGCTGGCCGCCGCGGAAGCTTGTAGTCGCAGCTGTAGCGCGGGTATGCGTCGACGATTGTCCATACGCCTCCGTCGCGGATAACAGTTCCCAGTGAGTCGATGACTGATCCCCGTGTGGTGGGGAACAGTGCTTTGAGGGCAGGTACTCGCACGTAGGACAACTGTGCGATGGTGGTCAGATTGCCGAGCAGTTGGACCATGGTGTCGGAGTTGTCGTCGATAAGCTTGTCCAAGCCAGTCATGGGTGCGCGTCCGCGATCGAGGAGGGTCCGGAATCCGCCGTCCATGGCATTCACGCCGCCGAGGACTTGCCGCAAGTTGCCGGCAGTGTGGCGCAGGCCCGGGCTGACGTCAGCGAGCGTGGTCAAGGTGATTCGGCTGTTGTTCAGCACGCTGACGGTTTGTGGAAGTACCGAATCCAGCGTCGAGATGAGGAACGACCCACCGTCGAGCAGCGTGGCCAACTTCTGAGGCCCTTGGCGGCCGACCCGAAGTTCATCGGTGATGGCGGCGAGCTTCTTGGGGTCGATCTGGGCGAGCGCGCCGTCGGAGTCACCCAGGAGTCGCGCCAAGGACACGGGAATGCTGGTGCGGCTTTCAGCAACCGTGCTGCCATTGGTGAGGGCTGGTCCTTGCCCGTCCACGGGGCGAAAATCGAGATATTGCTCGCCGGCGGGAGACAGCGCCGAGACGCGTGCCAGGCTATTCCGGGGAACTCGTATCGCGCTGTCGATGGAGGCCACGGCGACGACACCCTTGTCGGTGAACGTGACGGACGCGACGCGACCGATCGGTGTACCGCGTAGCGTGACATCTTGGTTGGGTAGCAGGCCGCCCGATTCGGGCAGGAGCACTCGAATGGCGATCGTGGAGCGCGCCGGGTTGATATGCAACCCGCCCAGCAGGATGTAGCCAAGTGCGACAATCAATGTCAGCGCCAGGCTGACGCACGACACGACGATACGGTGGCGCGCCACCGCGCGCACAGTGTCAACGATCAGTCGGGCCGACCATTCGACCGGACTTGGCGCTGCCATCATGGATGCTCTCCGGGAGTGCTGTCCCTTTGTGGACCGAAGGCTTTGCCTAACAGTAGGTTCCACTCATATCGAAGGCTGCCGATCATGGCATGCCAGTCGGTCCCGTCGGGTCCGTGGAATCCCGGATCGCCGGGATAGTTCTTGTCGGGCAGGGAGCCGAGGGCGAGCTTTACCGCTTCTCCGGCGCCGTGCATCGAGGTCGAGTTCGAGATTTTCATGACGATGGGCAGGAGCCGGTTCAATGCGGTCAGTGAGACGTTGGGGTCGGTGCTGACATCGTTGAAGGCGGCTGAGAGATGGTTGAGGTCGGCGATCAAGCTGCGGGTGTCGGTTCCCTGCAGGGATGGGAATCGCGAGAGTTGGGTGGTGATCCGCGCGAGGCCGTCTACGAGGTCGGCAAGCTGGGCGGTGTTGTCGGCGATCACGGCGGTCGCTGGTGCGGCGGCGGCGATGGCGTCGTTGAGGGTGTGTTGTCGGTCGGTCAGCGTGGTGGCGAGCTGGGATGTGGCTTGCAGAGCTGTTCTGATTTGTTCGGATCGGGCGTTGAGCCGAGAGATCAACGTATCGGACTGCTGGAGCAGCTCGGCGACTTTCGTGCCGCGCCCGCCCATTGCTGAGCCTGCGCCGTTGAGGATGGATGTGAGGTGGCGGATGGGCCCGCCGTTGACGATCATTGCCGCGGAGCTGAGCACTTCTTCGACGGTGGCGCTGGCGGCGGTGGATTTGAGCCCGATGGTGTCGCCGTTGCGCAGCAGTGGGGCGCCAGCTGTGTGGTTGGTGTCTGGGCGCATCGCGACAAAGACGTCGCCCAGGGGGGTCGCTGAACGAAGTTCAGCGGTGGTGTCGGCGCTCAGCTGAACATCTGATTTGATTCGCATGGATACGTAGGCGGTGAAGTTGCGCGCATTGATCGATTCGACCTCGCCGATGTCTGCGCCGTTCAGTTTGACTTTGGCTTTCGCTGGCAGATTGAGTGCGTTGGAGAATACGGCGGTCAGTGAATAGCTGTCGGTGATGCCGCCGGGCGCCGGTAGCGGCACACTCTCGAGTCCGGATGCGCATCCGGTGAGGGCGGTGGTCAGCCCGACGGCTAGGACGCCGACAGATCGACGTCGGGTTTCGTCGCGACGGTGCGTCATCGGCGCACGCCCGCCATGAGTTCGAGCATGCCGGTCAGGCCGAAGTCCGGTCCGAAGTCTTGAATGGTGCCTGTTGCGCAACCCAACTGCTTGTCTCCGATGAGGTTGCACATCTCTTTTGCCATCTGACCATCGGCGAGGGTCTTATCGATCAAACCGTGCACGCGAAAGCTGCCGGCGTTGGCGTCGATAGCGTTGTATAGGTTGTCGATTGCCAGCGGCGCTACGTCGAAGAATTCGGCCAATTCTCGCCGGTAGTCGACGAGCGCGGTGGTGATGGTGCGGGCATCGGCAACAGTGCCCTTCAACGCGGCGCGGTTGTTCTCCAGCAGGGAGGCTGCTTGCTCCAGTATCTGATTGATCTTGGCGCCGGTAGTGCCCGAGCCGAGGTTTTCGTCGGCCAGGATATCGCTGAGTTGCCTTATGTTGGAACCGAATTCGCGGATGGTGGCGTCGTTTCCTGCGGCGGCTTGGGTCAGCTCTGCGAGGTTGTTCGCGATCGCCTGAATGTCTTTTTTGCTCTGGGATCCGTTGTCGGCGCTCAGGCGCAGCGCCTGGGACAGTTGGTCTAGGGCTGATTTGATGTGGGACCCGTTGCCTGAAGTGACCTGGGAGCTGATTCCGATCAGGTCCGCGAGCGGCCCCTGGCCATGGCCGTCGCCCTTCATCGCGTGCGAGAGCTTATCGACCATGGCCAACGTGCGGTCGAACTCGACTGGCGTGCGTGTGCGGGGCAGGCTCAGGGTGTCGCCGCTCTTGAGCTTCGGTCCGTTGCGGTAGGGGGGCGTGAGCTCGATGTGGCGATCGGTCAGGATTGATGCCGATACGGTCACCGCGTGAACATCGGAGGGAATATCGATTCCTTCGTCTATCGCGAGGGCGACGTCGACGTAGCTGTCTTTAGGCGTGATGCTGGTGACTGTGCCAACCGGCATTCCCAGCACGGAGACTGTATTTCCCACGTAGAGCCCGACACTGTCCTCGAATTGGGCTGTTACCGTGAGTGATTTGTCGTTGGCACGGGGAATCAGCGCGACAACGGCGACGGCGATCGCGGCGACGATCAGGGCGAGCAGTGCTGCTCGGACCAGCGTGCGGTTCATCGTCCGGGTCCTTCCGGGTTGGCCCTGGCTGGATCTGGTTGGGGCCAGCCGGGGAATGGGTCCGGGGTCGGTTGACAGTCCTTGAAGTACTGGGTCAGGTTGAACTGCTTGGCTCGGCCGCTGAGCGCGCACATCCAGGAGTCGACGAACAGGCCTGCGGGGAGCGCGGCGTCGCCTGAATTTCCACTGCCGAGGAAGTTGGCGACGTTGCGGACGGCTATCGGCATGGCCTGCAATGTGTTTCGCAGGAGCGCGTCGTGTTCGGCGATCATATGGCTGAAGTCGCGTATCGATGCCAGCATTTGGTTGATGCCGGGTTGGTCGTTGAGTATTGATTTGAGGGTGTTGACCAGCGCGGTGGCGCTGGCGAACAGTTGCTCGAGTTTGGCTCGTCGGGAGACGATGTCGCCCAGCAGGTTCCGGCCTTGGATGACCAGGGAGCCGAGGTTGGCTCTCTGATCGCGGATCATCGAGGTGACGCTGTCAGCGCTGGTCAGCAGGGAGCCGATTTGATCGCGCCGGCCGGAGATGACCGTGGATAGCGACTGTAGGTTGTCCAGCGCGTGCGGGAGGGCGTCGGGGACCCCGTTGAGGCTCTGGGACAACGTGGTCATCGATTCGGCAATGCGGTCGGCATCGACTTGTTCGAAGGTTGTTGTCGCGTCGGCAAGTGTCTTTTGGAGGTCGTAGGGGACAGAAGTGTTTGCCAAGCCGATGGTTCGGTGGTCGAGGTCGCCTGATTCTGTCGGCGACAATTCGATGTACCGGCTTCCGAGGATGGTGGTGAGTTTGATCGCGGCACGGGTGCCGCTACCTAGGTGGACGTTGTTGCGAACATTGAATGCGACCGTCACGTGGTCGTCGGCGAGTGTGAGTCCCTTGACTGTGCCAACTTGAATGCCCGCGACGGTGACTTGATCGCCTGGCCGAATCTGGGCGGCTTGGGCGAATTCGGCGCGATACCGTGTCTGGCCGAGCGATAGATGGCCGATCAGTACGCTGGTCGCGACGATTATCGCGACAACGCCCAGCGTGATCGTCCCGAGCCAAATCTTGTTGTAGCCCTCGATGGGGCGTCGAATGCGACTGAACATTGTGCTACCTGCAAATCGGAGAGTGTTGGACGACGTTGCCTGGTGAGGCCAGACGGACAATGCCGGGGACCAGGCGGCCCAGGAACGCGAAGATGGTGACGTTCACATCGCAGAAGTAGATGTTTCCGTGTGCTCCTTCTTGGCTGATTCGAGCGGCGCCTTTGAGTATGTAGGGCAGGTTGGCCCCCAAATAGGCGAAGCGGTCTCGTCCGTCCCCGGTGATGTAGGAGGTGAATCCCGGCTCGCGATGGATGAGTTGTTGCAGGTCGGGGTTGACGTTGTTGGTGATCGCGGAGAGTCGTGTCACCGCGGCGGCGATGGAACCGGCGGACTCCACCAATTTCTCCCGTCGGTTCCCGAGGGTGACCATCACGTCTCGGGTTTGCCTGATGACGCGCTGTAGGTTCGCGTTCTGCGCCGCTAGATTGGTCATCACGGCGTTGAAGGCGGTGATCACGTCGCCCAGGACTTGATCGGGTCCGGCGAGCGATTGTGCCAACGCCGAGGTTTGGGTGATCAGTGCTAGGACCGAACCCGAATTCCCTTGAAGAGCCTGGACGACGCCTTCGGTCAGGTTGTCCACTTGTTGCGGGTCCAGGAGCGTGAACAGCGGCTCAAATCCGTTGAGGAGGTACGCGATGTCAAATGACGGCACGGTGTGTTCGACGGGTATTTGACCGCGGTTGTTGAGCACGGTCGGTTCGCCCGCTGTCCCTTCGGCCAGCCCCAGATATCGCTGCCCGATGATGTTTTGGTAAGTCACCGAGGCGACCGTGTTGTGATAGAGGGTCTGGGTCTGCTGCACCCGGAAGGTGACCTTGGCTAGGGTGCCCTGTAGGTCGACGCTGTCCACACGGCCGACGCGAACCCCGGCAACGCGAACGTCGTCGCCAGGATGCAGCCCCGAAACATCGGTGAACAGCGCCGAATACGTATTCGTTGGGCCGGCGATATCGCGGCGCAGCGTCACGAACACCAACCATGTCGCGACGATGGCCAGGACCAGGAAGAGGGTCAGGCCGATGAGTGGCTTGCGGTAACTCATTGGTCACTCCCTGTATCTGGCGTGATGTGGACCGTCGATCCGCGCGCAACGGGTCCGAGCAGCAGCTGCGTCGCCGCCGTGGCGTGGCCGCCTACGATCCGGCTCAGTTGGTCTCGTTCCTGTGCACTGCCCACCGGTCCCACGTTGCCGCCGATGGTCGCCGACTGTGGATACTCACTGGGTGGCTGACCGGCTTGTGGCGGCGGCGCCTCGGCGGGCAGTGCAGGCATCCGATCAGTTGACGGTGCCGGGGCGGTATCCGTTGGCAGTGGTGGGCTTCGGGCGGGATCAGGGGCCACCACGGAGTTGCGAGGTGGTGCGAGATTGGGCCGGTTCTCGGAGACACCCGGTGGGGGCGGGAAGCCCATCGACCCCAGCGCTGGCATCAACGAGGGCGCCACGGGAATTTCTGGGGCCGTCTGGCAGCTTGGGCCGGCCAGGTCGCCGTAGCGGGGGCAGTCGGCGCGTACATATGTCCGGCTCGGGGTAAAGGACACGGCGGCTTTGATGGTGACCAGTTTTGTCTCGGGATTCCACGCTTCGTCATAGAACTGATTGCTGAGCCGTTGCAGTCGAGTGGAGATTCCATGGAACTGGCCGCCGTTATCGGCGAGCACGCCTATCACCGGTGTGAGCTGGATGGTGATGTTGAGTAGCCTGTCGGTCTGGTGGTCGAAAGCGTCGCCGAGTTTTCCGACGGTGCCCAGTCCGGCGGACAAGAAATCGCTCAATGCCGAGCGTTTCGCGGCGACGGTCTGCATCGGTTTGACTGCGCTGCCGAGGGCGTCGAAAAGCTCAGGCGAGACCGAGCGCAGTTTGTCAGCGGCGTCGGTGAGTGCAGCAATCGTGGATGGCCCGGTGTCTCCGGCCACAACGGTGTTCAGTTGGGAGACAATCTCATTGAGGTCGTGTCCTGCGTCACGGAGTTTTTCTCCCCTTCCCTGCGTGGCCTCGCCTACGGCGGCCAGTACGCCGATGCGGTCAGCGTTGGGTTCGCGGCCGATGGCCGTGAAGACCTCACGGAATTTGCTGAGTGTCGACTGGAACAGGACGGTCGGCAGGCTTTGGTCTTCGCGGATGATTGTGTTGGCGCGCAATGGTGTAGCGCCCTTTCCGTTGTCGACCAGCTGTATCGATGAGACGGCGAAAACGTTGGAGGGCACAACCCGCGCGGTCACGGTGTCCGGGATGCCGCTGACGTATTCCGGTTTGAGATCGATATGGACGATGTTGAGTTGTCCGGCACGTGCCGGTTCGACGTCAGCCACCGACCCTACGAGGACGCCGCGGAACTTGACGTCAGATTTGGCTGGCAGACCGTCACCGACGTTGAGCAACTCGGCGTTGACTTTGACGATCTGGTCAAGTGTGCCTTTGGATTTCGCGATCATCAGTGTGACGCACGAGGCCGCGAGCACCAAGAAGCACACGCCCAACGCGAAAAGCCGGCGATTCGATGGACTGCCGGCCTCGTAGTCGAATGAGTTCGGCAACGCTATCCACCGAACCTTGCGCCGGTGTCGACTCCCCACAATGCCATGGTCAGCAGCATGTTCAAGATGATGGTCGCCGTGATACTCGCGCGCATCGCCCTGCCGGCGGCTATCCCGACGCCTTCAGGACCGCCGGAAGCGAAGTATCCGTAATAGCATTGGATGGTCGACGAGACGAAGACGAAGATGACAGCTTTGACGGTGGCGTACATGACATCTCGGCCACTGATGAACAAGGAAAAATAGTGCAGGTAGGTACCGAAGGACTGGCCCGAGGAAATGCTGACCACCAGCTGGCACGACAGGAATGCGACGCCTAGACAGACCAGAAAGAGAGGAATGGCGGCGACCACTGATGCCACGACACGTGTGGTAACCAGATAGGGGATCGGCCGGATCGCCATCGCTTCCATGGCGTCGATCTCTTCTGCGATGCGCATCGCGCCCAATTGTGCGGTGAATCGGCAGCCGGCTTGGGTAATGAATGCGAGGCCTATCATGACCGGCGCAAATTCGCGCGTGGAGCCGAAAGACGATAAGAGGCCTGTGGCGGGACCGAGACCCAGAAGGTTCAAGGCGTTATAGCCTTCGACGCCGATCATTGCCCCGGCGGTAAAGCCCAAAACCAGCGCGACACCGACGGTGCCGCCTCCCACTACGATCGAGCCGTTACCCCAGGCGATATCTGACAGGATGCGCAGAAATTCGCGCGGATAGTGGCGCAGCGTAATGGGAATCGACGTCAGGATTCGGCCGAACAGATACATCATGTGACCGGTTTTGGCCACTGCTCGGCTGGCGGCGACAGTTGTATCCAGCGCGAGGCGTACGCCTGGGGGACGATGGGTGACGACTGCCACGGCTACAGGGTCACTCTCGGGAAGATCAGGACGTACAGCTGGGTGATGGCAACGTTGACGAGCATGAGCAGCAGGGTTGATTCGACGACGGCCGCGTTTACCGAGTTCGCGACACCAGCTGGACCACCATGGGTGTCTAATCCTTTGTGGCAGCTAACAATTGCGACAATCGCGGCGAAGACGACCGCCTTGACCAGTGCCAGTGTCAGATCGCCGACGGTGGCGAAAGAGGCGAAGGTTGTGACGAATGATCCGGGCGTTCCGTTCTGCAAGTAAACGTTGAACAGGTAGCCCGCGATGAACCCGACGAAACAGGTTAGGCCGGTCAACGCAACGCCGACGACGATGACGGCGGCGAAGCGGGGGACGACGAGGCGGCGGATCACGGATACGCCCATGACCTCCATGGCTTCGATCTCTTCGCGCATCGTGCGGGAGCCGAGGTCCGCGCTGACGGCGGAGCCGACCGCTGCTGCGAGCAGGATCGCGGCCACGAGTGGAGCGCCCTGACGGATCACCGCGAGCCCGGTCGCTGCTCCAGACAGCGAGGTCGCCCCGATCTGGCCGGCAAGCAGGCTGAACTGAATGGATAGCGTGACACCAATGGGAATGGTCATTAAAAGTGTTGGGGTAAAGGCGGTCCCAGCCATGAACGCTGCCTGCTTGATGAATTCTCCCACGATGAATCGCCGGGTGACGATCTCGACGGCGAAGTACTGGACGGTACGGACGCCTAGCACCACTTGGCCGCCGACCGTGTGCAGCGACTGCAGCGGATGAGACCGCATGTACCGGCGGCCCCAATCCCCAATTTCCCTTACAGCCGAACGGGTTTCGGGCGGTCGCGATCGTGCGTGATTGGCTGTCAACAGATCTCCCGCGCGAGTGCAGGCTGGTGGGGTTCACCGAGAGTCACGTCGGCGGCCCCTCGTGATTGGTGAAAGCTGTTGGACCGCATAAATAGCCCATCCATCAGTTGCTCGTCTCCGATCCAGGCCCCCGCGTCGCGTCGGCCGGCCGCGTTTCGGTCGTACTTGCTGTGGGGCGGCATTGGAGAGGTGGTTGTGTTGCTCTGGTGCATGTCTCGCACAGTTTGTCTGTGGTGAGTCGTGCCGCGAGGGCCAGGAGCGGTTCGATGGTTTTGCTGAATGCCCGCGCTGCAACGCCGCCGGAGTTTCCGTAGCTCAACTCGAAATCCAGGACGGTTCGATCGTGAGCTTCGGGTTGAAGGCGCAGAGTCGCTGTGAAATCGAAGCCAGCCAAGGACCGCAGAGCAATCAGGTGGTCTTGTTGCCATCCTTGGATTTCTGCGGTCGAACTGAGCGTCTTCGGTCCCAGGTCGACGCCGCCTTCGAATACCGCTCCCGGGCCGTAATCGGCATCGCCAACGGGTCGTACGCTGGTGATGCCGAACACCCATTCGTTCATGCGCCGGTAGTCGGCCACGTAGGCGAACACGTCTGCTGCGGATCGCTCGATGACGCCCGTCGTGTGTATCTCGACCATTCGATACTCCCGTCCCATGAGTCTGGGTTCCTATTTGTGCTGCATCTGAGTCGACGCTGAGCGGGGGCGACGGCGACCTGGGCCGCGCCGCGGGTTCCTCCGTCATCGTGCGTCCCGAAGACGCGTCCTCACCGGTGTTTGCCAGGGCCCGGCGCTTCGGTAAATGTGGCACACACCACCCTCGATGTCAATGAGACACGAATGCATCTATTCGTCTCTGTTGTGCACGTCGGGCTGGGGTGGCTCTGTTCTGCAAGGTCGACGGCGAAAGTAGTTGAAAGGCGCTCCAGCGGCTAGTCATCGCCGAGACGATGCGATTAATTCGTCTCATTGACTTTCGGTCGGGCATGCGCCAATGTTGGGTCATGGCAATGATCAAAGAACCGTTCCGGTGCGAGGAGGGGGTCGGGGAGCAGATTCTCGAAATCCGGCGCTAAGGATTTACGGCAGATAGTAGCGTACTATCTGCCGTAACTCGTGAGTCGTCCTGCCGCGATGGTCGTTCCGGAGATGGGCGACTCCGGAAACTATCTGCCGTAGTGCTGAAGGGCGGTCGGGGTGGGATCGGTGAGCTCGCTACCGGCGCGGGCCGCCGGGATCCGGCTGGCGGACGCGACGCGGACCTTTCTGGGCACGATCGCGGCGGTGAACACCCGCCGCGCCTACGCCTCGGCGTTGGATCGGATGGTGCGCGACTTCGGCGCGGACGGCGATGTCGGGTTGTTGAACCCGGATCGGGTGTCGGGGTGGTTCGACTACGTGTGGGGCGACAAGGCCCCCAAGACCTACAACCTCCGGCTGACCGCGGTGTCGGCGGCGTGCGCCTACTGACGCGATCAACAGTGGCTGACCGGCGATCCGGTGTCGCGCCTGCGGGCGCGGCCGAGTGCGCCGGACAACAGCAAGGCGATGACCGCCGCCGAGGTTGCGGAGCTGCTGGGCATGGACGCGGCCCTGCGCGAGCGGGTGTTCTGGTCGATGCTGTATGAGTCCGCCGCGCGGGCGGAGGAGATCCTGAATCTCGACATCGAGGACCTGGACACCGTGAACCGATGCGCCACGGTCACCCGCAAGGGCGGCGCCCGCGAGGTGATCTATTGGCAGACCGGCACCGCACGGCCGCTGCCCCGGCTGATCGCCGGACGGAAGTCCGGGCCGCTGTTCCTGACCGACCGCAAAGCCAAGCCGTCGGTCGCCAAGACCGACACCGACAACTCGACCGGCCGCGCCCGACTTTCCTACCGCCGCGCCGCGACGCTCCTCGAGGAGCACACCGAAGGGATGCGACGCGGACCGTTCACGCTGCACCAGCTGCGGCACTCGCGACTGACCCACGCCGCAGAGAAGGGCGCTT
Organism: Mycobacterium sp. 134; assembly: GCF_048282715.1. Taxonomy (NCBI): domain Bacteria; kingdom Bacillati; phylum Actinomycetota; class Actinomycetes; order Mycobacteriales; family Mycobacteriaceae; genus Mycobacterium; species Mycobacterium sp. 134. Next base: position 23,791 of record NZ_JBLVUN010000007.1, read on the forward strand.
CCACGCCGATGCTGATGGCGTTGAGCGGACACACCTCGGTGCGCAGCCTGGTCAAATACGCGAAGGTCTCCGCCGAGGCGCTGGGGCGCTGGCAGGCCGAGACCGATCCCGCTGCGCGGCGGCGCTCCCGCTGAATCTCTCAGTAGCTGACGGTGACGAGTTCCGGCGCGTGTCTGCGTATCTTGTTCAGCACCTTGACTGTTCGGCCCGAGCGCATCTGCTCGAGGGGGGCCGAAAGAGACCAATCAAGTGCGGCACCGTCGATGGGTGTGGTCTTCCGCGTCCGGGAACTCATAGCCGCTGCCGGGCGTGCGTGGTCGTGGTGTTTGTCGGATCCGGCGGGGGCACGGCCGAGAGTAGGGCCGTGAGGTCGCGCGAGACCTCGCCGGGGTTGGAACAGCCGTGGGAGATGAGCGCGCGGGAGCGCGGCTTCGGTCAGGCCGTATCGGATATGGACGGCGTCGTGGTTCCCGGGAACTCGAATGTGCCGGAGTCGTCCGTCGGTCTACGTGCGTTGCGCGGAGTCGTCCCGAATCTCACTGCGGAGAACGTGTTTGAGGATCTTGCCGGAAGGGTTGCGCGGGATGTCACGGACGATCAGATCGCGCGGCAGTTTGTAGTCCGCGACGTATTCGGCGGCGTACGTCCGCAGCTCCTCGAGGGTCACCTCGCGACCGGGAACCGGGGTCACGATCGCGACGATGGTCTCCCCGAATGTGGCGTGGTCCAGGCCGACGACGGCAACGTCCTGGACGTCGGGGTGCCCCGCGAGGGCGTTCTCGACCTCGATCGAGTAGACGTTGCGGCCGCCGGTGATGATCATGTCCTTGAGCCGGTCGACGATCGTGATGAAACCGTCGGCGTCGCGGACGGCGAGGTCCCCGGTGTGCAGCCACCCGTCTCGGATGGTCTCGGCGGTGGCCTCGGGCTTGTTCCAGTAGCCCTTCATGATGGTCTCGCCGCGCAGGATGATCTCGCCGGTCATCCCCGTCGGGACATCGTTGCCATCCGGATCGACCAGCCGGAACTCGGCATTCGTGATCGGCCAGCGTCCCGTCGCATCGGGACGGACGGCGACCTCGTCAGGCGTGGAGTAGATGCCGGTGGGGCCACCCTCGGTCGGCCCGCACAGCTGGAAGAAGCCGACGTCCGGGAAGGTCGTCACGAGTTTCGCGACCGCAGTCGGCGGCATCGGTGCCGCCCCGAAGAAGCCGAGCCGCCAGTGCGAGAGGTCGCGCCGCTCGAGGTCGGGGACCGTCAACATCATCTGATACATGGTGGGAACACCGAGGAAGACGGTGATCCGGTATCGCTCGATCGAGGGCGTCGAGGACGGCGGCGGGCTCGAATGCCGGCAACACGACGTGGGTGGTGCCCATCGAGAAGCCGCTGAGCACGAACAGCACCAGTTCGGCGCAGTGGTACATCGGTGCCACGTGCAGGTTCCGGTCGAAGGAGTTGACGCCGAGCGAGGACACCGCGTGGCCGACCCACAGCAGCCGGTGGTGATCGAACAGCGCACCCTTCGGTTTCCCGGTGGTGCCGGAGGTGTAGATGATCATGCAGTCGTCGTCCTCGCGCACCTCGACCTGTGGGTCGCTGTCCGGCATGGAGGACGCCAGCTGGACGAAATCGTCGAAGCCGTCCGCGCCGTCCAGCGAAAGCGCCGGGGCAGCGGGCGCCTGCTCCAGCTTGGCCAGGTCCCGCACCGCCGCGACGGTGTCCCCACCGAACAGCAGCACCGACGCGCCGGAGTCCTCGAGCAGATACGCCAGCTCCCGGGCCGTGGACCGCGGGTTGAACGGGGAGACGATCGCGCCGACCTTGAACGCGCCGTACAGCGCGAGGAGGAAGCGGTCGGAGTTCGGCGACAGCACCGCCACGCGGTCGCCCTTCTGCACGCCGAGGGACAGCAGCGCGTTGGCGTACTGGTTGATTTCCCGGTCGAGCTGCCCGTAGCTGCGCTCGACGCCCTCGAAGATCAGCGCGGGCCGGTCCGGGTGGCGGCGTGCGTTCAATGTCAGTTGTCCACCAAGGGTTGCCATGATTCTCCTATGATCGGCGGGTGGTCTGCTAAGCAAATGTGGGGGGACGTTTGGTGAGGACGGCGTCGGCGCCCTCGGCGAAATCCGGTGTGCCGATGAGTTCGATCTGTCCGGCTCGTTCACGCTCGAGGGCGTGGTCGAGGTGGCCCAGGGTGGACGCGGCGAGCGCCCGTCTGGTCAGTTCGAGGGCGCGCCGCGGCCCGGCTCCCAGCGTGCCGGCGACGGCCTCGACATGGGCCGCGAGCTGGTCATCCGGCAGGATCCGGGCCACCAAGCCGGTCTGGGCGGCGTCGGTGGCGGAAAGCCGCTGCCCGAGCAGCGCTAATTCTGTAGCCCGCGCCCGGCCGATCGCCGCGGCGACGAGCGCGGTCGCGCCGCCGTCGGGCATCAGCCCGATGCTGGTGAACGACAACAGGAAATACGCGCTTTCGGCGGCGTAGGTGAGGTCTGCGGCGCAGGCGAGCGCCACTCCGTACCCGACCGCGGGGCCGTTGACGGCGGCGATGACGGGGACCGGCGCGGAGACGATGCCGCGGATCACCCGGTTCGCGGCGTCCATCACCACCTCGGGTTCCTCGCCCGTCACCGCGGTCAGATCCGCTCCCGTGCAGAAGGCTCTTCCCGCGCCGGTGAGCACGATCGCGCGGGCACCGGTCGCTTCCGCCCCGCTGATCGCGGTGTCGAGTGCGACCAGGTCGTCGACGCCGAGGGCGTTCATGCGGCCGGGCCGGTCGATCGTGATGTGAAGCAGGCGGCCGGTGCGGACGGTCCGGATAGCGGTCGGGGTCATCGGATCAGCCGAGCCGCTCGATGATGGTGACGTTGGCTTGTCCGCCGCCCTCGCACATGGTCTGCAACCCGTAGCGTCCGCCGGAGCGTTCGAGTTCGTGCAGCATGGTGGTCATCAGCCGGGTGCCGGTGGCGCCGATCGGGTGGCCGAGAGCGATGGCGCCGCCGTTGGGGTTCACCCGCTCCGGGTCGGCGCCGGTCTCCTGCAACCACGCCATCACGACCGGGGCGAACGCCTCGTTGACCTCGAACACGTCGAAGTCGTCGATGCGCATGCCGGTCCGCTCGAGTGCCCGTTCGGTGGCGGGGATCGGTGCGGCGAGCATCATGACCGGATCGGCGCCGAGCACGGTCAGGTGATGGATCCGGGCCCGCGGAGCCAGGTCGTGGCGGCGTACCGCCTCGGCGGAGGCGATGAGCATGCCCGAGGCGCCGTCGGAGATCTGGCTGGCGACCGCGGCGCTCAAGCGCCCCCCGGCGTGAGGCTCGGCAGGGCGGCCATCTTCTCCGGTGTGGTGTCGGCGCGCGGTCCTTCGTCGGTCGTCATCTGCTGGTAGGGGAGGATCTCGGCGGCGAAGCGTCCGCCGGCGATCGCCTGCAGCGCCCGGCGGTGGCTTTCCAGGGCGTACTGCTCCATCGCCTCCCGGTCGATTCCCCACTTTTCGGCGATCATCTCGGCGCCGCGGAACTGCGAGATCGTCTCGTCCCCGTAGCGGGCCCGCCACCTCGTCGAGCCCGAGTAGGGGTCGCGCACGCCGAACGCCTCGCCCGCGGTGACCGACGACATCAGTGGGATCTGGCTCATGTTCTGCACCCCGCCCGCGACGATGAGGTCGGCGGTGCCGCTCATCACGGCCTGCGCGGCGAAATGTACAGCCTGTTGCGAGGATCCGCACTGGCGGTCGATGGTCACGCCGGGCACTGTCTCGGGCAGGCCCGCAGCGAGGGCCGCGGTGCGGGCGATATCGCCCGCCTGCGGACCGATGTTGTCCAGGCAGCCGAGGATCACGTCGTCGACCGACGCGGGGTCGACACCGTTGCGTTCGACGAGTGCGCCGATCACATGGGCCGCGAGGTCGACCGGGTGTGCGGCGGCCAGTGCGCCGCGGCGGCGGCCTACCGGGGTGCGTGCCGCGTCGATGATGTATGCCTCTGGCATTGATGTCTCCGAATCGTCGTCTCAGGTGGTCGATGGTTGACGTGTGCGCGAGTGCAGGTAGGCGTCGAGCAGGACGGTCAGCACGACGCGGCCTTCGCTGTCGACCACGGTGCTCTCGGTGGTGACGAGGGCGCGTGCCCGGTCGTCGAACTGGATGTCGTCGATGACGACGGTGCCGGTCAGCACGTCTCCTGGACGCACGGGACGGCGGAACCGCAGATCTCGGATGCCGCGCCCGGCAATGGCCGCCCAGCTGTGCCCCACTGCGTCGAATGTCAGCCGTTGCAGGATCGCCAACGTGTGGATTCCACTGGCGATCAGGCCACCGAACTGGCCGTCCTGCGCCGCCGCCCGGTCGATGTGAAACCACTGGGGATCCCAGTGGGTGGCGAAGTCGACGAGTTCGGCCTCGGTCACCGTGTGTGAGCCCAAGTCGAAACGCTGGCCGATGCCCAGGTCCTCGGCGTATACAAGGCGTGTGTGCTCATGGTGCGATCCCACCTGCACGCCGACGGGTTTCACCGCGGCGCCATGCGGATCGCGCCGTCGAGGCGGATGGTTTCGCCGTTGAGCATCGGGTTGGTCACGATCGCCTCGACCAGCTGCGCGTACTCGGCGGGGTCGCCGAGCCGGTTCGGGTGCGGCACCTGCTGTCCCAGCGAAATCTGAGCCGCCTCGGGCAGCGTGCCCAGCAGCGGGGTCTTGAACAGGCCGGGCGCGATGGTGTTCACCCGGATCAGCAGCGACGCCAGGTCGCGGGCGATCGGCAGGGTGGCGCCGACGATCCCGCCCTTCGATGCCGAGTACGCGGCCTGTCCGATCTGCCCGTCGAAGGCCGCGACCGAGGCGGTGTTGACGATCACGCCGCGCTCGCCGTCGACGGGCTCGTTCTGCGACATCGCGTGCGCGGCGAGGCGGATGACGTTGAAGGTTCCGGTCAGGTTGACCTTGACGATCTTCTCGAATTCGGCCAGCGGGAACGGTCCGTTCTTACCGACGGTCTTGACGGCGTTGCCGATGCCGGCGCAGTTCACGGTGATTCGCAGTGAGGACTCCGCGTTGGCGCGCTCGACCGCCTCGGTGACCGCGGCCTCGTCGGTGACATCCGCCGGAGCGAATTCCACGGTGTCGCCGAGAGCAGCCAGCGCATCCGTGTTCGCGGTGGGCAGGTCGACGGCGATTACCCGGGCGCCCGACTTGGCGAGGGCGGTGACGGTGGCCAGTCCGAGGCCCGAGGCTCCGCCGGTGACGAGTGCGTTGGTTCCGGTGATATGCATGAATACTCCTGACGAAATAGGTTGAGAACATCGGGTTTTTGACAAAGTGAGGTGTGACTGACGCAGTGGTGTCACTGCGCGAAGGTCAACCTCATAAGGCGCGGCCGATGAGTTCCTTCATGATCTCGTTGGTGCCGCCGTAGATCTTCTGCACGCGGGAAGCGGCGTACATCTGCGCGATCGGGTACTCCATCATGTAGCCGTAGCCACCGAAGACCTGCAGGCAGCGGTCGACGATCTCGCACTGCTTGTCGCTGCCCCACAGCTTGGCCATCGACGCGGTCGCCGCGTCGAGGGTGCCGTCGAGGTGACGCTGGATGCAGTGGTCCATCAGGGTCTTGCCGGCCAGCACGTCGGTCTTGCACTCGGCGAGTACGAACTTCGTGTTCTGGAAGTTCAGGATCGGCTTGCCGAAGGCGTGACGTTCCTTGGCGTACCTGATGCTCTCCGCCACCGCGGCCTCGGCCACCGCGACACCGCCGACACCGAGGATCAGCCGCTCACGCTGCAGCTGACCCATCAGCTGGTAGAAGCCCTGCCCCTCGACGCCGCCGAGCAGATTCGCTGCCGGCACCCGCATGTCGGTGAACGACAACTCGCGGGTGTCCTGGCCGTGCTGGCCGATCTTGTCCAGCACCCGCCCACGCTCGAACCCCGGAAGATTCTCCGTCTCCGCGACGAGCAGCGAGATACCCTTGGAACCTTGGCTCGGGTCCGTTTTGGCGACGATGACGAGCAGGTCGCAGTGCGACGCGTTCGAGATGAACGTCTTCGAGCCGTTGATCACGTAGTGGCCGCCGTCGCGAACCGCGGTGGTCCGTACGGCCTGCAGGTCCGAGCCGGTGCCGGGTTCGGTCATCGCAATGGCGAGGACGCTCTCACCGCTCGCACATTTCGATAGCCAGCGCTTCTTCTGGTCCTCGGTGGCATAGGCGGCGATGTAGTGCGCGACGATCGTCGAGTGCACGGCGAAGCCGAACGCGGTGTCGTGGGCGTAGGCGATCTCCTGCTGCACGATCGCCTCGTGGCCGAAGTTGCCGCCCCCGCCGCCGTATTCTTCGGCGATGTCGAGGCACAGCAGTCCCGCGGCGCCGGCCTTGGTCCAGAACTCGCGGTCGACCTGGTGCTGCGCGGCCCAACGGTCCTGGTTCGGGGTGGCTTCCTTGCGGAAGAACTCGGCGGCGTGCTTACGCAGCAGCGCCTGATCGTCGGTCTCCCACGGGGAGCGGTAATCGGGGAACAGCTCGCTCATGATCGGTCCTACTTTCCGGTGAATTCGGGGGCGCGCTTGGCGAGGAACGCGGCCTGGCCCTCGCGGCTGTCGGCGGAATGGATGGCAACGTGAAAGTTGCGCTTCTCGTGCTCGAGTCCTTGCGCCAGAGAGGTTTCCAGGGCCTGGAGGGCGGCATCCTTGGCCAGCGCCACCGCGAGCGGTGAGTTGGCGGCGATCCGCTGCGCCATGGCGACCGCCGCTTCGAGGGCGGTGCCGTCCGGGACGGTCTCGGCGACGATGCCGGCCGCGCACGCCCGCTGTGCGGACAGGAAGTCGCCGGTGAGCAGTAGGGCCATCGCCTTGGACTTGCCGACGGCCTGAATCAGGCGCTGGGTTCCGCCGCCGCCCGGGATCACGCCGAGCTTCACCTCCGGGACACCGAACTTGGCGGATTCGCCGGCGATGACGATGTCGCAGGCAAGCGCCAACTCGCAGCCGCCGCCGAGTGCGAGGCCCTCGACCGCAGCGAGGACCGGCTTCGGGAATCGGCCCAGGTCGGCCCAGATGGTGCCGCCCAGCGCGGCTCGATCGCCGAGCAGCGACTGGTCGCGAATGGCGTCGAAATTGGTGATGTCGGCTCCGGCGCAGAAGATCCCGCCGGCGCCGGTGAGCACGATGGCACGGATCTCGTCGTCGTGCCGAGCCGCGACGAGCTCGGTGTTCAAGGCGGTGAGCACCGCCTCGTTCAGACTGTTGCGAGCCTTGGGCCGGTTGATCTCCAGGATCAGGAGGTGGCTGTCGCGGGCCGTGCGTAGCGGGGCGTTGTCGGGGTTCATCGGACGTCCTCGTAGACGTTGGTGTGCGCGGCGCGCATGGCCTTCTTGTCGAGCTTGCCGACGCTGGTGCGGGGCAGCTGGTCCAGATACAGGACGGTCTCGGGCAATTGCCATTTGGCGAATGCATCGGCGAGCAATTCGTGGATCTCCGACAGTGGAAGTTCCTGCCCGTCGGTCGTCACGACGAGTGCTACTGGACGCTCCTGCCACTTCGGGTGCGGGACGCCGATGACGGCCGCCTCGGCGATCTTCGGATGGGCAACGAGTGCGTTCTCCATGTCGATGGAGGAAATCCATTCGCCACCCGACTTGACCACGTCCTTGATCCGGTCGGTGATCTTCAAGTAACCATTCGGGTCGATGGTCCCGACATCGCCGCTACGCCAATACCCGTCGAGGAACTTGTCGGCGTCGTCGTCGAGCTTGTGATAGCGCTCGATGATCCACGGTCCGCGCAGCAGCACTTCACCCTGACTCGTGCCGTCGTGCGGGAGATCGTTGCCTTCCGCGTCGACGATCCGGATGTCGATGCCGTTGACCGGCAAACCCTGCTTACGCTTGAGATCCCACTTCTCCTCGTCCGAGATCACACCGCGCAGCGAGGGCTTCAGTCCCCGGTTCACCGCGACCAGAGGGGTGGTCTCGGTGGCGCCGTAGGCGTGGATGACGTCGGCTCCAGTGATGTCGTGGAAGTCGCGCATCAGCGACAGCGGCGGCTCGGTGGCACCGGACAGCAGCCGCGCGCGGGAGAAGTCCGGTGCGACCGCAAGCGTCTTGATGTAGTTCATCATGGGCTGGAAGATCGCCGGCGCACCGTTTGCGACGGTGACTTGCTCCGCGATCATCGCGTCCACGAGGACGGATGTGTCCTCGGCGATGTAGCGACCGGGCAGCACGATTTTTGCGGCACTGTAGGCGGCCGCCTGGGGTAGGCCCCAGCCCTGGCCGTGGAACATCGGCGTGATGAGCATGACGGCATCGTCGCTGCTCATCCCGAGTCCGGCGACCTCGGCGAGGGTGTGCAGGTAGATGCCGCGATGCGAGTAGTAGATGCCCTTGGGCCTGCCGGTGGTGCCGGTGGTGTAACACGCGCTGTAGGAGGAGGTTTCGTCGATGACCGGCCAGTCGATCTCCGGGCCGGCGTCCGCGAGCAGGTCCTCCCAGTGCACCGCGTGCGGGAGCGTGGTGGTGATGTCGGCCAGCGGCTTATCGGTCATCACCACCCACGTCTTCACGTTCGGCGTATGCGGTGCCAGCGCCTCGGCAACCGGAAGCAGCGACTCGTCGATGAGGACCACCGATGCATCACTGTGTCCGGTGACGTAAGCGAGATCCTCTGGCGCCAAACGCAGGTTCATCTGCAACATCACGGCAGCGAGGCCGGGAATCGCCCAGTACAGCTCGTAGTGCCGCTTGCTGTTCCAGTCGAGGATCCCGACCACATCGCCCGGCCCGACGCCGATCGAGCGAAGTGCATTGGCACTTCGTTGGATTCGCGCGTAGGCATCGGCGTAGGTGTACCGGTCCCAGCCGCCGTCCGCGGTGCGGTACACGATCTCCTGCTCGGGATAGGTGCGCGCGGCGTGCCGGATGATGGTGGTGGTGTTGAGTTGATAGTGGTCGCCGTGGGTGGAGGGCAGGCCCCTCACGATCTCGTGGCTCATGACGTCCTCAGATGCGTTCGATGATGGTGGCGTTCGCGGTGCCGGTGGCCTCGCAGACGGTCTGCAAGCCGAACCTCTTGCCGGAGCGTTCGAGTTCGCAGAGCAGGTCGGTGAGCATCCGGGCTCCGGTCGAGCCCAGCGGGTGGCCGAGGGCGACGGAGCCGCCGTTGACGTTCAGCTTGTCGTCCGGGACGCCGAATTCCCGTTGGAAGATCAGCGGCACACCGGCGAAGGCCTCGTTGACCTCGAACAGGTCGATCTCCTCGACGGCCAACCCGCTTCGGCCGAGCGCCTTGTGGGCGGCGTCGAGGATCGCGGTGAACTGGATGATCGGGTCGGCGGCGGCGACCGACAGCGCGCGGAACCGGGCGCGTGGGATGAGGCCGTTGCGCTCGGCGTACTCGCGGTCGGCGATCAGCAGCGCGGCCGCGCCGTCGCTGATCTGCGAGGAGTTGGCCGCCGTGGTCCGCCCGTCGGCGCCGAACACGGCTTTCAGGCTCGCCATCTTGGCGGGGTCGATGTGCTCGCGGATGCCCTCGTCCGAGTCGATGACCGGACCGGTCGGGTCGTCGGGGTCGGCGGTGATCGGCACCATCTGGTCGCGGAACTTCCCGGCCCGCGTCGCGGCGTGCGCCCGCTCGTGGCTGCGAGCGCTGAACGCGTCCAACGCCGCTCGGCTCAGGTCGAACCTCTCGTTCATCAGCTCCGACGACGGGCCCTGCGCCATCAGCCCACCGTCGTAGCGGTCGAGTTCGCGCGGGCTGTACTGCGGGCCGAGCGGCGCGCCGGGCAGGAACGCCGGAGGCATCGGCACCCGTGACATCGACTCGACGCCGCAGGCGATCACCAGGTCGTGGGAACCCGCCATCACCGCCTGGGCGGCGAAGCTGACCGCCTGCTGCCCTGAACCGCACTGGCGGTCGATCGTCACCGCGGGGACCGACTCGGGCAGCCCGGCGGCGAGCACCGCGTGGCGGCCGAGATTGCCCGACTGGACATCGTGCTGGATGACGCAGCCGGTGATGACGTCCTCGATCGCGGCGGGGTCGACGCCGGCGCGGGCCACAAGCTCCCGCAGCGTCTGCCCGAGCAGGTCCACCGGATGCCATGCGCTGAGGATCCCTCCGCGACGGCCGACCGGGGTCCGGACCGCGCCGACGATAACGGCCTCGCGAACACTCATGACAAAGCTCCTTGTGCTGAATTACGGGGTGCCGAATCGCGGATTCCGATCAGGGGAATGTCGAGGCGCTTCGCGACCTCCTCCCATTCGCGCGTCGGCTTGGAAAGAAACGTCTGCTCGAGCTCCTCCTGGGTGCCCTCGACACCGAGACCGGCGCGGGCGCGCTCCCAGAAGTGCGGCTCGAGCGCGGCCAGCGCGACGTGGCCGTCGGAGCTGGAGTAGATCCGGTAACCGGGATGCGCCCCGCCGAGCGGCGCGCCCGCTCCCATCAGACCGTGCCGAACTGCGGCGCCGGCGTCGGCGGCCGCCTGTTCGAGGACGACCCGCTCGCGGTGTCCCACGCCGGACTCCGCGGCCACGCGCAGGGCGAGCAGGGCCGCGGACACGGCGCGCTCGGCGCCGAGCAGGTCGGCCACCGGGACGGTCGGCATCGTCGGCGGCTGGAGAGTGCCGTGCAGGGCCTGGTACGTCAGGTCATGGCCGGGCTGCTCCGCCGCGATCCCGTCGTGCCCGACGATCTCGATATGCGACAGGTGCGGATTCGCCGCGGTCAACTCGTCCAGGCCGAGCTTGACCAGCGCCGAGGGGCGCATGGCGGTGAGCATCAGGTCGGCACGCGACAGCTCGCGCGCCGCCACCGCCCGATCAGCGGGGTCCTTGAGGTCGAGGGTCACGACCCGCTGGCCCACAGTGAGCTCGTCGTACCACGTCGGCGCCACGGCCCGCAGCGGGTCGCCGGCCGGCGGTTCGATCTTGGTGACGGTGGCGCCCAGCGCCCGTAGCCGCGCGGCGGCGAGCGGGCCCGGCAGATTGATCGCGAGCGACACCACCTGCACGCCCTGCAGCGAACTCGACTGCGACATCATCAACCCCTTTTTGACTATACTGATGTATAGCCATTAATGCGCATGTACTGTCTAATGTCAAGGGTGTATGCTTTTTTCTCTGATAGGAGGCAATTTCTGTGACCGACCCCCGCGCCAGTGACGAGGACCTCACCGCGAAGGCCCGCATTCGCAACGCCGCGCTCGACCTCTACGCCGAGCGCGGCGAGGATCGCGTCTCGATGCGCGCCGTCGCCGCCGCCGCCGGGGTCGCCGTGGGATTGGTGCAGCACCACTTCAAGACCAAGGACGGGCTACGCGTCGCCGTCGAGCAACTGGTCGTCGACTATTACGCTCTGGCGATCGCCTCTGTGCCGGACGAGGGCGCCCCAGCGCAGGTCGCCGCCGCTCGAGACGAGGCGGTGCGGCACATGCTCGCGACGCATCCGACGGTGGTGAACTACATCCGGCGCGCTGTGCTCGATCCGCAGGGAAAGAGCGAGTTACTCGAGCGGCTGACCGACCTGAGTCGCAGAGAGATCTCCAAACTCCGCTATTCGGGCAAGACCTCGACACGGCGATCCGAGTCCTCACAGGTCATCGGGCTGATGGTTCGTCAGCTGGGGCAGCTGCTCATGCAGCCGATGATCGATGACATGTGTGACTTCCTCGACCGGACGGGCGTGCCGCACAGCGACAAACTGACGCTCTCCGTGACCGTAATCTAGCGGTAGTTTGTTGGGTCAGGTCGGAGGTAGAGGTGCAGGCCGTGGCCTGTTTCGCGGCTCAGGAGAGACTTCCGCCGACATGCGTCGTCAGGTCCTGAGCGGTCATCCGCCACCCTTCGACTCGCGCTACTCGTCGTCGTCGGCGTCCGGGTCGCGCAGCGGTCGGTGAACTCCGCTGGGGTCGGGCAGGTGGAAGCTGTAGTGCCCGTCGATGCCGATGTGGGCGCGCACGAACGCCGACAATCGCTCGACATCGGTGTCGAGCACCGGGTATCCGCCGGCTCGCAGCGCGGCGAGGGCGCGGTTCTCGTAGACGGTGTTCCACACGACGACGCAATTGAGCACCAATCCCAGCGCCGAGAGCTGGTCTTCCATGCCCTCGTAGTAGGCGCGGGTCATCTCGCCCTTGCGGCCGTGATAGATCGTGCGCGCCAGGTCGTGACGACCCTCGACGAGATTGGACTGGGCCTTGCCCTCGCGCCGGTAAGGTTCGTCGTCGGCCAGGCGCAGGATGTGCAGGGTCTTGAAGATCCGCCCGAAATGGGCGATGGCCTGGCCCAACGCGGTCGGCTGCCCGTCGCGGGAGATCATCCTGGTGACCTCGTGCGCCGACACCTCACCGGAGTGGATCGACACCGCGATCCGGCACATGTCCTCCCAGTGCGCGGCGATCTTGGCGGTGTCGATCACCCCGCGCGCCGCCTTGTCCAGCGGCCCGTAGTCGGCTCGGGCGTCGATGCGCCACAACCGCTGATCGGGCAGGTTCGCCAGCTGCGGCCGGTACTGGCGGCCGATCAGATGCAGCAGTCCGAACACGATGTCGGAATACGACCCGGTGTCGGTGATGATGACCTCCGGAATCCGCCCGCCGTGCTGGGACACGATCACGTCGATGGTGTGCAGCGAATCGCGAGGTGTTCCGCGCAGCACCTTGCCTGCCAGCCCGGCGGACTGGTCGTTGAGCATGTTCAACCAGGTGATGCCCAGTTTCCGGCCGAAGTACTTCGGGTTCGGGCGGGCGTTATGGGTGCGCACGGGCACCACGAACCGCATCCCGTCCACCGAGGCGACCAGCCCGCCGCCCCACGCTTGGGCCAGGGGGATGTCGGCCTGGGCGTCGACCAGCACGGCGTTGGCCGCCTCGATGGTCTCGGCCCGCACGTAGCACTGGTCGACGTGCAGCAGCCGATCCCTGGTCAGGGCGTCGACACCAGGCGTTGTCACCGGTTTGAACCCGACGTTCATCGCATAGGAACAGAGCACGGCCGCCACCGACAAGCCGAGGTCGGCGACGCGGGCCTCGTTGCCCGAGGTGTGGGTGAACGCCTCGGTGAAACCGGGATGCCAGCTCATCACCTCCGTGACCAGTTCCGGCAGGTCCACACGCGGGATCATCGCCTCCACCCGGCGGCGCAGGTCGACCAGCGACGCGGGCTCGGCCTTGGCGTCCAGCGCGGCGACGTGCAGTTTGCCGTCGGCGTCGATGCTGGCTGGGGTGTCCTCGCCCAGCCGTGCGGCCAACTCCCGATAAGCGGTCTCCAACGCCGTCGCGTGATCGGTCAGCAGCTGCGTCGGCGCGGCGGGCAGGCCCAGCGCGTTCATGCCGGCGTCACGCGCAGCCTCCCAGGCTTCGCCTGCCAGCAGGTGCGCCCGCGGGTCGCGCCACCGCGACGAACGCACCGCGAAGATGCTGCGGTGCTTGAGGTGTCGGTGGAACTGTTCCAACACGCAGATCGTGTAGGAGTTCCGGTCGACGGTGCCCTCCGGTCGGCCCGGCGTGTAGATCAAGCGCTTCCACGCGCCGACGATCAAGTCGTGGTCGACCTTGCGGGCGTCCAGCAGGTTTGCCGGGATCTTGCCCGACGACCTGGATGTCAGCAGCTCGGCGAGGGTCTTCATTGCCGCCAGGACGGCGGCGCCGTCACTGGTCGCGCCGAACTCGATCGTGTCCATCAGCATCGACAGGAACGGGCGGACCGTGGCGAACTTGCCGGCCAACTCGATCAACCGCTGCCCATCCAGCTCCGCGTCGTCGGCGGGCACCAGCTCGTCGACCGCCTGGACCGCGTGCCGCAACTCGGCCCGGGTGACGGTCTTCTCGATCATGTCCAACACCACGCCCAGCCCGACGTCCTGGTTGACCTCGACCATCTCCAGCAGCACCTTCACCGCTGCCGCGAGCTTGCCTGCGTTGCGTGACACCCTCGGATAGCGACGCAGCTTCTCCTCGCGAGACTCCCGCTCGGCCTTGGACAGAAGCTTCGTCGTCATCAACATGTCGAAGGTCTCCAACACGTCGTCGACCGCCCGCGCGCTCAACACAACGACCGTCGCGGCCAGCACCGCCAAGCGCTGCTCACGCGTGGGCAGCCGCCGCAGCGCGGCGGCCTTGCTCGCCAACCCGTAGGTCGCCAACCCCGTCAACCGACGCGGCGGGATCGCCCTCACGTCGATGCTGTCCACCCCGACCGCTTGCAGGTCGACAACCCTGCGCAGCGCCGCGAGCATCCCCTTCGACGACGCCTTGAACACGCCCTTGCGCAGCCGCTCCAGCTCGCTGACCTTCTGCCCGCCCTCCGCAGGAACCTCCAGCAGCCGCAACAAGGCAGACGCGGACTCCGAGGTCAGCTGCTCGCCGAGCTGGCGCCACAACCGGGCGTCCGCCGCGTTGCGGCCGTCGCCGATCAGCCGCTCCAACGTGGTGATCCCCGGCAGCAGCGCCTGACGCTTCCGCAGCCATGTCACTGCGTCGCCGAAGATCGCCTTCGGTCCGTCGCCGGTCATCCACGCCTGGTCGACGATCCACGACGTGAGCTCCGACTCCATCTCGCCGAACGGCTTGAGTCCGTACACCTGCTGGATTTCCCAGGCGTGTTCGAGCTTGGTCTTCTCCCGATCGGTGTACCGCTTCACCATCGACGGATCGGAGATCTCCAACTGCTCGGCCAGATACTCGATCAACGCGGGCGGGACATCCAGCGGATCAGCCAGGAACATTCCCAGGTGACGCACCGTCACCACCTGCACCGCGAACCCCAGACGGTTGTAGTCGCGCCGCCGCGCAGCGATCAGCCGCCGGTCCTCGTCATCCAAGTAGCAGTAACGCTCCAGCTCCTGCCGAGACAACGCACCGAACCGGCCATAGCCGCCCTCATCAGTCACGACGACATGAAATCACCTACAGCGCAAGGTCGCTCGGCGATTGCCCCTTAGCGCCGGATTTCGTCAATCTGCTCCCCGACCCCCTAGCTTCTCGGTGCGAGCCTGTGCGTCGGCATACAGCGGGTTCTGCGTGTCGGGAAGTGAATCGGAGTTGCCTTTGGTGTATCGAGACACAGTCTCGACACCGGCGGAGATGAAGACGTCGCCCTCACCGGCTTTGATCGCATGCAGGGCCATCCTTGTGGTCTGCAGTGATGACGAACAGTACCGGGTGACCGTCGTACCGGGGATGAAGTCGTAGCCGAGTTGGATCGCGACGTTGCGGCCCATGTTCTGCCCCTGCTCTCCTCCCGGCAATCCGCAACCGAGCATGAGGTCGTCGATGTCGGAGGGACGCAGAGCCGGAATCTTTGCAAGAGCGGCCTGGACCATCTGCGCGGTCAGATCGTCCGGGCGCATACCCTTGAGCGATCCCTTCATGGCGCGGCCGATCGGCGAGCGTGCAACAGAAACAATGACAGCCTCGGGCATGAAGCCTCCTGAGTTGGGGCCGAGTGCGGACGCACTCGAGCGGGGGTGGGTTTCGCGCGGAGCACCGCGCGGCCATAAATATGCGAGCGCATAGTTTCTATGCGCTCGCATATACTGACTGCGCAGATGGATACCTGTCAACCTCAAACGATCGAGAGGCAACCGTGCGATGAGCACACCCGCGCAAGCTGTCGCATGTGAGGTAGGCACGTCAAAAGCCGCCGCCCGCATACGGACTGCGGCTATCGAAGTCTTCGCAGCCAAGGGATATGGGGCGAGCACCACTCGGGAAATCGCAGCCAGTCTGGACCTGAGTCCTGGAGCCGTATACCCCCACTACAAGACCAAAGAATCGCTACTGTTCGCCATCAGCTTGGAAGGCCATAACGCCGCACTCGCCACCGTCATGCACGCCGACCAGCCGATCGCGCCGCCCGCTCTGAGGCTGGCGGCCACCGTAACTGCGTACGTGAAGTGGCACGCCGACAACCACGCACTCGCGAGAGTCGTGCAACACGAACTACGTTCGCTCTCACACGAGCACTTCAACGCAATCGCAGACATCAGACGGACCACGTCACGGGTATTCACACGAATCATCGAAGCCGGCGATGCGTCAGGAGACTTCCAAACAATCGACGTCGAGGCCGCCACACTAGCCATCACGTCTCTCGGCGTCGACGTCAGCCGATGGTTCCCCTCGAATACGTACTCCGAGCCCGACATCATCGCAACACGCTACGTCGAACTGGCACTCCGAATGGTCGGTGCGAACGACTGACTCCCGGCCGCAGACGGCAGCGCCCGGCAGAAAGGTGCCGCGATCATCGAAGCACTCTTCTTCACGACAACAGACAATTACCTTGGGCCGTCGCCCATCCCGCTCGCATACCGGGTTTACGTCGACGAGTACGAGGGTGCTCGGTCAAGCCAAGTTTCGTCGGCGCTGCCACTGTGCATGCCGGCGCGTTAGGGACGCCAGGTATCGACTGCGAAAAGTGGGATGCGACGACAGCCAACCCTGTTTTTTGGCGTTCACCCTTTCTTTCGTGGGTAACTTCCTTTGGTGCACGCCCATCCGGGCGGAGCGAGATCACCGTCCTTCCCAGGCCACTGATACCGAGATCGCAGCGGGTCCTGACCAGCGGCGCCGGTCCGACTGTGACCTTGGCGCTGCTAATCAGGACCCGCGTGAACCAACATATGGTGAGTCGGCACGAAACGGATCTCGTTCGATTCAGGAAATGCCGTATGTCTTGATGTTGGCGAACTGGTCCATGCCGGATGCGCCCAACTCGCGGCCTACTCCGGAGCGCTTGGTTCCACCGAACGGGATCTCGGCAGGCGCGCCGAGGAAATTGTTGATTCCCACCATTCCGGTGTCGAGTTGCTGCGCCACATCGCGTGCAGCGTTGGAATCTCCGAACACGGTACCGCCTAATCCATATGCAGATTCGTTTGCGAGCTTGACCGCGGCAGCAGCATCGGCGACGCGGTAGATCATGCCGAGCGGACCGAATGCCTCTTCGGAAAAGATCCTCATATCGGGGGTGATGTCCGTGAGTACCGCCGGGGTGAAGAACGCGCCCGGCCCATCGACGCGCCCGCCAGGAACGAGGACGGTTGCACCCTTGTCGACTGCGTCACGATACTGCGCCTCGAGGGTGTCGGCCGCCACCGAACTCGACAGTGGTCCAACGGTTGTAGCGGGGTCGAATGGGTCACCGAGTGTATTGGCGGCGAAGGTGGCAACATAGCGAGCGATGAAGTCGTCTGCGACGGCATCGGTCACGATCACCCGCTTCGGGGCATTGCAGAACTGACCGCCGAGGAACAACCGCAGTCCCGCCGCCGTGTCCGCAGCGGCCTCGACATCGGCGGACTCGAGCACGATGAACGCATCGGATCCGCCGAGTTCGAGTACAACCGGTTTGATGTGACGTGAAGCCTGCTCTCCGACAGCGGATCCGGCGCGATCAGATCCTGTCAAGGTGACTGCGCGAACGCGGTCGTCGGCGATGTACGCGGAAACCTGGGTGGTCGACACAAGTGCGGTCTGGTACACATTGGCCGGAAAGCCCGCTTCTGCGAAGAGGTGATCGAAGAACAGCGTCGAACCAGCACAGATTTCGGATGGTTTGAGCAGAACCGTGTTGCCCAACATCAGGTTCGGCGCTGTTGCGCGCATTGCCTGATACATCGGAACATTCCATGGTTCGATGCCGAGAACCACCCCGACTGGTTCCCGGCGTGTAATCGCCCGAGTGAAACCGGCGATCTCGGTCTCGACGTCGGCGAGCAATTTCTCACCGTTGTCTGCGTAGTACCGAAAAGTCGACGTGACCATGTCCATCTCCGCCACCGACTGAGCCAACGGCTTGCCCATCTCCGTCGTCACGAGCGCGGCCAGTTCGTCCACGTTCGCTTCCAGCAGTTCGATGAATTTCCGAAACAGACGCACTCGCTCGGCAATCGGAGTCCGACGCCACGTCTGGTACGCCGCATGCGCGCGAATCAATAGGGCATCGGCGTCGGCGTCGGTCAGTGGCGGGTACTCCCGAACCACTTCGCCGGTCGCCGGATTAGTTGTTCGGTATGTACGCGTCGATGGATCTGTGGCTGTCGGTACGGACATGATTGAGCTCCTCGATCTCGAGTGTTCGAAGGTGTGCGTCGGGTGCACGGATGTACTGGTGGGCGCTACTTGCTACCGAATTCGATGATCCCGCGAATATTGCGTCCGTCGTGCATGTCGGCGTACGCCTGATTGATCTGGTCGAGGGTATAGCGGCGGGTGATCAGTTCGTCGAGCTTGAGCTTGCCCGACTGGTACAAGCGCAGCAGCATCGGCATCGCCTCGCGCGGGGATGCCATGCCGTACAGCGCACCTTGAATACGCTTCTGGAACATGGCGAGCGTGAAAGCGTTGACGCCGGGGAGTCCGTCCTCGTCAACTGGACTCAGACCGGTGATCACGAGAGTACCGGCCTTACGAATTGCGTTGTACGCCCTACCGATATCTTCTCCGTGCACAACACCCATCGTGACGATGGCGGAGTCTGCTCCCTGTCCATTAGTGATCGATTTGACGAACTCGTCGGCCTCGGCGAAGTCGGCGAACGTCTCGGTGGCGCCAAACAAGGGGGCTTGCTCCCGCTTGAACGGTGCGGGATCCACCACGACGACGTGACTCGCACCAGACATTGCGGCGCCCTGCACTGCATTCATCCCGACTCCACCCGCACCGATCACCAAGACGACATCGCCGGCCTTCACCTCCGCCGCCGTGGTTGCCGAGCCGAAACCGGTCTGGACGCCACAAGCCACGAGACAGGCGACATCGAGTGGGATGTCCTTATCGATACGGACAACCGACATCTGGTCGTAAACTTGCCATTCGGCGAAAGTTCCGAGCGTGCTCAGTGTCCCGATATCCGTTCCGTCGATGTGCATCCGGTATCCGCCACTCGGCTGAGTGCCTTCGAGAATGATGGCCCCGTTGTCGCACAGGTTCTGCATTCCCATTGCGCACCAGCGACACTTCCCGCAGGCCGGGATGAATGAGGTGATGACATGGTCGCCGACAGCGAGGCCGTGGACTTCTGCTCCTACCTTGCGAACGATCCCGGCGCCTTCGTGCCCACCGACGATCGGGCGTGGGGTCGGCATGTCGCCGGTCACCGAATGATCGTCCGAATGGCACAGTCCTGTCGCCTTCATCTCGACAAGTACCTCGGTAGGGCCCGGATCATCGAGTTCTACTGTCTGAACCTTCCAATCTGCGTTCAGTTCCCATAGAACAGCAGCCTGAGTCTTCATGATGTGGTCCTCCAAGGGGTGAGCGAATGCAGTGTGAATCGAGCGGATGCGTCGGTGACGGCATGCGAGAGCATCTGAACCTGGTGGTGATGCAAGTCATAAATCTATGGTTCGTTTGATTCTCTGTCAAGAGCCTGCCGACTCGTTGGAAGAATACGAATTCGCCTGCAGGGCCTTGACCCCGCGGGTTGGACACGCTTGATCCTGGTCTCAGACCAGGGAAAGCGAGAAGATCTAACCCGATGGCAAAGAAAAATTACTCCGAAGAATTCCGCCGCGACGCAGTCGAGCTGTACCGCGACACCGGCGGCGCGACCGTAGCCGGGATCGCCGCCGATCTCGGCGTATCCCACGGCTCCCTGACCACATGGCTGAGAAATGCGGGTATCCCGATCCGCAGACCCGCCGCCACCGCTCCGGGGCCCGGCACCGGCGAGACACCCGAGCAGGAAGCCGCCAGGCTCCGCGCCGAGGTCGCACACCTACGCGCGGAGAAAACCAAGCTCGAAACCGAACGAGACATCCTGCGGTCGGCGGCCAAATATTTCGCCGGAGAGACGAACTGGTGAACCGCTTCCAGTTCGTTGCAGACCACTCCGACACCTACCCGGTGAAGCGGTTGTGCCAGGTCATCGATATCGCCCGCTCGTCGTACTACGCATGGATCAACGCCGCCGAGAAACGAGCCGCCCGGGCCGCAGCCGACGCTGAACTCGCCGACAAGATCCGCGCCGTCCACACGGTGGACAACACCTACGGGCGGCCCCGGATCACCGCCGAGATCAATCACGGACAACCCGCCGACCAGCGGATCAATCACAAACGGATCGCACGGATCATGCGCGCCAACAACATCGAGGGCCTGCGACTGCGCCGAAAACACCGCACCACCATCGCCGAACCAGCCGACACTCCGTCGCCGGACCTGCTCAACCGTGATTTCACCGCGATCGCACCGAACACCCGATACGTCGGTGACATCACGTATCTGCCATGCGGGGACAATGAGTTCTTGTATTTGGCCACGGTGATCGACTGCTTCTCCCGCCGCCTGGTGGGCTGGTCGATCGCCGAGCACATGCGTACCGAACTCGTCGAAGATGCCTTAGGTGCCGCAGCACTGACCCGCGGCGGTCTTGCCGGTGCAGTGTTCCACGCCGATCGCGGAAGTCAATACACCTCAAAGGGTTTCGCGATGATCTGCGCGGATTTGGGTGTTGCGCAATCGATGGGAGCGGTGGGCACGAGCGCGGACAATGCCCTGGCCGAGTCGTTCAATGCGACACTCAAACGCGAAACGCTGCAAGGCGCAGCCCGCTGGGAATCGCCCCGGGCGGCAAGGCTCGCGGTGTTCCGGTGGATCACCCGCTACAACACCCGACGCCGGCACTCGTACTGCAACTATCTCAGCCCTGCCGACTACGAAAACGCTCACACATCCGATAGCCTGCAGAAAGCCGCGTAATCACAAACCCCGTGTCCAGTTTCCGGGGTCAAGGCCCGCACACGTGGGCGCGTCGACCGCGACGAATCTGTTGTCCGCTTCCCGATTCGACTAACGTGTGAGCTGTACGGAACGGCCGATCTGTCGATCTGGCGGGCATCAATCCGTCGTTACGACGCTCAGGGGGGTGTCCCTATTGTTTTCGTCAAGCGGCGGTCGCGGCGTTTGATCGGTAGGGTTCGTGGTTCTTGAGCATGGCGTAGAGAACATCGCAGCGGCGTCTGGCTAGGCAGATGAGGGCGGCGTTGTGCTTCTTTCCTTCGGCTCGTTTTCGGTCGTAGTAGGTGCGGCTGGCGGTGTCGTGCAGCGCGGCGAACGCCGAGAGGAACAGGGCGCGTTTGAGTTTGCGATTACCTGATCGGGTGGGGTGTTCCCCTCGGATCGACGTCCCCGAGCGGTGGGTCACCGGTGCGATCCCGGCGTAGGCGGCCAGGTGAGCGGCTGAGCGAATGCTGAACCGTCACCGACCTCGAGCAAGATCCGTGCGCCGGTCCTGACCCCGATGCCGGGCATGGAGGTCAGGACCCGGGAAAGAGGGTGGTCATCGAGCATCCTCTCCACGTCCTCGCTGATTGATTTGCGTTGCTGAAGAATGGTTTTCAATGAGTCGGCCAATTTCGGTAACACGATCTCGGCAGCTGTCGTTCCCGGAACGATGACGGTTTGTGTCTCGAGTGCGGCGCGGACGTCGGCGACCAATCGCGTACCCAGGCGTGGTGCGTGTTTGGTGGCAATCGTGGTGATTTTGCGGGTGCCGGCGTCTCGTATTCCGGTCGGGCCACCGCATCGAGACAAGATCTCCAGCACTGCAGGGTGGGCAATTCGAGGGCCGAGGACGCGTTCCAAGGCTGGGTGAATACTGGTCAGCAGGCCACGGATTCGGTTGCTGATGCGGGTGGCTTCGCCTGCTAGATCGTCGTCGAAACCTACGAGTACGCCGAGCTCGGTGAGCGTGTCATCGCCGGTATCGACTCGTCGCAATGTGTGTGGCATGGTCCGAGCTGTATCGGCGATGATGAACGCATCGCGGGCGTCTTCTCCGAACTAAAAATGATCTTGCAATTTGAGGGTTGGAATCTTGTTCGACGAGTTCAGTGATGAGGTGGCGCGAGCGTGGTTCTGGTTGGGGTTCGGGGGCATGGACGCTCGCAATCAGCACAGCCTCGACGAGGTAACTGATCGCGTCGACGACGATGGCCGCGGGAGCGCCCAAGAGGCCCACGAGTCCACCGCCCATCGCCGGGCCGAGGGTTTGGGCGGCAGCGTCGGCCTGATCGAGACGCGCGTTCGCCGCAACCAATTGTCCCGTCGGTACCAGTCGGGGAAGCAATGATTGCGTGGCGGCGAACCCGAATACCGAGAACGCCCCGAACGCCAGCAACGCGACGACCAGCATCCACATCTGCAGACTGCCGGCCAACCACAGAACTGGAACCAGCCCCAGGCTCAGAGCACGCCCCACGCTGGCCCACACCAGCACAGGTTTGCGGCGCCAGTGGTCGACATACACCCCGGCGACAAGTCCAAGGGCCGCGTACGGAACAAACTGTGCGGCGTTGACCACGCCAACCTCGAATGGGCTGGCACCGAGCAACTGGACGACCAAGACGGGCATCGCGACCGCAGAGATCGCCGACCCGATGGAACTGAGTGCCGCAGCCACCCAAAAACGAACAAAAGCCGAGCGAGTACCTTCACCCGCACTATCCCCCACGACACCACTGTCTCACGGCGAACAGGCAGCTCGAGACCAGTCTAAAATACCTTTCGATCGGTAGGACTCGATATCTGGTCGAGAGCCGACACTGCTAACACCTTGCCCGTTCTGTGGACAAGCCACTGGGCCCCGATCACCTCTGAAGGCAGCGGGGGGTGCGCGTGCTCGCAGTTCGTTTGGTTACCCGCGGAGTACTACTGGCGATTCGTGGTTGCTGTTTGCGATCAGGATCGTCGCTCGATCCTGAGGCTTGCATTCTCGGAAGTAGCGGCGCTGCGCTTCAACATAGCGCCGCATGGTGGGATGGTCCGGGTCTGGGTTACTTCCATCTCGCAAGGCCATCCTTCGTGCGGTTTCGATGAAGGGAACATCGAGGAACACGGATAGGTCCCAGCTAGTGGCAAGCTCGTTGCGGTGCAGGAAGATTCCGTCCACCACGAGCACTGTGCCCGGGGCGGCCAGCTGCGGCTCCGGCATGAGAATCGTGTCAGTGGTGACGTCATGGCAGGCGGTGCGGTATCGCCGAGATCCGCCGGGCCGAAACGGGACAAGGACATCGGTATAGAACTGGCGATAGTTGTAGGAGTCTGACCAGAACCCCTCAGGCGAACTACGGCCCAGCCGGTACCGAACCTCGCGGGTGTTGTGAAAGTCGTCGAGTGATACTCGGACGACTGGTCGTTGTCGGTCTCGTAGAAGTTCGGCTAGTGCGTCCGCGAAATGGGTCTTGCCGGCACCGTCGGGCCCGTCGATCGCGATCCTCGGGCAACGCTGACCGTCGAAGACAGGAATCCGCGCCGCGACGAAGTCCAACGCATCCACTCGACCGAAAGCAGCGCTCATCACCGGCGGTCCTGCGTATCACCGGCCAGAAGCGCATGCACGTGCATGTCGTGCCAGCCGTCAGCGTGCAACGCAGCACTCCGCCGGATGCCCTCCACGCGAAACCCGGCCTTCTCCGCAACCCGACAAGAGGCGAGGTTGGCGACCGAATGCTCCAACCCAATCCGCTGGAAACCGACTTCACGGAATGCCCACTGACACAAAGTAGTAAGGGCTTGAGAACAGAGTCCTCGTCCACGCCACGCTGGCGCCATCCAGTACGCCGCTTCAGCTGAACCATCGTGCAAATCCACGCATTTGAGCGAAATACGGCCGGTCAATGAATCGCTGGTGCGGTCAACCAGCGCCCAATTCAACTGAGCCTCTGCAGTCCACCCGTCACGCCACTCGCTAATCCACTGGCGCGCTTCGTCCTCAGAATCGGCGCGCCGCACATGCCAGCGTTGGATCTCGGGGTCATTGAAGGCGTCCACGACCGCGCGAGCGTCAGACAGTCGCCACGGTCGGAGCAACGCAATAGAGCCCACCGACAACGACGGATGAGGAGACAGCGGATATCGCCGGCGGGATCAAAGTCGGCACACATGGCATCATCGCGCAAAATCCGAACCTAGACCAACGAGAACGCGGCATCCACGCGTAGGCCCTTCATCGCAAATCTTTGATCATAGCGATGCCGAGGGGTCCATTGCCTTGGCCCACCACGCGAAATCCCTTGCGCTCGTACAGATGTTTGGCCGGATTGCGAACATGGACATTAGTGCACATTGCTTCTGCATGTGGCGAAAGCTCGGCGAACAGTGCATCCAGAAGCAAGCCGCCGATGCCGGCTCCCCGCGAGCCTGGTGCGACAGCGATGCAGAGTTCCGGCAATGGCGACCCGGCCGCATCAGTGCGCAATGGCGGATTGCTATGGTACGTCCACACCGCACCGATAGCGATCGCGCTGTGATCCTCGGCAAGGATCGGCACGATGCCAACAGGTGGGAGCAATTCGAGCACTTCGCCGTCACCGGGGTCAGGAAGTGGCCAGTCTTCGATAATGCAGGCATGGCGGGCCATCTCGACGACGAAAGCGTGATCGTCAGCGGTCGCCGAGCGGAGTCGCACTCTGGACTGTGCCATCGGCAGATTGTGGCAGAAGTTCCCTGCTGCACGCATATCGATTTTTGACGAGATGGGATGTACGGGCGCGGCGCGAAACAGTCGCCAGCAAACATTCCGTGGACGGTTAACCAAGAGCCCAAAGGGCTTGCCAAGTGTGAGTCCATCACAGCTGCTGCCAGCCGCCCATCCCGAAACTGCCGACCCTATCGATATCAACAATCACCGGATTACGGCTGAATCGAATACTGAGGGTTACCAGTAACAGTTGGCAGGTCTGATAACTCATAGTTGACTCGGGCTGGCGGTCCGCGCGACACTTGGTGGCATGGCAACTTCGCGTCTTGGCGCGCTGATCGACCGATACCGCGCTGCTCACGGGGCTAGCGAGTCTGAGCTCGCCCGCCGCATCGGGGTCACGCGGGAGAACTTACGCAAGTGGCGGACGCATGGGACACGGCGACTGCCAGATCATGCCAATCTTGTTGCGACAGCACGGGTTATCGGCCGCCCGTACCGTGAAGTCCTGTCGGCCGCACTGTTTGACACCGGATACCTCGACGGGTCGGCTGACGCGCCCCGTCCCTACAACGAGGTCCTCGCTGACGCCATCGCCGTATTGACCGAAGCGACCCGGCTGACCAACCAGCTCTCGCGGCGTAACGACACCGGTCAATGGGAGACCGATCCAGACCCGAGCGCGTCAGTGCCCATCGACTGGGCTGAATTCGTGACGCTCGCCGTCGCGGGCGCGGCGGCCAACGTGGGCAGCGCCGAAGAAGCGCTCGCCGGCAGACCAGGATCGTGGGAGGCCGACCGAGTTCGGCAAATGCTGCAGGCCACAGCATTCGACGACAAAGACCTGCTGAGGCACCGCACCGAACCGGTGGCCATCGATTTGTGGGTAGAGAGCATTCTGATCTATCTCAACGACAGCAGCGACGACGACTACAGCGACGCGATCACGGAAGTGGATAGCCGAACCAACCAGGTGCCCCTACCGACCGACCTACCACCTGGTCCCTTCTCTCCCGACGACCCACGTATCGCCTCCGTGAAGTGGATCAACGTGGACGACAACGGTTACCTGGCCATCGACTACCGTGGCTGGACCGGCGACCCCACCGACGAGGCTCTGCTGACTGAGCTCGCCGCAGAGGCCAACCGCCGCGACCTCACCAGCGGCGAAATCGCATATGAGCAAGCAATGCAAGACATCTCAGCGATGATCGACGCGCTCGAAGAACAGCAACGCCGCGAGTACGCCGAGTATGCCGGGCGACTGACCGAAGCTATTGAAGTGCAGCTAGCTGCCTTAGAGCTCGCGGTACCCGTCAAAATCACCATCAACCGCGCCCCCAGGGAAGCTGTGTCAGGTGATCTCGACAAGCACGCCCCGCCGCAAGACCCTCGAACGCCTATCGAAGGAGCGATCGAAAAAGCACTTACCACCACGCCTACCCCGGCAAGTCTGCCGGGCACCCCCCTCGATCGCCTCACCTGGGCGCAGCACCAGGGGAAACTGGGCTCCTGAGGGAACTCGCGTACGTCATACGATTGAGTCCCAGGAGCTACGAATTATGAGAGGCATCTTGGACTCCACTTTGCTCATTACTGAGCATCGCGTGCAATCCGCACAGTCGGTGGTATATCTCGTCGAAGGTGAGTACATCTACGCCAAGAAGCCGTGTGCGATACCGGGCGAAGGACTCTCGTTGTTCTTCTTCGGCGAGGGAATCGAGTTTGCCGATTATGACTGCTCCACGAACGTTTGTGGTATCAACCGACTCTAAATCGGGCGAATGCTTGACTATTTCTGGAAAATCTGTGATGACGGACTCTAGTTGCGCTTGAATTTGCGCAACAGCACCTGAAAGCTCTTTATGCGGAAGATATACTTCACCGCCGCCCGTACCACGATATATGGGCCCGATGAGTTTAGTGCCAGGGGTTTTGATCTCGACCGCAACGACACTCCTCGCAACCGTGTTGACGAGGACGAAATCTGCGATTCGACCTCCTCCGCCACCCGCGTTCGTTACTCGTACATGAGCTTGGTCCTTATACAGGGCAACCGGTGCGGCGAACAGCTGTTGTAGAGCAAAGGTGTTGGTTTTGAAGAACTTTTGCCACCACGACTCGCTACCTGCCGCCTTGCCTTCCAGCCCACCACGGAACTGTTCGATCAGGACTTCGAGGGTCACTAGATCAATGTCTTGACGCAGCCTCCCGAAGGCCGGCGGATCCTCCCGAGCCACTGTCCGCGACTCCGCTGACATGCGCCCGACGAGAGCCGCCCGGTCGTCAGTATCGAGTGGGACATCGTCGGTGAGCGCACGGGTAATCGCTTGAATTGTCGGATGCCTGCCGAGTGTGGGTGCCACGCGGGCTTTACCCAGCGTACCGGCTATCGAGTTGAAAGACTCCGTCTCGATTATGCGGGTGGCGACAACTCGCGCTCGGCGGATAGTGAGGTCCACGGTGTGCTTATATTCAGCGAATCGATCAAGTCCAAGGCAAAAAACGTTGCCATTCGACCCCTCGCAATCGGACGCACCGAATCGGACAACATCACACTCTGTGTGGTCCTCGATTGCATAAATGATGCCGCGATATTGTCGGGGGAAACCTAGCCCGTACTGGAAAATCTTCCCAAAGCCATCCGGTAGGCCAACGAGTTCCGCTTCCCCTCGGTACACGTTTTCGCTGACCGGATCATAGGGCTCCCAGGCCCACACCCCGGTGTCGATCTGGACCTCGCTGACTTGCTGGAATTGCTGACCCTCGTTACCCAAGAAGAACGTCTTTGGGAAGATGCGCAGCATCTCAGCAGTGGGATCGAACCTCACCATCTCAATGCCGCCCTTGGACTTTGAGGTGTGATTTGCCGGCCACCACGTCAGCACCAAGACCTCGTCTTCATGGTGTGCGACAACCCGTCCCGCCCCATCGTCGTGTTCCCACTCGGCCCGCATGACCCCATTCTGTGCCCTGTCCTGCGATTCTCCGGGGACTTGCCATACGCGAGTCTGTAGCCCATCCGCATTCGGTTGTTCGGTTTGATGGATTTGAATTGTTGGCCATTCCCGCCGGAGCCAAATCGCGACGTAGCACTTGTGCTACCCTTGTGTGGTGAACACCGTAGGCCTGCGTGAACTACGCCAGGACGCATCCGACCTCGTGCGCCGCGTGGAAGAGGGCGAGGAAATCACCATCACCGTGGCGGGCAGACCAGCGGCCCGGCTGGTAACGGCCAGGCCACGAGCCTGGCGCCAATGGGCCGATATCACGGATCTGTTTGCTGGGCCGGCGGACTCTACGTGGGAGTCCGACCGTGACCGCATCGCTCAGGACGTGCGTGACCCTTGGGCGTCCGCGTGAGGGCGGTGCTCGATACGAGCGTGGTGATCGCCACCGACGTCGGCCCGATCGACGGCGAGCTCGCAATCAGCTGCGTGACCCTGGCTGAGCTGCATTTCGGGGTTCTCGTGGCCAAGAACCTCGATGACCGGGCCGAGCGCCTCCGCCGACTCCTGCTGCTGCAACGCACATTTGACGCACTCCCGCTCGATGAAGCGGTAGCCGCCAGCTACGGCCAGATCGCGGCTGCCGTAGTCGACGCGGGACGCCGACCCCGTGCCCGGTCGATGGATTTACTCATCGCGGCCACCGCACACGCGCACTCGGCCACGCTCTACACGCGCAATATCGACGACTTCGCAGGACTCGGAAACCTGATCGAGGTCCGTGAAGTGTGACCGCCGCCCGCATCGCCGTCACCATCAGGGAGGACGCCCCGTGAGCACTGTGTATTACAACGAAGAAGCCTTTTTCGACGCTTGGCGCAAAGGCGTACGGATCGCCGGGCCGCTCTATTTCGGCGACGGCCACGCGGCGAACGTCGAGACAGCCAAGAGCAAGTACGACCTGGCGCCGGACTACGACGCCGTCGTGAGCGCCCTAGGTGTTCTTCACGGGTAGGTTGTGAACGCGTAGGCGCTCGATTGGTGTCATTCCGCCGATGCCGGTGTGGGGTCGGTGGTGATTGTAGTGATGCAGCCAGTGCTGGTAGGTTCCGGCGCGTTCGGCCTCAGAGCGGTAGGTCTGCGCATAGGCCCATTCGGTGGTCAGGGTGCGGTTGAATCGCTCGACTTTGCCGTTGGTCTGTGGCCGGTAGGGCCGGGTCCTCTTGTGGGTGATGTCGGGGCCGAGCGCTTCAGCGAAATTCTTTGACCGGTAACAGGATCCATTGTCGGTCAACACTCGTTTGACGGTGATGCCGTGGTCGGCGAAGAACGCGTTGGCGCGTTTCCAGAATCCCGCGGCGGTTTCTTTGCGTTCGTCGGTGAGGTCCTCGGAGTAGGCCAGCCGGGAGTGGTCATCAACGGCGTGGTGCAAGAACGTGTATCCCATGCCGCAGCGGTTGCGCCGGCCGGCTTGGCGACCCAGCTTGCGATGGCCGCCCCCGTCGGGGATGCGGCCCAGTTTCTTGACGTCGACATGGACCAAGTCGCCGGGAGCCGGGTGCTCATAGCGGCGGGGTTTGGGCCGGCGTACCGGTAACCCGGTGTTTTGGTCCAGGTGCCGCAGCAATGGCATCCGGTAGCGGCGCAGCACCGCCTCAACGGTCGAGCGTGGCAGGTGCAGGTAAGCGGCGATGCGATGTGGGCCCCAGCGCCGGGTGAAGCGCAGGTTGACGATGCGCCGCTCGAGCCTGTCAAGTTTTCTGTGTAAATCGCCTGTCTGATTGTCCGTATGTGAGTTGTTGTGGTGCTTACAGATAACGTTCGATGCGCTCTGGGTAGACCAGTGCGAGTTGCTCGAGTGCCTTCTTCCAGTTGGTGACCACCTGTCCTTCCACGAGGCGTCCGGGGGCTGTGCGGCCCTGTTTCTGGCCGCGTTCCTTGGCCCGCTGTGCAGCGCGTTTGTCTTCGATGTTGCAGATCGCCAGCCACAGCAATTTCACCGCCGAGGCATCGTTGGGAAACTGTCCGCGGTTCTTGATGATCTTGCGCAGCTGATAGTTCAACGACTCGATCGAGTTGGTCGTGTAGATCACCCGGCGCAGCTCAGGCGGGAACGCCAAAAACGGGATGAACTGCTCCCACGCGCGTTCGAAAACCATTGTCACCGTGGGATTTTTCTTCCCCAGCTCCGAGGCGGCGAACGCGTCCAACTCGACGCGGGCAGCGTCGGCATCGGGTGCGGTGTAGATCGGCTTGAGCGCCGCGGCCACGGCCTTGCGGTCGGCATAGGACACGAACCGCAGCGCGTTGCGGATCAGATGCACCACGCAGGTCTGCACCGCGGCCTGCGACCAGGTCGCGGCGATCGCCTCCGGGAAGCCCGTGAGCCCGTCGCAGCACACGATCAGCACGTCCTTGACACCCCGGTTGGCCAGGTCCGCGCACACCGACGCCCAGAACGATGCGCCTTCGTTGGGCTGGACCCAGATGCCCAGGACGTGCTTGACCCCGGCCATGTCGACGCCCACAGCGATGTGCGCGGCCTTGTTGCGGGTGTGGCCGCCGTCTTTGACCTTCACGATCATCGCGTCGAGGTAGATCACCGGATACAGCGGCTCCAACGGCCGGCGCTGCCAAGCCAGCACCTCATCGGAGATCTCGTCGACGATCTTGGAGATCGTCTCGTGCGACACCTCGGTCCCGATCGTCGATTGAAGATGAAATTGTATGTCCCGCAACGTCATTCCACCCGCATACAGTGAAACGATCATGTCATCGAGACCACCGATACGGCGGGTGCCTTTGGGCACCAGCGTCGGGGTGAACGAGCCATCGCGGTCCCGCGGCACATCCAGGGGCACCGGGCCGGCCTCGGTGAGCACAGTCTTGGGTGAGCTGCCGTTGCGGGCGTTGGGCAGCACCCGGCCGGCCGGGTCGCCCTTCTCATACCCCAGATGATCGGTCAGCTCGGCGGCCAGGCCGCGTTCGAGAGCGAGCTTGATCAGCCCGGGCAGCAGCCCGCCTTCGCCGGTCAGCGCCACCTCGCCGGTATCGATCTGCGCCAGCAGATCATCGACCGCGCCCGACGCCCGAAGCGCCTCGGCCATCTCCACCGTGGAGACCGCCTCAACCAGCACCCCATCCATGTCCTTGCCTGTTGTCACGTCCTGCGATCCTTCCGTTAACAGGACTTACACAGACCATTTGACACGCCCCGCCGCTCACGTCGTTTCGGCAACCGCAACGGACTGCGATGCGGCCGGCTGGGCCGGTCTACCATCGCTGCTTCGCCACCGTCGCGATAACGGTCGGCCCATTTCTTGGCTGTGGCCACCGAACATTGGAACCGCTCAGCCGCGCGCCGCAAACTCCAGCCCTGATCAACAACCGCCTGCGCAAGCCGCAACCGCCCACGAGGAGTCAACGAAGCATTAGCGTGGACCATGAGGACCTCTCGGTAATCGGATGTGCGTATTTGGTAACCACACCGATACCGGAGGTCCTCACCTACTTCCGCTCACCACGCCGTTCACAACCTGTCTGGGAGTTACACCTAGGCACCCTTTCCTCCGGTGAGGCGGTGTTCCTCGCCGCGATGTACAGCTTCTACAACGACAATGCCGGCGGCAAAATGCTGGCCCAGCTCGACGCCCCCGGCCTCGCCGGCATCTCGGCGCACCTGGATGAACCCCGCTGCCGGGTGATTGCCGACCTTTTGGTCTCCTACGTCGGATGGTAGGTAAATCCATGTCCGACAACGCGCAACGTCGTGGAGCCACCGGCATCGCCGCCTGATGTCACCCCGCCCCGTCCGCAGTATCGAAAGGACCCGACCACCCGTGCCGCCGCTTCCCACTGAGTGGATTGGACGCGACACTACGTTCGCGTCCATGGTTCCCGGCCTGGAAGAGATCGGCTCGATCGCCATCCCGTACGCTCGGCTGCCTGGCCGTGCCGCAACCACCTATCGGCCCCACTACACCCGTTGGGCGGACCTCGCCGATCAACCGATGGAAGACCTCATGGCCCTTCCCGGTGCGGGTGAACGCACCTTGCGCGCCACCGTCGCCGCCGCGATCGAAACCGTGGACACCCACCGCGCCGCCCGAGGTCGACGCCGGCTCACCGCCCCCGCGGCAGCCCAGGTCCTGTTGGATCGTCTCGATCCAGTCGATCGGACATTGCTCACCGGTCTCGTGTTCCCGATCGACCCGATCCCCCGCGAGGACGTCGCGGCCGAACTGGGCGTCGACCCGGCCTGGTTTGATCGCAACCGGCCCCGCGCCAAGCGCCGGTTTGCCGAAATACTCGCCGAGCCGGCCCACCACGACGTGACCCGCCACGCACGCGCGCTGGCGGCTGTTCTTGGCCCCTACACGCCCAGCAATCGCGTTATCCACTATCTCCGGGAGCTTCGCCTAGACCCCGACAGCGCTGAGGCACATATGTACCTGTATCTCGCCGGACCGTACGCGCCTCGCGGCGGCTGGCACGAGAGCCGAGCCAGCGGCGGTGAGCGCCGCGTGCTCGACGTTGTGGCCCACGCATTCGACGCGTGCCCCGCTCACACGGACAAGGCACTCACCGCCAGGCTCGTCGATGCGGGCATGCCCGCCGCCGTCGTCCCGGCATTCCTCGCGGAATTTTTCGACCTGCGACGTCTCAACGGTGTCTGCGTGCAGTGGGGCCCGACGTCACGGGAACAAGCTGAAGCGGTCTTGCACGCGATGGGCAAGCCGATGACTGGTGCGGACATTCACGGGCTGATCGACAGCCAGACGGTGACGCTGCAGACGCTCATGGGGACGCTGTACGCCGACGAGCGGTTCGTCCGGGCATCGAGAACCACATGGGCCTTGCGAGGATGGGGAACGGTGCAGTATCAGGGCGTTGTCGATGAGATCGGACGCCGCATCGACGCGGCCGGCGGCCGTGTGCGCAGTGCTGACCTGGTCGCAGACATTCTGAGCGCAGTGCCCGATGTTGCCGAATCATCCGTGCGCGGGTACATGGCATCCCTGGCGTTCATCTCGGAAAGAGGAACGCTACGCCGGCGCCGTGACGATGACCCTTTGCCAGCGCAGCCTCATTGGAACACCGCACGCGGAACTTTCCAGCACGGCAACACTATTCGGCTCGCTCTACCTGTCACGAGCGAGCTGTTGCGCGGCTCCGCGGTCCAGATTCCGGCGGCGACCGCGGCCGGTGCAGGGGTTCAACCCGGCGAGCGGCGCAGCTTCGGCACAGCTGTCGGAGACGTCGCGGTGATCTGGCCGCTGTGGAGCACCAACGGTCCACGTCTCGGGACTATTCGCGCGCTCGCCAAGTCCCACGGCGCGCAGATCGGTGACACCGTGGTGCTGATCTTCGACACCGCCAAAGACGTCCTGACAGTCCGCCGTATTCCGGCGGGAACCACCGGCGAGCCTCTGCTCGAGCTCCTACTCGGGACCAAGAGGGTAACCCTGCGCACTGTCGCCAAGAGCCTGGACTGTGCACCCGAGGACGTCCTCAGGCTCCTGCAACGCCGCAGTGACACATACCTCGCCGACGTCGTCCGCCAGGTATGTCAGTCCCTTGCGCCAAAATAGAAGAACCGCAACGCGATTCATCGCCACCGCACCGAAACCGAGGAACAAATGGCTACCGAGAACCCACCCGCAGCGTCCGATGTCACCGCATTCGAGCCAGCACGTGTCGGCTTCGCGAACGGCGATGTGAACGTGTTTCACCGCGCCGAGGTCGATGACCGAACAGGGAGGCTCACCACCGTCGACCGGCGCAGCTACGACGACCCTAACGGCAACCAATTGAGCGAAGCCGAACACGTCCGGTACCACGCCGCGCATGCCTGGAGCTGGATTGAACCTGAAGTCGATAGCGGCACCCTGTGGGCTCAGCACTACCCATGCACGCAGGACGGGGAGCCTCTCAATGATCAAACCGCATGGTTTCGCCTCGCATGGATTGTGCCGCATGAGGAAGCAGTGAAAGTCGCTGCGCGATACGTTGCTGACCAATTCAACTACCGCTGGACCGATGTCGCGCCGCACATCGAGCAGGACCTCGAACCGGCGATCCCGGGATATGGGCGGCCGTTGGCGGACCGCCAGGGCAAGTGCCACCGTCTCGCGTTCCGCTGGCTGCCGCATCCTCGTACGTGGCCCCCGTCGCCCAAGTCGACGCTTCAATTCCAGTCATGACCGTGGACCGCCAGTGACCGCCAAGGGCGCCGCGACGCAGACGCGGATCCTCGATGCCGCCACGCGGGTGATCGCCACTAATGGCTACCACGCGGTCACCCATCGGAGGATCGCCGAGGAGCTCGGCTCCTCAGTCGGTCGTATCCAGCATCACTACGGCGCCATAGCCGACCTCGTGCGGGCAGTGGACGAATACGTCCTCCGGCTTTTTCAGCCTTTCATGGTGAAGCTCTCACAGGCCGTCGACACCGACCCCCTCGAAGCGTTCGGTGAACAGTTCGCGGCGCTCGGCCCGCACGCCATGACCATGGTCGACTACCTTGCCCAGGCTGTCGCAGACCGAAGACCCTTAGCCACCAACGTCTTCCTCGGCCTGTGCGAGCTACGGAAGGCACACGTTGCGCATCTGGTCGAGACAGGTGCGCTGAGCCACGATGCTGACGATCTCCAGACAGTCATCGCCCCTGTGGTGCTAAGGCTGACCTCTTTGTTGTTGCACTCGCATATCCAGCGATGTGCAGGACTGTCGCTGTGGACGCCGGCCGGGGCCCGCCGAATGGATTCTGCCGCAACCCGATTCCTTCATACCGCCGACGACCCCACACGAAACGGACAACCATGAACGAGTACGAGCGCAGGGCGCAAGACCAAAAACACCACCTCACCACGTCCCTGCACAACCTGTGGGTCCGCGAAATACTCGGTCGGGCACTGGAGGCGGCTCGAGGCGGACGCCTGACGCTGAACTGGCGGGAGCAACTGACCAGTCCCGCCGGATGCCCACCCGACGTCGCGATGCTCGCCCTTGAAGAAGTTCGGCAGACGCCCGTCGCCGCGTGGGAGCCCGCAGCGAGAGCCGACTGGGAGGAGGCATTGGGATCGTGGTTTGCCAACACCAGGGAACTCCTGGTCCAGGACTACATCCAAAAGGCCGCCCAGCAGCATAGGGCGCTGGAGACGCGATCGACCCTCTTTCTCCATCCACATGTGTTCCACGACGGCAGACTCGCCGACATGGTCCGCAAGGAGGATTCCGCGTCAGACATTGCTATCGATAGCCTCATCCGGCAGCAGAGCAACCTCTACATCGCGGCCCGCGACCGCGCGTGCGCGTCCTACCTGGCTGGCCTGGCCGCCGGCGGCCAACCCAACGACTGGGTCGGCTGGTTTAGCCAGCGCATCGACACCTGGGACAGCCCAGAAATCGCCAAAAGCAACCGTATGCAACTGGACTGGATCAGCAGGAACTGGGAGCAGCTACCGCTCTACTGGACGTACTGAATCGAGCCGGCCCCGGCGATGATGAACGGGAACTCTGCATCAGCGCGGTCCATCACGGACTGGCCGAAAGCGCCTTATCCACCGTGGTGTTCGCCGTCCTGATCTGCTCCCGTGAGGATGCCTTGAGTGAGCGCCGACGGCGTAGTCCCCAGTGCGGCGGAAATGCGCGCCAGGAGGCCGACGGTGATGTTCCGGCGCCCGTTTTCGACCTGATTCACGTAGGTCCGGTGAACTTCGGCTCGTTCGGCCAGAACGCCCTGCGAGAGCCCCAACTTTTCACGACGCGCCTTGATCTTCGCACCCAGCCGCTCCAGGACGGCGGGGTCATCTTCGTCGGACATGCGGACCTGCTCTCTAGGGGCTGATGTTGCACATAGTCTACGGTCGTCCGGTCTGGCCGCGAACTCAGAACAAGCCTTCACCCGTCGCCTCCTGCCACCATTGCTCAAACCCCGAGCGCTTCTTGGACTGCGCCCCGGCCGGGGCAGCGACGAACAGATGATCGGCGCCGTCCTCGGACCGATCCCGCAGGATGTGGCGCACGATGCCGTCGGCCCCGAGCACTCGCCTGCCCGGGCGAGCCGCGAGTTGATCGGACATGGCCGCGCGAGTGCCGGTGGCCACGACCTCAAGCGCACGAGCTGTGATGCCCCGCCCTCCGTTCTTCGCCGGGCGGACAACCCGACGCACCTCGTACAGGGACCACTGTGCGGAGGCCAGGCGGCCATGGAAGAGTGCCAGTGCCTCGCCCAGCCCTGCGTGCGCCACCAAGTCCGCCACGCTGCTGCCCACGATCAGGGTCTGCAACGGATTGATGCTGCGCGCAACGTATTCCAGGAACAGGGCATCGACGGCCAGCTGCGGTTCGCGGCGATAGCGCTCGACCACCTGGTCGCGGCCCGCCGCGCTTGACATTGAATATGGGCAGAAACCGCAGCAGCTTTTGGGAATCTCAACTCCCAGCACGTCGAGGACATACTGCGCGCAATCCCGGCGTGTCCAGCCCCAATCTTGCAGGGGGTACCAACCGGCCCGTAGAGCCGTGTCGTGCGTGCGATCCTTGTCCGACCGTGACTTCTCATCGGCCTCGAACCCCACGGCATGCCGGTACAGCTGACCCTTGGTGATCCGCGCGATCACCGGGTCAAGGGCATCACCCTTCGAATGCACCGAGCACAATCGCTTACCGCCGAGCTGGGGAAGTGTTGCTGCCGTGAGCATTTCATCACCCAAGGTGTAGAGGCCGTCCGCGTAGAGACGAGATGGCGACCGGGAATCATCAAGGACCACAACCCCGGCTCCGGCGCGCGTGGTGCGCCGCTGCGAGCGTGCCACCTGAATGAACCGCACCGACTGTTCCGCGAGCATCGGAATGACGAGCTGGGAAATGGCGTCGATCGTGGCCCGACTTTCGTGGCCGGTCATCGCCGTCACCACAGCCAGCTCTGAAAGGTCGAAGTCCCGCGAGGCCGGTTCGGTCAGCCAGCGCACGAGCATCGACGTGGAATCTAGACCCAGGCCGAACGAGGCCACAACCGTCGGCGCGGTCGCGCTGTCATCGAGTCCGCTGAGCCGGTCGATTGGACTAGCGGAATTGAAATCAACTGTTGCTAAGTGCATTTCGAAAAGTCCGTTCGTGTGACGTGTTGCCTATAGTCTACATTTAGATGTAGACTATAGGCAACAGCTCGAATGGAAGGCCTCAGCTACATGAGCGATCTCACCACTGACCAGCGATGGCTACTTTTCTTCATGGGTGGATGGATGATCCGCGACTGCCTGATCGACTCCACTGGCACAGACCGCCTGATGCAGTCCATGGCCGGGGGTTGCAACCACCAGCACCCCACCGGTGGGCCGGAATGGATGACCAGCTACGAGACGCGCAACGGCAAAGTGGTCTCCCCCGGACACGGCGATGTGCGCGTCGTTGTCTCCAAAGCTCAGATCAATGCCTACGCCCGCACACTGCCGACCTCGATTCGCGACGAACTCATCGCCGCTCGACGCGAGGAAGCAGACGAACGCAACCGCACGCTGGGCTGGTGCCACTGCCCGCACGCCCACGCCGCTCCGAACGCACACAGCGGCCCGTGCACCCGCTACCACCCCACCGACGCCGAAGACCGCGCGCACTACGAGGAAGCGGACCGGCTTCGCCGCATCACCACGGACATCATGCGCCGCGCCCTGCGCCTCGATGAGCAGGCCGAACAACTCGACCTATTCGCGTCCTGACCGCACCAAATCGCCACCACGACAAAGGAGTACGCCATGACAACAACAACCTACGTCGCCACCGTCGCCCCCTTCGAGACCGCCGCCACCGAGGACAGCGCCCCACTGGCCCGGATTCGCTACGTCAATGACAACCACACATTCGTCCGCGTGACGCGAGTGCAGCACGACGCCCTCGCCGATGTCACCGGCTACGGCATCGACTTCTGGCTGACCGTCGACACCCTGGCCCGGCAGGTGCACCGACACATCCTGGAGCTGATCGCAGCCCGGAAAAGCAACCATGTCACCAGCTTTCAGGAACTGTCGCCCGAACACCGCGAAAAGATCAACACATCACCCGAACTCGCAGACCTCGGCCCCACCGGCCTGATCTACCTCCATTTGCGAGTCACCGATCTGCTTCGGTTCGGCTAGCCCGACGCCAACGCTTCGCTCCGATTACATCGAGCACCACACCGCCCCGGGCGACGACCACCCCTGAACTGCTTCTGACTAAGCCCACCCCTACCGATAGGACCGCCCATCATGGCACTGACCCACCCCGTCGACCCCACCGACATCAACCTCGCCCTCCAGATCGGCATTGGCCCACAGCTGGAATGGCAACTTGACGCATCCGAACTCGAGCGCCGGCTCGACGCCGCCGCCTATGCCGCTGCGGCGATCCTCAACGCTGCGTTCTACGAAGCCGACCTCAGCGCCGCCGAGCGCGCAGAAGCCGAGCGGGCATACGCCCAGGCGCCGTATGCGATCAAAGAGAGCGCCCGCTGACGTCATGTGCACGCTCGACCCCGACATCGACTACACCCATCCCTACGGCGCGCGCGGCTACGGCCAGACGCTCTCGGCCCTGGCCGAGCTGCTCGACGCCGACTGGCACGTCGCTGACTCTGGTGGCGGCTGTCAGCTCATCGTCTCCGGCGTCCCGCTGGAGGGCGGCTACCGCATCCAGGTCTCCGACCGAGACGGCCCACTGTCGCACTACCCGCGGCGAGCACGCGCCTGCCGAGCCGGCCAAACCATCGGTTGGGCAGTTGGAATCTACAGCGCCTCAACCGACTACGCCGAACTGCACGGCTGGGCCGACACCGCCGACAACCACGCCGACATCGCCGCACTCGTCACGGCCGCACTCCAGGACTACCGCCGCCATCGCGGCGCAATCTGCAACTGCCCCACCCCTGAAAGGAACTGATCACCATGTCCCTCGCAGCGTTCGACAAGTGCGCTCGCTGGCACTTCGCCAATCCGCCGGCCACCTGGACCGTGCACAAGATCGACACCCGCACCTGGCACATCCGCACCATCGATGGAGCCGTCATCGACCGCTTCACCACCAAGCGTGCCGCCGAGCAGGCCCTCATCGACGGCACCTATGTGAAGCTGTGGCACGAGAAAACCGCCTGGTACATGGGCACCAGCACCGACCCGCGCGAGCGCGCCCTCACCGACGAGGAACGATCGATCATCAACGAGATTGTCGGCTACCTGAACCGCAACGCGACCACCTTCGAACAGGCCGCCGCCGACCAGGTGCGACGCGTGCGATTCCGCGACCGCGATCCCGACGACAACGAGACCTGGGACGCGACGCTCTTGCCCGAAGGACGCTGGCTGCTCCAAGGCGTGCACTGGTGGACCTTCGACGAGGCCGAACTCGAGTTCCTGGATACGCCGCAAAAAGCGCTGGGAGAGCAGCAGGTGCCCGATGAGCTTGACGAGCTCGTGGCAGCCTGCGACCACTGGGACAAAGTCATCGAGAGCGACTTGGCGACCAATGATGCCGAACACGACGCGGCCTTGAGGGTCATCGAGATAGCACGGCGTGTCGCTTCCCGGTCCCGTTTGGGCGCGAACGCGTAACTCCCCCACCCGTTTCGGGGCCGAACCAACGAGCGGTTCGGCCCCGAAAATGGTGACCGAAACACGACAATTAGCCCCTCTAGCATGTTGCCTATAGTCTACATTGACTGTAGACTATAAGTAACACCCGGTGAGAGTGACCGGGACGAAAGAGGGGACACACCAATGACTTCCATCGCCGAATACCGCCCGGCCCTCGGCAAGCGCCGCTTCTCGCACGACGACCTGGTCGCCGTCGACCTCTTCTCCGGCTTCGGAGGATTGACCAAAGGCATTGCGCAAGCGGGCTTTTCGACCATCTGCGCGGCCAACCACAACGAATACAAGATCTCCTTCTTTGGACACTTCACGGCTGTTTAAGCCTAACCTATCCCAACCTTGTACCGAGTCGGTTCGGTCGCCCCTACTGACCCGCGGTCATTCAAGTGTGAAGCCAGCGTTCGCAACGGTGGTGGCGATCTAACGCCTCGGACAGGTTGCCACTCGGACTTTGTCGTGAGGGAGATCAGTCGGCGGCGCCTGTGCATCGGTGCAGCTCGGTTCGTGACCAGCCGATTGGCAGGACGGTTGCGTGTTGCTCGACAAGGCCTCGCGCCGTGCACCGGGAAGCGATCGCCGGGGCTGGCACCACCGGCCGGCTGCCGATCGAGCCGGTGGCCACCCGCGGCACCCACGACAGTGCGCTGCGCAAAGCCGACCCGAACCCGCCCGGGAGGGTCGTGCTTCTCATAGCCGAGATGCTCGGTCATCTCCTCGTTCAGCGAGGTCTCCAGGACCGTCTTGGTGAGATGTTTGAGGAGCCCCTCCGGACCTGTCAGCGACAGGCCCTTCTCCTGGGCCAGCCGAACCAGCTCGACGGCTGCCTGCTGCGCTGCGGACTGCTCAGCCTTCTTCTTGGCCACATCATCCAGTGTCGTCATCACGGCGACCTTTCCCGCCGAGTTATCAGTAGCTGGTTCGATGGTGTATCCGACTGTTACCGAAGCGGTTTGGCTCTTGCGGGTGATTGTCGGAGTCAGTGTTATCTGTAATGGTGTTACCGATGGTGCATACGTCGAGGGTTCGGAATTCGGATACTGTGTCGGCTCCGGTTGAAAAGTGAGCAGGTAGTTCCGGTCGAAAAGTGAGCACCCTTCTGATTGGAGAGTGATCACTGTGGAGGATTGGGCGGAGATTCGCCGGCTGTATCGGTCGGAGAACCTGTCGCAGGCTGCGATCGCGAGACGGCTGTCGCTGTCGCGGAACACTGTGGCCAAGGCGATCAGTGCTGAGGCGCCACCACGGTATGAACGCGCACCGTCGACGGTGTCGGCGTGGGCGCAGATCGAGATGGCGGTGCGAGTGCTGCTCGGGCAGTATCC
Organism: Mycobacterium sp. 134; assembly: GCF_048282715.1. Taxonomy (NCBI): domain Bacteria; kingdom Bacillati; phylum Actinomycetota; class Actinomycetes; order Mycobacteriales; family Mycobacteriaceae; genus Mycobacterium; species Mycobacterium sp. 134. The sequence continues at coordinate 64,104 of NZ_JBLVUN010000007.1, forward strand.
GACGATGCCGGCTACGGTCCTGGCCCAGCGGGTGGGCTGGACGGGCGGGCATTCCTGGTTCGCCGAGAACGTGGCTCGGATCCGCCCGGAGTACGCCCCGTCATAGCCCAGGTGCTCGGCCATCTCGGCATCCAGCGCCGTTTCCAGCACGTTCTTGGTCAACTGGTTCAGCAGCCCATTCGGGCCGACCAGCTCGACGCCTTGTTCCTTCGCTTGTGCGAGCAGCTGCTCCGCTAGCTGCCGTTGATCCAGGTCAATCGCCATAGATTCGAGTGTTTCTGACATCGTCAGTCCTCCCCGCCAAGCTCACGCTCGGCGTGTCAGACCAAGATCAGATCCACCGTTGTTCGGACAGTCCCCCCTCAACTCGCATAATCACGGCTCGAAACGGCGGGGATAGATCAGGTGGACTCAGTATCGGGGACTCGCCACTACCTATATGGCAATAGGTACAGAGGGCACTTTGTTCAACTCTCAGAATCATCTGTATTTATCTTAGGATACATGTATCTTACATTGAAATGCCTTGAAAATAAAGATATTTGAGTCGTTTTGAACATGTTCTTACTGATAATCTGCGCATCGCCCAGCGTGTCAGGGAGCAATGATCAGAACCTGTGGATGAGCCTTGGTAGGGCGGCGTGAATGTGGGCGCGCCTTCCCGGGGATGATCACAAGTCCAGTTCGTTTCTGATCAAGACCGGCGTTGGCGCGCTGGTTGGGAAGGCACGCCCGTGCTCACCGTAGTTCACGATGTCGCGCAGGCCAACGACACCCGCAGCGGTGCCGGTCGGTCGTTGTTGGATGAGATTGTCCGCGACGGTGCCCGGCAGATGCTGGCCGCCGCTTTGCAGGCCGAGGTCGCCGCCTATGTCGACCAGTTCGTCGATCAGGTCGACGAGAATGGGCACCGGCTGGTGGTCCGCAACGGCCACCACAACGTCCGGGAGGTGCTCACCGGCGCTGGGGCGATCGAGGTGAAGGCGCCGCGGGTCAACGACAAACGGGTCGATCCGGAAACCGGTGAGCGGCAACGATTCTCGTCGAAGATACTGCCGGCGTGGGCGCGTAAGTCCCCGCAGATGGCCGAGGTGCTGCCGTTGCTGTACCTGCATGGCCTGTCCAGCAGCGACTTCGGTCCGGCGTTGGAGCAGTTCCTCGGCTCGGGGGCGGGGCTCTCGGCTCCGGCGATCACCCGACTGACCGCGCAGTGGCAGGACGAGGCCGCCGCGTTCGGCCGCCGGGACCTGTCGGGCACCGATTATGTGTACCTGTGGGTGGACGGCATCCATCTCAAGGTCCGCCTGGAGCAGGACAAACTGTGCCTGCTGGTGATGCTGGGGGTGCGCGCCGACGGCCGCAAGGAACTGGTCGCGCTGACCGACGGGTACCGCGAATCAGCGGACTCGTGGGCGGATCTGCTGCGGGACTGCCGGCGCCGTGGCATGCGCGCCCCGGTGCTCGCGGTCGGGGACGGTGCTCTGGGGTTCTGGAAAGCGGTCCGTGAGGTGTTCCCCGATACCCGTGAGCAGCGGTGCTGGTTTCACAAGCAGGCCAATGTCCTTGCCGCACTACCGAAGTCGGCGCATCCGGGGGCGATCGCGGCGATGCGGGAAATCGCGGGCGCCGAGGACATCGACCACGCGCAGGTCGCGGTCAAAGCCTTCGAACTGGACTACGGCGCCAAGTTCCCCAAGGCCGTGGCCAAGATCGTTGACGACCTCGATGTGCTGCTGGAGTTCTACCACTATCCCGCCGAGCACTGGGTACATCTGCGCACCACCAATCCGATCGAGTCGACCTTCGCCACGGTCCGGTTGCGCACCAAGGTCACCAAGGGGCCGGGTTCCCGCGCGGCGGGTATCGCCATGGCCTACAAGCTCATTGACGCCGCACAAGCCCGCTGGCGGGCGGTGAACGCCCCGCACCTGGTCGCCCTGGTCCGGGCCGGAGCGGTGTTCCACAAAGGCAAACTGCTCGAACGACCCGTCGACATCACCCCACCCGAACCGGCCGACAACCCGGCCACCCCGACCGGAACGGAGGTCGCCTGAAAAACACCAATCCACAGGTATTGACAATTACTCCGTGTCAGGCCAGAAACACCGTTAGATCCACAGTCCCCACCCCTGACAGCAACCCACGCTGGGAGTGCTGCTATAGCGATGCGCAACCAGTATTGACGTGCGGTTCGTCGCTACGTGACCGCCGATGCCTCGGTGATTGCGTGCCTGCGCCGGGGATCGTGCCGGCTGTTCTTCTACTGACCGGCTCGCCTAAGGTCATCAAACGATGGTGGCGCGATCGGTGGTGTTGTTCGTGGTCGCGGCGATCGCAGAGATTGGTGGCGCCTGGTTGGTGTGGCAGGGCGTCCGTGAGCACCGCGGCGGGGTGTGGATCGCCGGTGGTGTTGCTGCCTTGGGCCCGTACGGGTCAGCGGATAGTGGTGACGGCTGCGTCGTGTTCGCTAATGCCGTCGGTGGTGATGTGCCATACCTGTGCTGATGCGATGTCGAAGAACAGCCCGACGACGTGTAGGTTTCCGGCGCGCATGGCGGTTGCCAGGAGGGGGTGCTGGCGGAGGGTACGCATCTGGATAGCGACGTTGACCATGGCGAGTTGGTCTGCGGCAGTATCGAATCCAGCCGCCTGTGCCGCCCGGGCTACGGGGTGGTCGGCCTGGTATTCCAGCATGGTGGGCGTGGCGTGGCCGAGCCAGTCGTAGATGGAGTCTGAAACCCCGGAGCTGTTGTCGAGCAGGGTTGCCATCGCGGCGCATCCCGAGTGACCGCACACGATGATCGATCCGATATCCAGTTTTTCGACGGCGAAGGCGAGGGCGGCTTCGATCGAGTCGTCGGAGTGGTCTTCGGGGATCAGATTGCCGATGTTTCGGATGGTAAAGAGGTCGCCGGGTCCGCTGCTGGTGATGATGTTGGGCATGACGCGTGAATCGGAGCAGGCGATGAACAACGATGTGGGTCGTTGCTCGGTGTGCAGATCCTGCAGGTGCTCACGCAGCAGGGGTGCTTGCCGCCGGTGGTAGTGCGAGATTCCATCGAGCACCGGGCGCAGACCAGCGGGAATGTCGCTGGGCGTGGCTGCGGCGTTGTCGTTGGTGGGTTGGCGCGTTTTCCAGGGGGCCAGGCCGTGGGCGAGGGCGGCGCGCACGTGACGTCGTGGGGGTTGTTGCGTGGATGCGGCCAGGGCGGCCGCGCCGATATCGTCGATGAGGATGATCCCGCCGGACTGCTGGTGCCGGCGTACCCATTCTTCGATGACCTCGGCCGCCGCGTGATCGATGTAGTCGGCGGTGAGTTCGATTCTGACTGTCGATCCGGGGGGCACGGTGGCGAGCACCCCCGAGAGCTTGGGCAGTGCGAGGAAGCTACACGTTCCTTCGATGACCAGGTGCCAATCGGTGCCGGTATGAGAGCTGACCGGTTCGGCATAGATCACAGCGCTAGCCGCCCGCCACAGGACCAGGCCCACGGCCACGGCCAGTCCAATGAGGACGCCTTCGAGCAAGTTGAGGAACAGGACACCGGCGATGGTGCTGGCGTAGACCCACAGGTCCCCGGTTCGATGGGCGAGACGGATATGTGCGAGCTTGACCAGTTGCGCGCCGATGACGATCAGCAGACCAGCCAGGGCGGCTTTGGGGATTTGTTGCACCACGCCCAGGAGTAGGACGGAGAACAGCAGGACCCAGATGCCGTGCAGGATCGTCGATGCGCGGGTCTTGGCGCCGGCGGCGACGTTGGTGGCGCTGCGCACGATGACCCCGGTGATAGCGAGCCCGCCCAGCGCGCCGGACACCATGTTGGCCGCGCCCTGCCCGATGAGTTCGCGATCGAGGTCGGATTTGGGGCCGGAGTGCATTTTGTCGACCGCGACCGCCGACAGCAGGCTTTCGACGCTGGCGATCAGCGCCACGGTGAGCACGCCGGTGGCGAATGCGGCCCAGTTTCCGTCGGGCAGGCTGGGCAGGGCGATGGCATCGAAGATGGAGCCGTTGAGGGTGATGCGTTCGCTGCTGACCGGCAGGATCAGTGACAGCACGGTGGCGGTAACAACGGCGACCAGTGCTGCTGGGATTTGGGTGAGGCGGCTGGGCAGTCGTTTCCACACGACCATGATCGCGATCACGGTTGCACCGATGAACGCGTCGCTGAGGTGCATGTTGAGCAGCTGATTGGGCAACTGGGTGAGATTGAGCCATACCGAACTGCGGGAAGTGCCGCCCAACAGGACGTGCAGTTGCTGTAGGGCGATGGTCAGTCCGATCCCGGCTAGCATGGCATGAACCACCACCGGTGAGATGGCCAGCGCGCCGCGGGCGACCCGGCTGAGCCCCAGCAGGATCTGTATCGCCCCGGCGGCCACTGTGATCGCGCAGGTGACGCCCCAGCCGAATTGGTTGATCAGTCCGGCCATCACAACGGTCAGTCCGGCGGCAGGGCCGCTGGCCTGCAGCGGAGACCCGCCGACCGCTCCGGCGACCACTCCGCCGACCACCGCCGCGATCAAGCCCGCCATGATCGGCGCGTTGGAGGCCACGGCGATGCCCAATGACAAGGGCAACGCGACCAGAAACACCACCAGCGACGCCGGCACGTCGTGGCGGATGATGTCGCGCAGGCGCGCGCCCACTGACCGATCGTCAGAGAACGACGACGGGTTTGTCCGCGACGAGCGATCGTCGACTTTGCTTAGCATGGTCGTCCTTCATGGTCGGTTGGCCCCGGGCGGCGGACCCGTCCGTATTCGGGGACAACGCGTTGGATGCTGAGTGTGCTTACCGGCCGCGCTGGGTTGAGTGAGGCCGTGTGACTGTCGATCTGCGTCCAACGTGCGTTGGACTATGTTGCAAGACAGCGGATTTAATCTGCGTGTCTGTGAAAGATGTTGGAATGCGGTCAATCATCGAGCACAGTCAGCGTTGAATGCGCCGTCTTACTGCTGTGCGCGAGCGTATTGACGGCCCGCCCCGGGTGTCAATACTGCTGCGGCGAGCCCATAGCGAACCCATATCTTCAGTCCGCACAGGTCGGCGGAACGCGTTGCCGGCATACCCGGTGGGTGGGTCGAGTTTGTATGTATCCGACATGAGCTTGGCGTCGACGTTAGCGAAACTGCTTACGTTAGAAGCGCATAACGTGAGTTGGCTGACTGCTCACGCTCAAGTAGCGACGAAGGATGTGCATCGGTGCGCGTTGCGGGAACTATTGGCAAGGGTGTGGCCGCCGCCACGCTGATCGGGGCATTGGGCATACCGATGGCCGCGTCCGCTGCTGCCGTGCCGACGGCGCAGTCGTCGTCGGCGGAGACCATTAGCGAGCTGCAGGCCGATGGCTACAACGTCATTGTCAATAAGGTCGGAGATGCGGCTATCGGTCGATGCAACGTCGCTGCCGTGCGGAAAGGCCAGATTATCAAGGGGACGTGGTTGCAGCGCATACCCGGACGGGTCAGTAGTTCTGGCCGCTACTCAACGGTCTACGTCGACCTGATGTGCAAAGCCTGATCACCGCCTGCGTGATATGGAATTCGTACGGCCGCGGCACGTGATAGACGGAGCGGCAACGCTTTTAAGGCGATGATCGCCGGGGGCTGGACGCTGAGGGCGGTTACTGCTCCGTGTTGATGGTCCTCAAATTTTCGAACAGACCGGCTAGCCCTGACGCGGAATGTAGTGCGCAATACGGGGTGCGCCACGGCAGTGGTGTTCGTGTGCGGAGCTGGCGAAAAAACACCACGCCGCTGGCCGGGACGCCGAAAAAGTTCCATTTAAGCGGCGAAACCCATTGTCCGCGGTCACCTCTCGCTCGCCCCATGACGATGGTTGTCGAGCCGATGCGATCGGCCTGGACGGGACCTGCGTCGCGGAGGGCTTGGGTGGTCACGGCCCGAGCCCTCCGCTGCGATCAGTGATGACCGCCGTGGTGGCCACCGTGATGACCGTAACGTCCTGTGTCCCCGAATAATTGGCCGAAAAAGCTCTGTCGAGGACGTTCGTAGCCGGCCGGTGGATATTGTTGTGGGGCATATTGGGGCGTGGCTGGCTGTTGCGGGGCGGCGTAGAACCTGCCCTCCGCTTCGACAAGTGACTCTAGCTCGCCGCGATCGAGAAAAATTCCGCCGCAGCCGGTGCACTGATCGATGGTGACGCCGAATCGCTGCAGCGGCAGCATTTGTGACACACATCGCGGGCACAGCAGTGGTGACTCAACATCCCTCGCCGTCTTGTTGTCAGCCATTGTTCGTCGCTCCTTCGGTTCTATTCGTGTTGTCACCACAGTAACCATTCCTGTGGACCTTGCCAGGGTCGGAGCGGCCAGCAGCTGTGGTGCCGTGATCAATGCGGCGCCAGGGAGTTTCACGCGCGGGGCGAGCTGCACACGTGGCAACTGCTTGAGAGGTCAGGGGTCGGCGTCGAGTCCGAGCCTGGTGGTGATCGATTCGAGTTCTCGTGCCAGCACACTGGTCCATACTTTGAAGTTGCGCCCGCCGGGCAGCTCGAGAAATTCGAGGTTGATGCCTGCGGTGCGGGCGACCGGTATCACCGTCGCCGCGGCGGCGCGGCTGGTCGCGTCATCGGTGCCGACCACCACGGCACTCGCCGTCGCGGGATAGCGGTGGGTTGTCATCAAGGTCAGCGGAGCCACACGGTCGAATGCGGCGCCATCGCCGCCGAAGAGCTCGCTGATCGTGTCACGGCGGTCGCCCAGGCTCGGCTCGGCGTCGCCGGACAGATCCAAAAACGTCGGATAGACCAGCGGAAAATTGGTGGCCAACTGCAATGAGCAGGTGCCGCCATAGGAATAGCCGCCCACAGCCCATGCCCGGGGCTCGGTGTCGACCTGCGGGTGCGTCTTGATCCAGGCCGGCACGTCGAGAGCCAAATAGGTAGCCGCGCGGCCGCGGCGGGAATCCATACACAACGGATTGGCGAATTGGCTACCGGTGCCATCGGCGATGACAACCACCGGTGCCAGCCCGTTGTGCAGTGCGGCGTACCCGCCCATCGTCGCAGTCAGACCCCCCGCTGAGCCAATCCCGCGGGCCGCCGGGCTGGCTGGCGATGAGCACGAGCACTGGCAGCTGAGGCCGCGGATCATTGAAATACGCTGGAGGCAAATAGATTTCGGCGGGACGGCCGGAGAATTCGGAAATCGCGCCCGGAATGAGCGCGGTCGCCACCGTGCCACGCACTGGCAACCCGGCGGGTTTATCCCAGCGGGCGAGCAGCGGGTGGACGTCGTCGGAAGGAGCTGACCGCGACGGCGGTAGCGCGGTCAGCGGTATCTCCTCGTCCCGGTCGATCTGCAATGCATCGCGCACCGTCACGTAGGCGGCGAAGGAAGCATCTACCTGGTTGGCGCACTCGGTGACAACCATCAACACCGCAGCGACGCTGAGCAGACCCTCCCATGGGGTTGGGTGGGGCGAGCGCCCACACCAGCCCACATCAGCACCTGCGGATCCAGCTCATCGGGGAAGGGGCGCCATACCCGCGTGAACACCAACCCGAGCACAGCGGTGACCACGGCCGTTAGCAGCAGGCACGCCGTAGCAGTCCGCCACTGGCGCCGTAGCTCCCAGACAACCAGCCACACACCGGCTGCCATGCCCGCCGCGGCGATTGCGGCAGGAGTCGGCCCGCTGAGCAAGGACAGGTCCAGCAATCGATTCGCAGCCGAACCCATCAGAGGCGAAAACCTTTCCGGCCGCGCATCGCAACAGCTGGCGGCGGGGTCACACTCACCGGCGCCATGGTACGGGCGCGCGTACCGACCCCGATGGGGTCCATGGTCAACGCCGCGCGCCGGTCGGCGTCGACGGTGGGGCACCGCCGTGTCTTGGGGTGGGGGGTAGCTGACTTACGCAGCTCGCCGCCGAGAAAGGGCCGGCTGCTCCGGTCGCGCGGACCTCATCGGACCCCTAGGATGCACATCTGAATACATATTCAGTTTAAGGTGGGTACTGGTGAGCGTCGCGAACATGGACGGGTGTGCGCTGCGGGTAGTCGACGCCGAGCGCGTCGCCATGGTGCGCTCGACGATGCCCGGCCAGGCCACGGTCACGGCCCTGGCCGATGTGTTCGCTCTGCTGAGCGATCCGGGGCGTCTGCGGTTGATCGTGAGTTTGTTGGAAGCCGGGGAGCTGTGTGTCTGCGACCTCGCAGCGACCTCAGACATGACCGAATCGGCCGTCAGTCATGCCCTGCGACTGTTGCGGGCCAACCGCATCGTTAGCGTGAGCCGACGGGGTCGGATGGCCTACTACCGCCTCGACGACCCCCACGTACGGACGCTGCTCGCGCTGGGACTGAGCCACACCGCACACACCACCGCCATCGACCAGATCTGCATCGACCTGCCCCGCCCCCACCACCAGCAAGGATCGCGATGACCACAGACGCCCACGAGGACAGCCACGGCCACGGCCACGACGACAGCCACGGCCACGACGACAGCGACGGTCACAGTCATGGCGGCGATCAGTTGACCGCGCCCGGTAGAGGGCATGCTCACGGCGGCCACGGTGGGCATTCCCATGGCGTCAGCGCCGACGCTGACCGCCGGTTGTTGTGGATCGCACTGGCCCTGTTGGTCGGTTTCATGGTGCTCGAGGTCGTGGTGGCGACCTTGTCCAGTTCACTGGCTTTGTTGTCGGACGCCGGTCACATGCTCTCCGATGTCGGCGCGATCGGCGCTTCGCTGTGGGCGATGAACCTAGCCGCCCGCCCAGCCCAGGGACACATGACATTCGGCTACAAGCGCGCCGAAATTCTGTCAGCGGCCGGTAACGGCATCACCCTGCTGGTGGTGTCCGGCATCGTCACGGTCGAGGCGGTTCAGCGGCTCATCAAGCCCCCGGCCGTGGAGGGCGGCCCGGTGCTGATCGTGGCCTTGGTCGGCGTGGTCGTCAACATTGTCGCAGCGTGGGTGCTGGCCAAAGCCAACCGGTCTAGCCTCAACGTGGAGGGCGCGTTCCAACACATCGTGACCGACCTCTACGGGTTCATCGGCACCGCGATCGCCGGTGTAGTCGTCCTGACCACCGGATTCACCCGCGCCGACGCGATCGCCTCCCTGGTGGTGGTGGGATTGATGCTCAAAGCAGCCTGGGGCCTGCTGCGCGAATCCGGGCATGTCCTGCTCGAAGGTGCACCGAAAGGTATTGACCTCGACGAGATTCGTGCCCATCTGCTTGGTGTCGATCATGTGCTCGATGTGCACGACCTGCACGTGTGGACTCTGACTTCAGACTTGCCCGCTCTGTCAGCACATATCGTGATCGAGCAGGCCTGCTTCACTGACAGCCATGCCCCGCAACTGCTCGACACCTTGCAAGATTGCCTGATCGGCCACTTCGACGTGGAACACTCCACGCTGCAGCTTGAGCCCGCGGGCCACTCTGACCACGAGGTCGGCGCACATCCCTGACCTCGGCCGCGCAGGCGCCACACGGTGGGCAGACGCCGACCTTGGCAACCGTGACGCAACGTACGACACAGCCGGGTAGGGTTGATCGATCCGGGGCCGAAGACCCTCACGCCAGCGTCTGAGAGACGCCAACCCCGCGCTGGCGCGGGTGCCTAACAACAAGAGCACTGCATTTGGAGGATCTGTTGGTAGCCGAAGCGCCCCCAATCGGAGAACTCGAGGCTCGTCGCCCGTTCCCGGAGCGTATGGGACCCAAGGGCAACCTGATCTACAAGCTGGTCACCACCACCGATCACAAGCTGATCGGCATCATGTACTGCGTCGTCTGCTTCGTGTTCTTCTTCATCGGTGGCCTGATGGCGCTGTTCATGCGCACCGAGCTGGCCTTGCCGGGACTGCAATTCCTGTCTAACGAGCAGTTCAACCAGCTGTTCACCATGCACGGCACGGTGATGCTGCTGTTCTACGCGACCCCGATCGTGTTCGGGTTCGCCAACCTGGTGCTGCCGCTGCAGATCGGCGCCCCCGACGTGGCGTTCCCACGTCTGAACGCCTTCTCGTTCTGGCTGTTCCTGTTCGGCGCGATGATCGCCATCGCCGGCTTCATCACCCCCGGTGGTGCCGCTGACTTCGGCTGGACCGCCTACTCGCCGCTGACCGACGCGATCCACTCGCCCGGTGCGGGTGGCGACCTGTGGATCGTCGGCCTGGCCGTCGGTGGTCTGGGCACCATCCTCGGCGCCGTCAACATGGTCACCACCGTGGTCTGCATGCGCTGCCCGGGTATGACCATGTTCCGTATGCCGATCTTCACCTGGAACATCCTGGTGACCTCGATCCTGGTGCTGCTGGCCTTCCCGTTGCTGACCGCCGCGCTGTTCGGCCTGGCCGCCGACCGCCACCTGGGCGCTCACATCTACGACCCCGCCAACGGCGGCGTCCTGCTGTGGCAGCACCTGTTCTGGTTCTTCGGGCACCCCGAGGTGTACATCATCGCGCTGCCGTTCTTCGGCATCGTGTCGGAGATCTTCCCGGTGTTCTCCCGTAAGCCGATCTTCGGTTACACCACCCTGATCTACGCGACGCTCGGTATCGCCGCCCTGTCGGTCGCGGTGTGGGCGCACCACATGTACGCCACCGGCGCCGTGCTGCTGCCGTTCTTCTCCTTCATGACGTTCCTGATCGCGGTCCCGACCGGTATCAAGTTCTTCAACTGGATCGGCACCATGTGGAAGGGCCAGTTGACCTTCGAGACGCCGATGCTGTTCTCGGTGGGCTTCCTGATCACCTTCCTGCTCGGTGGTCTGTCGGGCGTGCTGCTGGCCAGCCCGCCGCTGGACTTCCACGTGACGGACAGCTACTTCGTCATCGCGCACTTTCACTACGTGCTCTTCGGCACGATTGTGTTCGCCACCTACGCGGGCATCTACTTCTGGTTCCCGAAGATGACGGGCCGCCTGCTCGACGAGCGCCTGGGCAAGCTGCACTTCTGGCTGACCTTCATCGGCTTCCACACCACCTTCCTGGTGCAGCACTGGGTCGGTGACGAGGGCATGCCGCGCCGTTACGCCGACTACCTGCCCACCGACGGCTTCACCACGCTGAACGTGATCTCGACCATCGGTGCCTTCATCCTGGGCCTGTCGACGCTGCCGTTCGTGTGGAACGTGTTCAAGAGCTGGCGTTACGGCGAGCCCGTCGTGGTCGACGACCCGTGGGGTTACGGCAACTCGCTGGAGTGGGCCACCAGCTGCCCGCCGCCGCGGCACAACTTCACCGAGCTGCCCCGGATCCGTTCGGAGCGCCCGGCGTTCGAGCTGCACTACCCGCACATGGTCGAGCGGATGCGCGCCGAAGCGCACATCGGTCGATCGCACCACTAGAAATCAGCCGACCCGCCCGCGCCTAAGGCGCGGTTGCCTGCATTGCGGCGGTGGTTTTTCGCTGATGGCGGGCGGCCAGTCATAGGCTGGCCCGCAGCGCTGTCAGCGTCGCGCGTTCGCGTGAGGCGTCGGCGACCATCGTGCGTGCCAACGCGATCGCCGGCGGATACTTGCCAGCCCGGATTTCTTCCTGAGCCGGCGCGGTCACGGAGTCTCCGAACGTCAGCATTCATTGGATGAACAACGCCCCGGCGGTACCGGGGTCCGCGGAGGCCAACGCGCGGAGATCGTCCTGCCCAGATGTCGCGCCGGGGCCAGCAACTGGCGCAGGAGCAGCTGGCGTAAAGCCCCACTGCAGCATCCAACCCTGCAATTGCCGCGGTTGCCCATCTTGGGTTGCCCGCACCCTCCGGGCCAGATCACGAATCCGGGGGTCGATGCCTGGTTTACCGAGAACGATGTCGCTGGCCGCCACAGCCGACGCGGTCAGCGTCAGTGCTTCCCGCGCGAACAGCACATCGGTGTGATCATGGCTTTCTCCGGCGGGGAGCGACACCGGCGCCGGCGCCCCGCGGTCGGCGGGCGCCGAACGCTCGCAACCCAGCACCGAGCTCGCCACCCCTAACACGGCCGCTGCCGCGGCGCAGCGATGAATCACCGATGCCTCCGTCATCGTGGGCGGGCCGATGGACGCCGGGGCGATCCACCCGGGATCGGCCAAGACCCACTGTGGTCGGGCAGGGGGGTCATTGGAGGTGTTTGCCTGAGCGCCCGTGGCGCGCCAGGATGATTCCAACTGCCGCCAAGCCGATCATGGCGCCGACGATAATCCCCAGTGTCGGGGCGCTGATCCCGCGGGCATTGCCGATGTCGGCGTCGTCATAGCTATGGGTGGTTGGCCGTGCCGGGATGCCTGCTGGCGGCGCAGGTGATGACGGCGCGGTTGTGTGCACACCAGGATCGGCTGCGACCGGTGGCGGCGCGGCCGCCGGCCACAATGCCAGCGTCGCCGCGAGCGCGGCCGCTGCCAGTACTCGCCCAGCCGGCCGGGCCGCGGGGGGCATCCTCGCTGATCTCACCGGTCCAGCGTAGTGCCGGCGGGTTTATCTGGGGTCGGATCGATCTTGGTGTGTACGGCTGTTCCCTGTTGGGGGTGCGGCGTTGTTGAGGCCGAATCGGAAACAGTTGGCGCCATAGGTGTTTCCAATTAGGTGTGTGCTGACCTGGAGAGGCGCCATGAACCAGTGCGGCTGGAGGTGTCTTACTTGGTTGGTTCGGGCCGGCGTAGGTGGTCTTGGTCGATCATGAAGGTATGGACGTGCTCGAACACTCTGTCACCGAGATGTGTTGCGTCGTGTCCGAGGTGGTCGTCGCTGGTTGTGGCGGAATCGTGCGTGTGGGCGATTTCTTCGGGATCGTGGCGTGGCCAGGCGAAGATGGCGGCGATCGCGTCTGCTGTGGCGATGCCGGCCAGGATCGACCAGGTGGTGGTGAAGCCGAGAAGCGATGCGCCCCAGCCGGCGATCGGATAGGTCAGTAGCCAGCACAGGTGTGAGAGCGAGAACTGGGCAGCGAAGATCGCGGGTCGGTCCGAGGGCGCCGATGATCGGCGCAATACCCTGCCGACGGGCGTGAGGATCAGGCTCATGCCTGAGCCGATGAGCCACCAAATGACCAGGGACATCTCCGAGAGGTGCGGGCCAGCGGCCATCGATAGTTTGATGGCGCCGGTAGCTCCGATGAGTAACGGTGCTGCGCCGCAGAACATCACGGTCTGTTCGGGGATGCGTTGTAGGACCGGTGGCAGCAGCAGCGCCACGATCATGGTGCCGGTGCCCGATGCGGCCAGTAGTCAGGCGACGTCGGCTTGTGGGCGGCCGAGAGCGTCGCGGACGTAGTTGACGGTGGTGACCATCACGATGGAGCCGCATCCGGCGACCACCAGGTCCAGGCTGGGTACTCCGCGCAGCCTAGGGGTGGCGGCGAAGATGCGGATGCCGGCGGCGGTGCGCTCCCAGATGTTTCCGCGGCTGCTGGGAGTGGCGTTGGGGATGTGGGAGCTGATCACGAGCGCAGCGGAGAGTAGGAATCCGACGACGGTGCCGGCGAACAGCCAGTGGAAACTCATCACGGTCAGCGCGAGCGCGGCGAGTACGGGGCTGAGCAGGCTTTCGATGGTCGATGCCAGTTGGGAGGCCGACAGTGCTTGGGTGTAGTCGTTTTCGTTGGTCACCACATCGGGGATCACGGCCTGGAAGGTGGGGACTAACCCGCGATGAGCACGAGCACTGGCAGCTGAGGCCGCGGATCATTGAAATACGCTGGAGGCAAATAGATTTCGGCGGGACGGCCGGAGAATTCGGAAATCGCGCCCGGAATGAGCGCGGTCGCCACCGTGCCACGCACTGGCAACCCGGCGGGTTTATCCCAGCGGGCGAGCAGCGGGTGGACGTCGTCGGAAGGAGCTGACCGCGACGGCGGTAGCGCGGTCAGCGGTATCTCCTCGTCCCGGTCGATCTGCAATGCATCGCGCACCGTCACGTAGGCGGCGAAGGAAGCATCTACCTGGTTGGCGCACTCGGTGACAACCATCAACACCGCAGCGACGCTGAGCAGACCCTGCCACAGGGTGGCAGGGTCTGCTCAGCGTCATCGCCAACGGCGTGCGCGCCGGCCGCGTCAAACCACTGACGACGATCCAATCGCGCGTCCCAGCGACAACGGTTTCTCAGGATCAATATGCGGGGTGAACCCAGCGCCCGTCACCGCACCCGTCCTCCCGGAATCCACGCTCTGGTGATGGCACGGACCATCAACCTCGGCACGCCGCGCAACCAGGTACCTACGCCCGATCACTCCCATTGGCCGGCTGCGATACCGTCCATCATCGTGGCCGCATCCCTGCTGGTGGCTGTCGGAACGGTTCTCGGGCCCAGCTCCTCATGGTCACGTCTGCTGATCGCTGTCGGCGGTGGATTGGCTGTGGTGGCGGCCAGTCGGCACGATGACGACTGGGCAGGTCGAGCCTTGGGCGCATTGTTGGCTGACGGAGCCCAGCATCAGTCCGGTGAATCCGCCATGGCCGCGCGACCCGACCACCAGGAGATCGGCGTCGGCGGCTGCGTTGATCAGGACCTGGGCGGGCGGGCCCTGCTGCACTATCGGTGTGACGCTGACGCCTTCGGTGTCGATGGAGGCGCCGGCGAGCGCTGCGCTCAGGGTTTGGTGGGCCGCCTCGGAGAGCGGTTCGTGAAGCCGCTCGAGCGCTAGGTGGCCGAGGTAGCCCTGGTGATAGGGCAGCTGCCAAGAGAGCACGGCGCGCAGATCGCAACCGCGGCGCCGGGCCTCATCGAGAGCCCAGCGTAGCGCCGCCAGCGAGCCGGGCGATCCGTCGACACCTGCCGTAATCGTAGACATCAAGTCTCCTCTTCCTCTGCGTTATCGAGCTGGATGCGGCGTGGGCTTGGCCGAGCCGACGCTGCTCATCGTTCGAAAATTCTTGCGGCTCAACGGTTATCCGGTGGAGCGGTGGGTCGGGCCCTGCGGGTCGTCGCAGTACGGGTCGGCGGTGGTGTCGCCGAATGGGATGGAACCGGGCTCGACGTGGTCGACCTGCTGCGTGGCAGTCGCGTCCGGGCTCGACAAGTACGTGCGCCGACAGTGCCGGTGAGCCCGAGGTGATCTCCCAGATGTGCAGGTCGTGCACCTCGACCACCGAGTCGCGCGTGGCCATGGCCTGTCCGATCGTGGTGGGGTCGAGGTGTTTGGGGGCGGGCCTCCAGGACGATCCGGGTGGACGCGCGGACCAGCCCGATGGCCCGATGCCGGCTTTGACCATCAGCGCGACCACGATCAGCGTGGCGATCGCGTCGGCCCGCCAGAATCCGGTGAGCAGGATGATCCCGCCGGCGACTGCGGTGGCCATGAACGCGAACAGGTCGTTGAGGATGTGCTGGAAGGCGCCTTCGGCGTTGAGGCTGGTGCGGTTGGCCCGCCTGATCATCCAGGACGCGGCGATCTTGACGACGATGCCCACCAGTGCGGTGATCAGCACCAGGGTGCCGGTCACCTCTGGGGGGTGGATCAGTCGGCGGATGGCCTCATAGTCAAGCCACGCCGCCAGCAGCAGCAGGGTCAGTCCGTTGGCTTGGGTGGAGAGGATTTCGACTCGTTTCCACCCGTGGGTCATCTGCCCTGCCGCCGGTCGTGCGGCAAGCCGGATCGCCCGCAGCGCCAACACAATCGAGGCCGCGTCGGTCAGCATGTGTGCGGCATCGGAGATCAACGCCAACGAGCTGGCCATCACACCGACGACCACCTCGCCGAGCATGAACGCCACGATGACGACCAGCGCCCCGGTCAACCAGCGTCGATCAGCATCGGCAGAGGCCCCGTGCGCATGCCCGCGCTCGGTGCTCACGGCCGACGCCCAATCCTCGAAACCACAGACACAAACTATGCATGTATTGCTATATATGCAATAGCTGGTTGGTTGATCTTCCGGCCGGTGGTCGGAATGTTTGTCGCCGCGGCGAGCCGACATCCCAGGTCAGATCGAGTAGGAATTGCACATGGGCCACATCCCTTCGATAGCACGCGGGATATCACGATGAGTAAACATCACACTGCGGCGGGGTCGAACCGGTGGAAGAAGCTGTTGACGCTGTTGGCTGCCGCGTCGTTCGCGGTCGGCCTGATCGCCAACGTGCTGAAACTGTCCCATGCCGACTGGGTGTTTGTGGTGTCGCTGGCCACCGGGGGTCTGCCGGTGGGGCTGGCGGCCACGCGCGGCCTGGTCCGGGGCAGAATCACGATCAATCTGCTGGTGACGGTCGCTGCGCTGGGGGCGTTGTATCTCGGCGAGGTCGTCGAGGCCGCGGCGGTCGTGTTCTTTTTCGCGTTGGCCGAGGCGTTCGAAGAGTTCGGGGAAGCGCGGTCGCAGCGGGCCGTGGCCGCGCTGATTGAACACTCTCCCACCGTCGCCCGCCTCACAGACGGTCGTGAAATGCCGGTCGATCAGGTCCAGCCGGGCACCATCATCGCCGTTCGCCCCGGCGACACGGTGCCGCTGGACGGCGTCGTGGTTGCCGGTGAGTCGTCGATCGATGAGGCGGCTATCACCGGAGAAGCCGTACCGAAGGAAAAGTACCGGGGGCAGACCGTGTTTGCCGGCACGTCGAACCAGAACGGCTATCTGGAGATCGAAGTCGCCACCAGCGCCGCGAACAGTGTGTTGGCGAGAATCGTCACGCTGATCGGGCAGGCCCAGAAATCGCGGCCGGACATACAGAATTTCCTGGACCGGTTCGCCAGTTACTACATTCCTGCCGCCGTCGGCGTGGCGGTGCTGGTGGCGGTCGTGCCGCCGCTGCTGTTCCACCAGCCCTTCGGCGCGTGGTTTACCCGGGCCTTGATTCTGCTGGTGCTGGCCTGTCCGGACGCGCTGGTCGTGTCGGCGCCGGTGGCGGTGGCCGCAGCCATCGGCGGTGCGTCCAGGAAAGGCGTTCTGATCAAAGGCGGCCGTTCCCTGGAGGTCCTGAGCAAGGTCAAGGCCGCTGCCTTCGACAAGACCAAGACGTTGACTGTCGGCGTACCGGCCGTCAGCGACGTCGTGGCCTTGCACGGCGCTACCGAATCTGACGTGCTCGGCGACGCCGCCGGCCTGGAGAAGTTCTCATCGCACCCGCTGGCCGAGGCCATCGAGCAGCGCGCCGCAGAACGGGGCGTGACGGCGCACGACATGGATACGTTTGCCAACGTCGCCGGGCGCGGGGCGAGCGCCAACTGCCTGGTCTGCACCACCACCGAACACGCCATCGGCAACCTGGCCCACATCGGCGCCAACGCCACCACCTGTGAGGAGGTGCTGCGGGAAGTGGACCGGCTCGAGTCAGCCGGGCAGACCGCTGTACTCGTCAGCGAAGGCTCAACCGTCATCGGCGTGATCGGCATCACCGACGAGCTGCGGCCCGAAACGCCGGCCGTGATCACCGCGTTGCGCAAGCTCGGCGTCACCCCGGTCATGCTCACCGGCGATAACCAGCGCGCGGCACACGCCGTGGCCCGACGTGTCGGCATCAGCGACGCGTACGGCGGGCTGCTGCCTGAGCAGAAGGCCGATCTGATCGACACCCTGCAAACCACCTACGGCACGGTGGCCATGATCGGCGACGGGGTCAACGACGCGCCCAGCCTGGCCCGCGCCGACGTGGGCATCGCCATGGGCGGCGGATCCGATGTCGCGATCGAGACCGCAGACATCGCCCTGATGAACGACGCGATCGCGGCCATCCCCTACCTGCTGCACCTGGGGCAGACCACGTTTCGGGTGATCAAACAGAACGTGTACGGATCACTGATCGTCAAAGCACTGATACTCATCACCGGCATCGCCGGCCTGACCGGGTTGAGCCTGGCCGTCGCCATCGACGCTGTCACAGCGATCCTCGTGGTACTCAACGGATTACGGCTCTTCGGCACCGGTAGTACGCCAGTCCGCGGACTGGCGGCTGTTCCTCAATTTCGCCAGCTATAGCAAAGGTTGGTGTGTTGCGACCGTGGCTGGTCGCGACTGGCGGTGGGATGGATGTCGTGGTTGGTGTCCGCCTGCGCGGATTCAACGTCGCAGTTTTCGCGAGCCGTGGCGTTCTCAACATAGACCGACGGCGTGCAGGTCGTTGGGACCGCGAACAGCTCATCGGAGGCAAGCCCCTTGGGGCTCATAAGTAGAGCGCTGCGTACCCACGCGCGTCAACGCCCGAATCCCTATCCGTAACAACCGCGTTGGAGGTAACCGTGTTAGGGGCCGCGCCCTGGTCGCGCAGGAAGGCCAGGTACTCGCGGGCCGGGGAAACGAGCATCTCGTCGGTGCCCACCACCGGCTAGGTAGGTGGGCGGTCGGCGAAGCACATCCGCTGTACCGCAGCCATCGTCAGCAGCGCCCCCACGCCGAGATGGTCACCGCGGTCGGCCCTTGCGGAAATCATCGAGCCGCACTACCCGCGACGGCTGCCGTGGCGCCGTGCGCGGCCCACCGATATGGCCGCCACCTGAGGCGCTCCGACTCGGGAGCGGGGCGCTGGGTGACCAGGAACCAGTCCAGCACGTCCGCCGGGTAGATCATCGACTCACGGGCCGCCAGCATCGGCACCGACGCACCGCTAAAGCAGCGCTCCACCCACTTGCGCAGCAGAACACGGAAAATCAGGCAAAAATTTGAACTTAACGCCAGATAAACCTGGAACCGCTGGCATCGTTGCTCGTGGTGTTCCACGAATGCATCGCCGCAGTGGACAACGTCACGGCGGTAAGCGCCCGCGCTGCGGGTAGCCTGTGGCCGACAGCCGGGGCCGGTCCAAGCTCGGTTCTACCCGCGCAGCGCCGCTAGGGCTGTCGGGTGTGACGCGGTGATCCACGAGCAGGACGGAGCATGTGTGAGTGACGGGTTGATGACGCCTCCACCGGCACCGCCGAGCATCACCTCGATGCTGACGTGGGACCCGCCCGCGATTCCGGTATTGCCGACGATCGCGGTCCTGATGGCGCTGTGGTACATGTGCGCCGCGGCGCGGGTGCACAAGAGTGGGCGCCGCTGGCCCTGGCCGCGCACTGTCAGCTTTATCACTGGCTGTCTGGTGCTGGCGGCGGTGAACGGGTTGGCCATCGAAGGCTACGGGCTGCGCCTGTTCAGCGCATTCATGTTCCAACAGCTGACCTTGACGGTGTTGGTGCCCCCGCTGCTGGTGCTCGGCAGCCCCGGGCGGCTGCTGCTCCGCTCCACCGCGCACCGCGGGCTCGGTCGGCTGGTGCTCATCGCCGCGCTGGCGGGATTGCGCAGCCGCACCGCCCGCATATTGCTGAACCCCGGCTTGACCATCCCGCTGTTCCTGTTCAGCTATTACGGCCTGTATTTGTCGGACCTGTTCGACCACCTCGCCGCCACCTGGCTGGGCCACACCGCGCTGGAGGTCTTCTTCCTGGCTACGGGGATCCTGTTCATCGTTCCGATCCTATCGACCGATCCGCTGCCTGTCCGCCAGTCCAATCTCGGTCGTCTTTTCGACGTGTTCGTCGAGATGCCACTACACGTGTTCATCGGCGTGATCTTGATGATGGCACCGACGCCGTTGGTCGCTACGTTCGCCGATCCGCCCTCCACCTGGAACGTCAACCCGGTCAAAGATCAGAGCATCGCCGGAGCCTTGGCATGGTCCTACGGCGAGCCCATCGCTCTGGTCACCACCGTGCTCCTGGCGATGCGGTGGCGCCGTGACGAGGAAAGAGAAGCGACCGTCCGCGAAGCATTCACCGACGACCACGACCCCGATCTAGCCGCCTACAACGCCTTTCTGCAGCAGTTGCACGGCCGACCACCTCAGGCCCCGCCGGTGTCGTCCCGATGGGCGCGGTGGCGGTGACGGCAACCGCAGGCACCCTGACCGAGGTCACCATGCTCGACGAACGGGGCCACCCTTGCGGGGTTGACGACGGGCGCAGAGATCAACTCTGCTAACACGGACCCGCACGCGAATACCCCTGCCCCGCCGGACCAACCGGGGCAGGTCAATCCCCCAGGGGGCCAACCAAGTTCACCTGACAGGACCCGATGAGCTCTGGGGGAGTTGGACGCTGGGACCGCCAAAAGCTCGACATCGGGCACCGCGCCGCCGGGTCCTGGGCAGTCCTAGACCTGCGACGATCGTGGGGTTTAAAACGCGAAACCTCGCTACAGATATCCGCACAGCTCGCTGCGGTCAAGATGACCGGCGACGCGCTTGGCGCGGCTTGGGCGCTCCGTAACCTCGCTAAAATGCGGCCCGGCATGCCGCTTCGGAAGTCTCCATCGGGGTGCGTGCTGCGGCCGGCAACGCATATCTGCAGGTGTGCGAGGACGGTCCGGGTATCCCGCTCGCCGAGCGGGATCGGGTGTTTGAGCGTTTTGTCCGGCTGGATGCCGATCGTTCCCGACGCGGCGGTGGGAGCGGGCTGGGTTTGGCGATCGTCGCTGAAATCCTTGCCGCCCATGGGGGCACCGTGGTCTTTGGGAACCCCGTCGGTGGTGGGACGACGGTCACCGTTCAATTGCGGTTGGAGTACTCACCCGAATCAAGCCGGTAGCCCGCACCACGGACGGTTACGATCAGGTGGGCGCCGATCTTGCGGCGCAGATGCCCGACATAGACTTCGACTGCGTTGTCGGGGCCGCCGTAGTTGGCTATCCCCAAACATTTTGCAGGATATCGGTTTTCGTGACCGCGGCACCTTTGTTGCGCAGCAAATATTTCAGCAGGCTGTATTCCGCTCGACAACCTCGCGCGTGGGATCGAGCGAGATCTCATGAGTGTGTGGCCTTTCTGTCGAATGCTGGCCCGTTCGGGGTGCGTCGTTCACCCAGTGACGGCATCAGAGCCGCATCCGGGTGCTGAGAAGAGGCCGAGTGACAGGATGCAATAGCTAAGCGCCGTCACGGGAGGTGTGCTCTCAGGGAGCTTTCAGCAGCACACGGGTAGCTGTTAAGGCATGCCTTGGAACACTCTGCCGAAACATGAAGCGACTAAAGACGTTAACGCACCTGCTTTGCGATCTCGTACCCGTGCACATCTCCGTCTCATGCGGATGGGAATCGAGAAATAGTCAAATCCTGTGGATCGAGGGTCGTCAGGCGACCTCGGACACTGGGGTGTCGGGCGATGGTTCCGGGGTGATGTCGACCGGACGTTCGAGGAGCTTGCCCTGGTGGAACACTGCGCCGGCCCGCACCAACGCCACCAGGTGTGGTGCGTTGACCGCCCGCCACCGCGACTGCGCTGCTTCGATCAGCTTGTAGGCCATCGCCATGCCCGCCGCCCGTGATCCCGGGCCCTTGGTCACCCTGGTCCGAAGCCGAACCGTCGCGAAGGTCGATTCGATCGGGTTCGTGGTGCGTAGATGCACCCAGTGCTCGGCGGGATACCGGAAGTACTCGAGCAGCACGTCGGCGTCATCGACGATTTTCTTCACCGCTTTCGGGTACTTCGCGCTGTAGTCACGTTCGAACGCTGCGATCGCCAACTGCGCCTTGTCGATGTCCTCGGCCCCGATGATCTCCTTCATCGCCGCCAACGCACCCGGATGCGCCGATTTCGGGAGTGCAGCAAGAACGTTGGCTTGTTTGTGGAACCAGCAGCGTTGTTCGCGGGTGGCGGGGAACACCTCCCGCAGTGCCCGCCAGAATCCCAAAGCTCCGTCCCCGACCGCGAGCGCCGGCGCGCGCATCCCGCGGCGGCGGCAATCCCGCAGCAGGTCCGCCCAGGACTCGGTGGACTCTCGGTAGCCGTCGGCCAGGGCGACGAGTTCCTTGCGGCCGTCCGCCCGCACCCCGAGCATCACCAACAGGCAGAGCTTTTCCTGCTCGAGCCGGACTTTCAGGTGGATGCCGTCGACCCACAGGTACACGTAGTCGACCTGCGAGAGGTCCCTGGTGCCGAAGGCCTTCGCCTCGTCCTGCCACTGGGCCGTGAGCCGGGTGATCGAGGATGCGGACAGTCCGGCGCCGGTGCCGAGGAACTGTTCGAGCGCCGGCCCGAAGTCACTGGTTGACAGGCCGTGCAGGTACAGCAGCGGCAGCACCTCCGATACCTGCTCGGACTTGCGAGCCCAGGCGGGCAGGATCGCCGAGGAGAACCGCTTGCGCTCGCCGGTATCGGGGTCGATCCGCTTGTCGTTCACGCGGGGCGCCTTCACCGCCACCGCACCCGCCGAGGTCACGACCTCACGTTCGGCGTGGTATCCGTTGCGGACCACCAGTCGGTGGCCGTGTTCGTCGACCTCACCGGCATACCGGGCTACATAGTCGGCGACCTCGGCCTGCAACGCCGCGGCCAGCATCTGCCGGGCACCGTCGCGGACGATCTGGTCGAGCAACGACCGGCCCGCACCGGCCGCATTGCGGGTCTCGTTGGAGTCGTCGTTGTTGTCTACTACCGTGAGCACGGGCGTGCCTTCCCGCCAGCGCGCCAACGCTGGTCTTGATCAGAATTCGGATTCCTTGCAGATCATCTTCCGGGAAGGCACGCCCGCCCGGGATCCACAGGTTCTGATCATTGCTCATGGGAATCGTAGCGATCCTGGCGGGAGCGGCGTTCTCTAGCCCGATGATCAGCGGGCCGCTAGCTGCGGCCACCCCGTCACCGCCGGAGGTCTGTTACGCCGCCGAAACCGGCATGAGAGTCCGCGACATGACCGCGTGTCTAGCTCCGGGTGGTATCGAGTATCAGCAGGGTGCTCATCAGCCGACCTACGACGGAGCCAATCCTCTGGTTCCGTATGGCACTAGTCCACACGTCCCGTTGGGTACCAACACCAACAACGCTGGGTAGCGGCCTCCTCAGCGGATTCTCAGGCTTTCCCCGTTACGTTGCGGGCGAAAAACGTTGACACCTACGACAGATTTGGCGGGTTCATGTCTGCATCGAGTTACAAGCTGCCTCAGGTCACAGCTGTGTTCTGGGTTCTGAAGATCGCAGCGACTACGCTCGGGGAGACAGGCGGGGATTTAATTGCCCAAACTCTTGGGCTCGGCTACGCCGCCGCCTCGATCCTGTTCCTCGTGATCTTCATCGTGAGCCTGCTTGCGCAGCTGCGGGCCCGCCAGTTCCATCCAGCGCTCTACTGGACGGTGATCGCCGCCACCAGTACCGCTGGCACCACGATGTCGGATCTGATCAACCGTGGTCCTGGCTCGGACACCGCCACGGACGGCGGTCTGGGCTACGGGGCGGGTGCGGTCCTGCTGGTGACCGGTTTGGTCGTCGTGTTCATCGTCTGGAAGCTGACCCGAGAAACCTTCGACGTCGCCAACATCAGCACCGTCCGCGGAGAGGTGCTCTACTGGGCTGCCATCCTGCTGTCCAATACACTAGGCACCTCTCTGGGCGATTACCTGGCCGACAGCTCTGGGCTGGGCTACTGGGGCAGTGCAGCACTTATCGCTGCGATCATGGCTAGCATCCTGGCCGCCCACTACCTCACCAACATCTCTGGCGTGCTGCTGTTCTGGGCGGCGTTCATACTCACCCGACCCCTGGGTGCCACCGTCGGCGACTTGCTGTCCAAACCGTTGGAGAAAGGCGGGCTGGCGCTCGGTACATGGGGCACCTCGGCCGCGCTGCTGGCTGTGCTCATCGTCGGAATTGGCTTCGGATACCGCAAAACTCGCGCCACCACACTCGCGGATGGCCCAGAGCCGGAACTACGAGATCTTGTCCGCGACTAGCGCCAACACGATCGCGGCAAGCTTCACCCAGACGGGGCTGGCATCGCCTTGGAAGGTTTCGTAGCCGATCTGTTGCTCCAGGTTGCCGTAGACGTCTTTCAACTCCGCGGCAGTGGAGGCGTCGTAGTGGTTACCGCCGGAGATTTCAGCGGCTTTCTTCATAGTCTCGTTGTCCACGGGCACAGGTTGGCGCAGGACCGCGCCGGCGAGGTAGGCGCACAACAGATTCTGCGTTCCTTCACTTGAGGTGGCCACCGATCCCAGCTGCGTGCCGAGGCGGCGCTTGGCCCGGCCCAGGATCGGCATGACGATCAGTGAGGTGATCGACAATCCGATGCCGACCCAGCTGGTCTGCGGGTGCTCACCCGCGACCAAGGTAGTGATGGCGTCGTAGGCGATGTACGGGGCCAGCAGGAAGAACGTGATGGCGACCGCTTTCTGGGCCCGCGCCTCGGCATGTTCAGATAGGGTGCGTGACCCGGTGAAGCGCCACACGATGATGATCGACGCCAGGCCCTCGAGATCGTCGACTACACCACTACAGATAATCCCGCTCTCGACGGATCGCCACGGACAACTCGACATCGTCAGCGACAATCGAGTACGCCCTGAATTGACCTACAGATAAGGGGTCAGTCCAATGAAATCTTGCTCTACCCGCCGCGAATACCCGAAGAGTGATACCCGGCGCGAAGAAGGAGCGCCGCGGGTTCCCCCAGCACCACGGTGACCAGGGAAAGCATCGCTTCTCGGAATTCCGTTCCATGCCAACGGGTTCCGCTCCGTGTGGAACTAAGCCCAGCGCTCACCGAGAGGTGGTGCGCCAACTCATGCAAAACCGTGCTCTCGCGGCCAAATTCCCTGTTCGCCAATGGGATTGCAATGGTCGCTGTCGAAGGCGCGTAATGCGCCTTGCTTTGCCCACGGCGTTCTCTGACGCGGACGGGGCCAGCATTCGGGTAGGCCTCTCGGATGGCATTTAAGGCCAGCACCGCATCAACGTACCTTTGCACCGACGTTATGTCGGCGAATCGTTTCTGCAAGGGAATGTATATGTGCGAACCGTGGAAGTTCACCAGTCCGCCCCTGTCGAGCACTGCGGACCACTGGTATTCGGCCCCGTAGACCGCCGATGCACTCACTTCCGGGGCCTGTTGACAAGGGGAGAGACATTGAGGCCCAGCTCCGGTGCGAGGTTTTCCCGGGCAGTATCGGAGATGATGGCGTCCAATCGTGCGCTGGCTGTGGTATAGAGCATTTGAAGTGCCGCAACAGTTCTCGCGAGGTCGCGGGCAGCACCCTCCCAGTGAGTGGCACGCGTCTGAAGGTCGCGGTTCCGTGCCTTCAGTTCGTCGACCTGCTCTTCGAGAGCTGCCTCGTTCGGGGTACGACGGTCTCGCGCCTCCTGTTGCCGCTCTGCGACACAATCGAGGAATAGGTCCTTGAGATCAATATGCCTGTGGGTGAGAGCCGACCGGGTCACGCCCGCTTCCCGGCGAAGCGTGTCAATCACGAGACGGTTCTCGGGCGCTACAACTCGGGGCTTCCCGATGATGAGGAGTCGGCGCATAGCAGCGACGATTTTCTTCCGTTCAGCATCGTTTTCGGCCGCGACCAAGGGGATTGTGTCGCGATGGAGCGTCATCTCCGGCGACCAGCCTTCCTATTGCGTGCCAGTGGAATCCCCGAATCGGTGATCTGTTCCTCGTAGGCGTTTATGAGGTGGTCAGCCCGAATCACCTCTTCGGTAGTGGCGCCTTGCTTAGATGCTTCCAGTTCCTGCTGGCGCTGCCGCAGCCCTCGGACAGAGTCCATCGTCAGCGCCTTGTTTGGGCACGCAATCTTGCAGCCGGCAACATCGGGCTCCTCGCCCTCCTTAGTGCAGGCCGACCACGGCAGGTGGAAGATGCAGTAGGCATGCGCGCCACCGGCGAGCGGAACCTCGTAGACGGATTGTCCGACCGACTTGGTGATCCGCTTCCATTCGTTGCTGAGTACCGGGGTCATCAGGTTGGCGGGATCGACCAACTCCAGCTCCCCGGCTGCCAGGTTCGCTACGCCGAGGGCGCGATCTGCTGCGGGTCCACCGACAACGCCTTGGCGCGACTCGACAACCAAGTG
Source organism: Mycobacterium sp. 134 (assembly GCF_048282715.1). Lineage (NCBI taxonomy): Bacteria > Bacillati > Actinomycetota > Actinomycetes > Mycobacteriales > Mycobacteriaceae > Mycobacterium > Mycobacterium sp. 134. Next base: position 89,813 of record NZ_JBLVUN010000007.1, read on the forward strand.
CGCCAGTGCCTGTCCGGTGCGGTCTGACGTGCGACGTCCCAACTTTGATTGTGTGGCCAGTCCGCCGTAGCCCTCTGTGACCCGGCTGTCGTAGGGGTCGCGAAGGCGGTGTCCTGCCTGATGCGCGCCCGCAAGGACGCCGCCGATCTCTTGCTGGGTGAGAACCTGGGAGGTGCGGCGAAGCACGCGCAGAGTCATGAAATCTTCGGCGTCCTCAGGGAAGTGGTACTCCTCGGGAAGCGCTAGTTCTGTTGCGAGGCAGCGCATTCGCCCTATGAATTTTCGCAGATTGTTGATTGCCCACATCGTTGTCGGTGATTGAGCCGGACCGTCTGTGGTGGATGCCCGGGAGGCCACGAAGAGCCGTCCGTGCCGTTCGTTGAGCCGCTCAAGGACCTTGACGGCAGTAGCGCCTAGCTCAGTGATCGCCCATGTGCGTACGACGCCATCCGCCCGTTGTTTTCCGTCCACGCCATCCTGGCCTTTGAATGTCCTCCCGTACAACAGGTGTCGGACCTGACCGTCGGGGGCTTCGATACGTTCAGTCACGGGCTTGCATACCCCGTCATCGTGCCGCGTTTCCAACTGGAGGTTGAGCAACTCATCGGCTCTCATTGATGAGTTCAGGCCAATTACAAACATGCAGGCGCTTTGTAGATCGATCTGGTGCGTCGTCAGGCGGTAGTAGTCCAGGCCTGTGGCCTGCCAGGACTTGCCGTGAACTTTTCCGTTGACTGGAGTCGGAACAGGACATGAAGGGGACTTACTGACCGAGATCTCCGGGTACCCGGTTAGGAACCTGGGTAGCCCACTGCGTTGAAAGCGGATAGGCCAATTCAGGATGAAGCTCATGTAGCCCACCGCTATTCCCGTACCACTGGTGTCGGTGCAAGGCAGATAGTTCCCATGGTGCTTCCTCCACGCGAATACGATCTCGTTGGCCTGCTGTGCATCCATAGGGGCGTCCTGCACCGTGGCGGGCGTGTAGGCGTTCACAGCATCCCGTGCCGACAGGATGTCCTCGGCGAATTGCTCAACGAACGCCACACACCACAGAAGCATCGGTGTAAGGACGTTGTCAGGCATGGGTGGCGTGGCGTTGTCGGAGTGGCCGCCACGGTTCACGAACACCTTGTCATCGACCCATGACGGTGCCGTGAGTCTCTCGCTTGCGGAAAAGTGCGCTGTGAGGTCGTGGAGAAGTCGAATGCTGCCGTAGTGCGCAATCGCGGAAACCTTTCCTTCGAGGCTATCCACATACCTATCCATGGTTTCGCGGACAATCCCAGCCAGCGAGCGGACCTCGGGGGTCTCCTTTGTGACGTAGGTCAGAAGCGTTCGGATGTGAGATACGAATTGCGTGATGGCGCCCACGGCAACCCATCTTTTGGTCCTCGTGCCGCCCCGACGAACTGTGTGGCCTGGCTTTCCTTCATTGATCAGGAGCCACACGGCCTTCTTGACGGGAAGCCTGAACTGGCGAGGGATCGAGTCGAAGTTGCAAACGAGAGCGTGGCGCAGCCGCGGTGGTGCCATTGCCTCCAGGTTCCACACGTTCTCGTTGAAGGTGGGGATCGGTGCGCCCTCGCGGAGGATGCGCTTGGCATTCGCGATAACAGGGGCGCCCTGGTTCCAGGATGCAGGCGAGCCAACAGCAGAAGGTTGCACAGTCATGATTCGCCCCCGTTCACAATGACCGTTGTCCAGACGTGTGACCGCAACTCCGGACTGATTTTTGCCCGTGCCGTAACGATGGTCTCCGGATCTACGTCGGCCAGAATCGCCCTGAGTTGTTGCCATGGAGTGAGGTACTCCCTGCGCCAACGCTCTCGGTCGTCATCGTCCCGCTGCTTAGCGTCCAGCAGATCGAGCAGCGCGATGAGCGGGGGAAGATTGCTCGTGACGATGTAGGCGTTCCTGCAGCCCAAGCAAGAGAGCCACGATTTCGAGCAGTAGGTGCCTGTCTCCGGGTTGTGAAGTATGTCCTGACATCGCGTGCGAGTAATTGTCAATACCTGTGGATTGGTGTTTTTCAGGCGACCTCCGTTCCGGTCGGGGTGGCCGGGTTGTCGGCCGGTTCGGGTGGGGTGATGTCGACGGGTCGTTCGAGCAGTTTGCCTTTGTGGAACACCGCTCCGGCCCGGACCAGGGCGACCAGGTGCGGGGCGTTCACCGCCCGCCAGCGGGCTTGTGCGGCGTCAATGAGCTTGTAGGCCATGGCGATACCCGCCGCGCGGGAACCCGGCCCCTTGGTGACCTTGGTGCGCAACCGGACCGTGGCGAAGGTCGACTCGATCGGATTGGTGGTGCGCAGATGTACCCAGTGCTCGGCGGGATAGTGGTAGAACTCCAGCAGCACATCGAGGTCGTCAACGATCTTGGCCACGGCCTTGGGGAACTTGGCGCCGTAGTCCAGTTCGAAGGCTTTGACCGCGACCTGCGCGTGGTCGATGTCCTCGGCGCCCGCGATTTCCCGCATCGCCGCGATCGCCCCCGGATGCGCCGACTTCGGTAGTGCGGCAAGGACATTGGCCTGCTTGTGAAACCAGCACCGCTGCTCACGGGTATCGGGGAACACCTCACGGACCGCTTTCCAGAACCCCAGAGCACCGTCCCCGACCGCGAGCACCGGGGCGCGCATGCCACGGCGCCGGCAGTCCCGCAGCAGATCCGCCCACGAGTCCGCTGATTCGCGGTACCCGTCGGTCAGCGCGACCAGTTCCTTGCGGCCGTCGGCGCGCACCCCCAGCATCACCAGCAGGCACAGTTTGTCCTGCTCCAGGCGGACCTTGAGATGGATGCCGTCCACCCACAGGTACACATAATCGGTGCCCGACAGGTCCCGGCGGCCGAACGCGGCGGCCTCGTCCTGCCACTGCGCGGTCAGTCGGGTGATCGCCGGAGCCGAGAGCCCCGCCCCCGAGCCGAGGAACTGCTCCAACGCCGGACCGAAGTCGCTGCTGGACAGGCCATGCAGGTACAGCAACGGCAGCACCTCGGCCATCTGCGGGGACTTACGCGCCCACGCCGGCAGTATCTTCGACGAGAATCGTTGCCGCTCACCGGTTTCCGGATCGACCCGTTTGTCGTTGACCCGCGGCGCCTTCACCTCGATCGCCCCAGCGCCGGTGAGCACCTCCCGGACGTTGTGGTGGCCGTTGCGGACCACCAGCCGGTGCCCATTCTCGTCGACCTGATCGACGAACTGGTCGACATAGGCGGCGACCTCGGCCTGCAAAGCGGCGGCCAGCATCTGCCGGGCACCGTCGCGGACAATCTCATCCAACAACGACCGACCGGCACCGCTGCGGGTGTCGTTGGCCTGCGCGACATCGTGAACTACGGTGAGCACGGGCGTGCCTTCCCAACCAGCGCGCCAACGCCGGTCTTGATCAGAAACGAACTGGACTTGTGATCATCCCCGGGAAGGCGCGCCCACATTCACGCCGCCCTACCAAGGCTCATCCACAGGTTCTGATCATTGCTCATCGCGTGCCCTTGGCGGTGGGTGCGGTGTTGAGGCCCTCTTTCGCAGCTTCTTCTTCGGTTAGGAGTCGTACCGCGAGGCCTCGCACCGCATCGAGGGCTTTTTGTTGCGCGGCGCGGTGAATATCCTCCAATTCTTGAATCCTCTTGGGGTCCTTGAGGATATAGGCATCAATCCATGTGAGATACCGATTGTCTACAGGGTGCTGCGCCACCCGCGTTAGGTACGTTCTGTGAAGCCGTCGGAGGTCAAGATGCAGCCCGGACGGCATCCAGTCGAGAGACTTGGGAACGTGAGAGACACTGTTCACTAGCGCTCGGGCCTTGACCCCGCGGGTTGGACACGCTTGATCCTGGTCTCAGACCAGGGAAAGCGAGAAGATCTAACCCGATGGCAAAGAAAAATTACTCCGAAGAATTCCGCCGCGACGCAGTCGAGCTGTACCGCGACACCGGCGGCGCGACCGTAGCCGGGATCGCCGCCGATCTCGGCGTATCCCACGGCTCCCTGACCACATGGCTGAGAAATGCGGGTATCCCGATCCGCAGACCCGCCGCCACCGCTCCGGGGCCCGGCACCGGCGAGACACCCGAGCAGGAAGCCGCCAGGCTCCGCGCCGAGGTCGCACACCTACGCGCGGAGAAAACCAAGCTCGAAACCGAACGAGACATCCTGCGGTCGGCGGCCAAATATTTCGCCGGAGAGACGAACTGGTGAACCGCTTCCAGTTCGTTGCAGACCACTCCGACACCTACCCGGTGAAGCGGTTGTGCCAGGTCATCGATATCGCCCGCTCGTCGTACTACGCATGGATCAACGCCGCCGAGAAACGAGCCGCCCGGGCCGCAGCCGACGCTGAACTCGCCGACAAGATCCGCGCCGTCCACACGGTGGACAACACCTACGGGCGGCCCCGGATCACCGCCGAGATCAATCACGGACAACCCGCCGACCAGCGGATCAATCACAAACGGATCGCACGGATCATGCGCGCCAACAACATCGAGGGCCTGCGACTGCGCCGAAAACACCGCACCACCATCGCCGAACCAGCCGACACTCCGTCGCCGGACCTGCTCAACCGTGATTTCACCGCGATCGCACCGAACACCCGATACGTCGGTGACATCACGTATCTGCCATGCGGGGACAATGAGTTCTTGTATTTGGCCACGGTGATCGACTGCTTCTCCCGCCGCCTGGTGGGCTGGTCGATCGCCGAGCACATGCGTACCGAACTCGTCGAAGATGCCTTAGGTGCCGCAGCACTGACCCGCGGCGGTCTTGCCGGTGCAGTGTTCCACGCCGATCGCGGAAGTCAATACACCTCAAAGGGTTTCGCGATGATCTGCGCGGATTTGGGTGTTGCGCAATCGATGGGAGCGGTGGGCACGAGCGCGGACAATGCCCTGGCCGAGTCGTTCAATGCGACACTCAAACGCGAAACGCTGCAAGGCGCAGCCCGCTGGGAATCGCCCCGGGCGGCAAGGCTCGCGGTGTTCCGGTGGATCACCCGCTACAACACCCGACGCCGGCACTCGTACTGCAACTATCTCAGCCCTGCCGACTACGAAAACGCTCACACATCCGATAGCCTGCAGAAAGCCGCGTAATCACAAACCCCGTGTCCAGTTTCCGGGGTCAAGGCCCCTCCGTTTCGCCTCATGAACAGGATGAGGCTTTCGCTCGAGGAGTCCTTCACGGACTGGTGTGCACCCGCATGACTATCCAGCAGCGCTTCCGGATTGAGGTGAGCTGAATGCCGTGCCGGCGCGGTGCAGTCCATGACCAATTGCAAGAGTTTGCCGAGGGGCGAGGTGACGGCTGCATTCTCCGCCATCAACGACTTTCCGCCGCTTCGGCGGCGCTTGTCCCGCTCAGATGTGAAGATCGTGATGCTCTCAGAGCCGGCCGACGCGGCGGTACTGGGTGTCCTGCGGCGTGATGTTGTCGATGAGTTCTCGCCTGTCGCAGCAACGATTGCGCCATAAGCTGCCAGCCCTTCGTTCGTCGCGAGGAAGAGCAAGCACCGTGCTTCCTCCATTTGAACATTGCGGTGCTGATCTAGCACGCCGAGTGCGTGACCGTCTTCTTTGCGCAAACTTTTGTGGGGTGCGCGAAGCAGCGCCTGGAGTGCCTCCCACCGGGCGCGTTGTTCTGCGGGAACCGATTCCTTCGGCCGTTGTGCCAGTGCCCAATTGGGCTCGATCCGGCGCCACGCAGTGCGTAAGGCCCGAGTGGCGGCGGATCGAATCTGCTGAAGCTCGCTCGCGGTGTAGTGATCAGGGTGGACGTTCTCGTTGATCTCCGAATACCGTTGGGCGAGAGCCTGTCCGAATTCATATGACAGCGCGCCGTACTGAGCGAGCAAGACACGCACCGCAGCAAGTCTGGAGTTGCGGGACTGCGGCGTGGTGTCGGGGTACGCGTCACGGACCCACGAGACGAAGTTGGACCAGTCGTCGGCCGTCAGCGAATCAAGGCTGCCGATTCCCTGATCAGAAGCCCACTTGAGAAACACGCGACTGCGTGAGGAGCCGCCGCGCGCACTTTCGATGGAACGCCATGAGCCGGCTGGCCCGTTGGCGCTGGCTATGCAGGAAACCCATTGCTTGCGAAGCTTTTCGGAGCCAGCCTCGGCCGCGAAGTCCAGCGGCATGTGTTTGGTACCGTTCTCGTCCCAGATCGTGACGCTCAGTCCGTCTGCGCTCACACGATTCTTGCGTTGTCCGTCAGGTAACGACGCGAAGCGCCCCTTAGCCATCAAGGCCTGCCCGATGGTCCAAGCTTGGTAGGACGCTTTCATGGCGGGAATGGAGCGCCTCGTAGACGGACTTGAACGTCGCTTCGCGGAAGATGTTGATGCCGCGCAGTTCCTTCACTGCGAGTAGGTACGCGTCCATCGTCGTTTGTAGGTCGCGATGGCCAAGTTGCCATTGGACAGCGGTGTAGGCGTCCTCGTATCTGCTTGGGCTGTAAGCGACAGGCGGTGATCCCAGCTCCTCATCAATGACCTTGTGCCAAGCGATGAGCCAATTCAACGCGAACGAATACCGTAGGGTTTTCGCCGTCAGATAGGGGACGCTTCCTGTGAAACCTACTGCCGTGCAGAGGCTTACCCATTTCCTCGTGGCGCGTTGAATAACCTTGATCATGTTGCGCTCATCGGCAGGTAGTCCGCTCTCGGTGAGCCACAACATCGCCGGCTCCCAACCATCCTCTGCCTCCACGAGCAGCCAACGGCGTGCAGGGCCGAGCAGTTGGTCATGGCTCACCCAGGTGTTGCGGCCGTCGAGCTGGGTCTCGAGTTTTCCTCGTTTGACCCGGTGGTCGGTGATCTTGTGCCATCTGGCGTCGTTGTAGCTTCCGTGCCGCCGCCCCAACGCGACGGCTCTGCGTCGGTCTTGCTGGATGTACCGCCGAAGTAACCCGTCGACCAGCCACGGCACGACAATTGTGCGCGAGCGACCCGTCTTGGTGATAGAACCAGGCAGGCGCATCTCAGCGAATGCGTGAGTGCTTTTCTGCGGCAACTCCAAAGTCAGTAACAGGCTCGTTTCGCCTTCGCGTGTGCCACAGAAGTACAGCGTTTCAACGAATGTTGCATTGCGTTGGGTGTTACGGCCTCGGAACGATGGGTTCTCGCCCGCGCCGACGAGCTTGCCATCACCGGAGGTCTTTACTGCGTATCCCCGGAACGCCACGTTGGACCAGAGGCGGAAAGTCTCGGGCTCTATCCAATCAATGCGGCGCACGCGTGCGTTCTTGCTTTTCCATCCGCCTGCCGTGGCCCGATTGGTGTTGTCGCCCTTGAACTTAAGTTCTGGTCCATACTCTTCGATCGGGTTCTCGACGGTGTATTTCTTTGTCACTGCCCATTTGAAAAAGAGCGACAGCGCTGCAACCTCCTTGTTCCACGTCGCACCGCTGATCGATTTCTCGTTCGCGATGGGATCGGTGCGCCATTCCTTCCACTCGGCGATGTCGTTGGCGTCCATCTCGTGGAGCGCCTTCGGAATAGAACGGCTGGCGAGCCATCGAATAATCGGGGGATACACGGTCGCGTAGGTCGTGCGCGTTCCCTGCTTCAGCCGTGACCAACGGGAGGTTCGCAGAAACTCGGTGAAGACACGTTCCGTTCGGTAATTCTCTGGGTCGGCGTGCAATCGGCCAAGGTCGATGACAACTGGGGTGCCGGGCTTGATGCCTGCTTTGGCTTCTAGACCTTCGAGTGAGTCGAACCATGCCAATTCGGCCAGAAGCTTCGGCGGGGCGGACGGCGTGCCACCGGAGAGCACCGTCAGCCATCTCTCACCCATAGCACCCCGTTCGTCGCAGGTAGATAGTTTGTCCGTAAACACCATGTATGTCCACAGAAGTCGTCGTTCACGAGGCCAACCACCCAGAAGCGGAACACTGGATCGCCGACCTGGTCGACCGCAAGTCCACGGCCTACCACTCCGTGCGTGATCTGCCCAAAGCCGATCTGCTGGCCGCAGGCGTGAGCTGCGTGAACCACTCCCAGGCGAACACCAAAAAGGCCTACGAGCAGGGCCTGTCGCTGTTCGATCTGGAGGACACCGAATTCGAAGAGAGCGTTACCCGCTCCGAGCGTGACCGGGCCACCGCGAATTGCGTTCTGCACTACGCTGCCCAGCACCACCCGCGCCTGATCCTGGTCGAGTGCACCACCGAGCTGACCTCGTGGGGACCGGCCATCCAGGGCAAGCGCAAGGTCGGCGACGGCAGCACCTACCGCTGGTGGCTCAAGCAATTCGACCTGCTCGGCTACAACCACCGCGTGCTTATCCGGACTACCGGGGCGGGATTTGTGACCATCCACGACCGACGATGCGGGAGCAGACCCCGGTATCGGTCGATCCACACCTTGACGCACTTGCGCGATACGCCGGTGGCGGCGTGCGATGTGCGCCTGCTTCCATCCGATCTGGCGGCGTTGCACGATGAGGAGCCGACCGTGGGTGGTCAGACGTGCGCTCGGTGGGACATGAAACCTCCGAAAAGTTCAGGCGGGAAGGTGCTCTGGTCATGGCACGCCTGAGCCGGGAGCCCGTGCGGGACGCCCGGCTCTGTTTGAAATGGGTGATGTTGGTCGGTGCGCCGGTGATCAGCTGGCGGTGTGCCACGCTTTGTGGACGAACTCCAGTTGGTTTCTAGGTCCAGTTGCGTACGTCGGCGCAGTGCCGCAGGAAGCCGAGCGGAACGGTCGGCTGCAGCACGGACGGTTTCCACCCCGTCGCCTCCTGCACGAAACCGCCCTTGTCACCCCGCCCCGGCCGCCACACCTTGTCGGCGACGGGGAGACAGTTCCAGTTGATCGGGCCACCATCAGCCGTCGACGTCGGCGGATCAAAACTCGCGTCGTACCGGCTCGCGTTGTCGGCGCCGTGGTCACCAAAGGCCGGCGCACCCGTGAGGAACCCGGAGCCCTCAACGAACCAGTGGATCGCGACGAGGCCGTACTGGCTCACGCCATGCCTCTGCAGATACTTGTCCCACTCCCGGAACAGGTCGTAGGCCGAGATCTCATCGGGTGTGTACTCGTCGGAAATCGGGTGGCAGTCGGCCTCCCAACGCCACCGCAGCGGGAAGTCGGAGCGGGTGTATCCGGTGTCCAATGACACGACGTTCCAGCGGTTCTCGGCTTCGGTGTACAGGCTGCTCTCATCGCTCATGTCCACATCCTGCCGTGGTGCCATGCCGCGTAGACCGAAGTTCACTCCAAGCGCAGTCGCTCAGTCCCCCGGCTGGACCTGTGCGAGTCCGATCCAGATGCGGTACTCCCACTCCTCCGGCTCAGCGTGGCGACCGACGTACATGCTCCGGACCCGCTCGATCGTGGCATCAGCGGACAAACCCCAGTCGGGGACCTCATTCCCGTCGCCCGGCAGATCCCCGACGCTGACCAACCCCTCATCCAGCAGCGCACGCAACACCGTCGTCACCACGTCGAACCGTTCGCTGTCGCCCGCCGCGAGGCGCTGCTGCGTCACGATCTGATCGACCTCGATCATGGGCACCCAGTCGTAAGCCGCGGCGTTCAGGATCTCGCTGCGCAGCGTGTCCTGCGCACCACCCACAGGTTCCGTCATCGCTGGCTGCTCCTCATGTTCGCCATCATCTCAGTGCCCCTCGAAGTCACGGGGACTCTCATTCGGGTTGTCCTCCCCGAGGATCGGAAACGGGTGGTTGATGCTCCCCGGCGGGTGCACCGGCTGCGGCCCGAACGGCTCCGCGGACGGCCCGCCCCAGCCCCCGATACCCGGCGTGGGTTTCACCGCGGGTGCAGGCTCGACGACCGGTGCCGGTTTGGCGGCGGGACCGCCTTCCACTGCTGGCGGTGATGCCGCCCGCGGCGCTTGCGGTTCCGCCACCTTCGGCGCCTCGACCGGTGCCTTCGGAGCCGGGATGCTCGGTTCGGCGCCCTTGTCGGGGTTGATGTGCACCTTGATGTAGCCCCGTCCGGGCACGTTCACGTCCAGCGCCGACTGGCCAGTGGACCGCGCAGCGGCACGCTCGCCCACTGACGTGCCATCGGGCAGGTCCACCGAAACCCCGTTGGTGCCGCCGTACCGCCCCGGATTCTCCACCCCGTTCTGCTTCATCCACTGCCAGAGCCGATCGATATCCGCCTGTGAGCGCACCACCTTGATGTTCGGCCTGCTGTCACTGGGCAGCTGATCGAGCACCTTGGCGATGTCCTGCCCGTTCGGCCCGGGCGGCGGCGGAGGCGGGACCGGACTGTCCTGCTTGAAGCTGTAGTCCACCATCTGCGTCGCGGGATCACCGTGCTTCCCGTCCTCGGGGAACTGCAACGTCTCCAGCGGCGCGAGCGCCGATGTGATCTGCGCGGCGACCTTCTTGTCCAACGCGGCGAGGGCCTGCACTTTCGCGTGGATGTCCTGTCCGAAGGCGATCGCCTGCTGCCGCCGCGACGGAGGACCGAACACCGTCGAATCGCGGACCGACAGGTCCTGCTCGACGATGAACCCCGCGGCTTCAGCCTCCTCGATCGCGGTCAACGCCTGCTGCTTCGCCCAGGTGAGATCGCCGGCGCCCACGGTGGCGTGCCCCGCGGCGGTGTAAAGGGCGTCACCCACACCACGCACCTTCACCACGTCGCGCCAGCTGCTCTCCACGGCGGTGTCCGCCGCGGTGCCCGCCCATTCGGTGCCGCCGGGGCGCAGCATCCCGGAGTGGATCGTCGTGAACTGGCCCTCCGCTTCCCGCGCGGCGGTGGACCAGTGGGTGGCAGCGGTCTCGAGGTGGGTGAAGTCCCATGCCTCGATGTCCGAGCGGGTCAGTGCCCCGCTGCCCCACGCAGCCATCTCAGACTTGCAGCGTGCGGATCGACTGAGCCGAGTCATCGTCGGTGGCCGCATACGCGCCCGCGGCGGCCCGCAGCGTGTCACCGGTCGACGTGGCCCGGACGGCCAGCGCGGTGAGCACGCCCCGCACGGATGTGTGGCCGTGCTGAACCGCGGAGACGGTCGCCTGCGTGAGATGACCGGTAGGCGCCGGTGCCGCAGCGGCGGACAGCGCGGCGGCGGCAATATCGCACATGGCAGCGTGCGAACGGAGACCTTCCGCGTCGACCTTGATGGCTTCTGCCACGACCGATCCCCCTCCCCAGGAGATCCAAGGATAAGGCCAGATCCGGTGCGGCTCCGACGCTGATTTCGATGGAAACCGGGGCCAGGCCGGCGAAGTGGAACCGATTCGTCGGTGCGGCGCTGTAGCGTCCCGACCGTGCGCGCCGACGAAGTAACGGACCCGCTGCCCGAGCTCAGCGCTGACCAGATCGATGAGATCCGCCGCGGGGTCCGTAATGCTGCGGCCGCATCCCACACCGAACGAGAAATAGTCAAATCCTGTGGATCGAGGGTCGTCAGGCGACCTCGGACACTGGGGTGTCGGGCGATGGTTCCGGGGTGATGTCGACCGGACGTTCGAGGAGCTTGCCCTGGTGGAACACTGCGCCGGCCCGCACCAACGCCACCAGGTGTGGTGCGTTGACCGCCCGCCACCGCGACTGCGCTGCTTCGATCAGCTTGTAGGCCATCGCCATGCCCGCCGCCCGTGATCCCGGGCCCTTGGTCACCCTGGTCCGAAGCCGAACCGTCGCGAAGGTCGATTCGATCGGGTTCGTGGTGCGTAGATGCACCCAGTGCTCGGCGGGATACCGGAAGTACTCGAGCAGCACGTCGGCGTCATCGACGATTTTCTTCACCGCTTTCGGGTACTTCGCGCTGTAGTCACGTTCGAACGCTGCGATCGCCAACTGCGCCTTGTCGATGTCCTCGGCCCCGATGATCTCCTTCATCGCCGCCAACGCACCCGGATGCGCCGATTTCGGGAGTGCAGCAAGAACGTTGGCTTGTTTGTGGAACCAGCAGCGTTGTTCGCGGGTGGCGGGGAACACCTCCCGCAGTGCCCGCCAGAATCCCAAAGCTCCGTCCCCGACCGCGAGCGCCGGCGCGCGCATCCCGCGGCGGCGGCAATCCCGCAGCAGGTCCGCCCAGGACTCGGTGGACTCTCGGTAGCCGTCGGCCAGGGCGACGAGTTCCTTGCGGCCGTCCGCCCGCACCCCGAGCATCACCAACAGGCAGAGCTTTTCCTGCTCGAGCCGGACTTTCAGGTGGATGCCGTCGACCCACAGGTACACGTAGTCGACCTGCGAGAGGTCCCTGGTGCCGAAGGCCTTCGCCTCGTCCTGCCACTGGGCCGTGAGCCGGGTGATCGAGGATGCGGACAGTCCGGCGCCGGTGCCGAGGAACTGTTCGAGCGCCGGCCCGAAGTCACTGGTTGACAGGCCGTGCAGGTACAGCAGCGGCAGCACCTCCGATACCTGCTCGGACTTGCGAGCCCAGGCGGGCAGGATCGCCGAGGAGAACCGCTTGCGCTCGCCGGTATCGGGGTCGATCCGCTTGTCGTTCACGCGGGGCGCCTTCACCGCCACCGCACCCGCCGAGGTCACGACCTCACGTTCGGCGTGGTATCCGTTGCGGACCACCAGTCGGTGGCCGTGTTCGTCGACCTCACCGGCATACCGGGCTACATAGTCGGCGACCTCGGCCTGCAACGCCGCGGCCAGCATCTGCCGGGCACCGTCGCGGACGATCTGGTCGAGCAACGACCGGCCCGCACCGGCCGCATTGCGGGTCTCGTTGGAGTCGTCGTTGTTGTCTACTACCGTGAGCACGGGCGTGCCTTCCCGCCAGCGCGCCAACGCTGGTCTTGATCAGAATTCGGATTCCTTGCAGATCATCTTCCGGGAAGGCACGCCCGCCCGGGATCCACAGGTTCTGATCATTGCTCACACCGAACTCGCCCGCGTATGTGCGGGCTACTGCGAGCACTTCAATATCAGCTACCAGACCATTCGGAAACTCGCCGATGTGCCACTGCCGAACTACCTCGACATTGGTTCAACGACCCGCGCTCGGCAACCCGTGCAGCCGCCCACTTCGTCGCTGACCGCGGAGCAAACTGCGGCTCTACTGGACGCGTACCGCGACACCTTCTTGACGTCGAAACCGACTGCGGCCGCACGGGAGTGCATCGAAGCGTTCGCACTCCAATTCGAGGTGCCAACGGCGGCGATCAGGGAGGTACTCGCGACCGACGAGCGTGCTAACCGCCAGCAGTACGGGGCGTTGCGAGAAGCCGGGAAGCGCCAGCGTGCGGCGGCGGCCGAGAAGGAGCAGCAGCAGCGCGCCGAGGCGAAGCGTCGCGCAGCTGAGGAGGCACAGCGGAAGAAACAGCTGAAGGACATGCCCAAAGGCATGCGCGTCGAGGACTACGTGAGCAGGGCGACTCACTGCCCGGTGTGCGCCCGGGACTTCGGCACCAACCGCATCCCGCCGCACGGCAAGCCTCATGCGTGCCGAGGATCAGGACGACTCGGAGCGACTCTATGCTCGATCCACCAGGCCCGCCGCGAGAACGACAAGTCACGCCGCGCAAGCGGTAGCCGTAGCGTACGGACCGTTGGGGGCGGCCTGCCCGGCCTGGGCCACCGGGCTTAACGGCGACCCGGGAGGCCGCAGCATGACACCAACCGAGCGACTTCTGACGATCCTGCGATTTCTCGGCGAAGCGCGCGGGGCCGACGCGGCGGACGCGCAAATGATCCGCGACGAGATGGGCATGTACGACGGGATCGCCGGTGCCCGTAAGTGGCGCCGTGACATCCGCACACTCCGGGACCGCGGACTCATCGAAACCGACCTGACGAAACCGATGACTCCCAACAGAACCGGCATTCGCCTCCGTGTACCCAAGAAACCGGACCGTCTTCACCTCACCAGTGACGAGCTCATGGCGATCTGGCATGAGTGGCGAGCACGACGATCTGGAATCGGCAGCGTGTCTCCGTTCCTGACCTCGCTAGACAGCGCTACTCACGAGATCGACGACGTGGGCCGTATCCTGCGCTTCCTGGAGCACAGCGAAGACGAGATCGAACTGGTCCAACTCGCAGAATGGATGCAGGTCCCCGAAAGCCGCGCGGTCGAACTTCTCAACGTCTTGAGCATGGAGAGCGTCTTCAACGGTGGACTGGTCGTCAGTGTCGAACTCGCCTCCGGAGACGATGACGGCGATGATCCGCAGGTGACCGCCGTGCGAGTCTTCCGGGGACGTCCGTGCGCCGGGAGCCCGATACGCGGCCGCGGCATGGATGAACTCGGATTCTTCCCTTACTCGCTGTCCGAGACTGTGGAGCGCCTGGCACTCATCGAGCAAGCTCTCGCCTCGGACGACGTCGGCGAGGGGCGACGCCGCGTCCTGCGCAACGCGCAACACAAGTTGTTCGAGTGGCGCGACACCTTGACCGACAGGCCGATGTCCTAACTCTCCGGATCGTGGTGTGAGTCAGGAAATTCCACACCGAATCGAGGACCGTCATGCCTACCGAAGTCACCGCGAACATCATGATCGGCGCTGTGTCCAACAGCTCCCACCACGGCGCACCTTCTAGCGGCGCTACTGGAAAGTTGTTCTGCCCCAGCCACATTCTGGTCCTGATGGAGGGGACCCGCGCTACGTGGGTGGTTCAACGCTGCCCGTCAGTGGGCCGGCCTACCCACGGCCCGCAGACCCGGCGCATCTGCCCGTCCTCCCCCGATCATCTGCTGGCCGCCGCTGTGCTCGGGTACACCGCGATGACTCAACCCGACGCGGTGAGTGCGTCAGCCGAACTGCGGGATGCCGTCATCGAGGATGCTTCCACCGGGGACGTGCGCATCGTGCCGCTGGACCGCGATCTCGCTTCGCAGGTGTTCGACACCTGCGGCGCGTATGTGTACGCGATGGTCACCGCCCTTCCCGGCAGCTCGATCAACGATGACGAGCTGCGACTCGCCGCAGATGCAGGCATGCAGATAGCCGTGGCCGCACGTTCCGTTGACAACGCGGCGGTTATGCAGTGAAAGTCGCCGGTGCGGAACCGATCATCCGCGGCGTGCGTCTAAATGGTCATGGACGAATACGCGGAGGACCTGTCGGGACCGCGGCTACCCGACGACGTGGAGCAGTTCTTCGCACGGGAGCGGGCGTGGCACCGGCAGCTGCGCGGAACGGGCTTGGTGACGCCGGCGGAGTCGACCGCCGAACTCCTACGATGGGTAGAGCGATGACAGCTACTCGTGCTGAGGGTTGAGCCGGCACTGGTGTGTGCCCGCGAAGCAGTCGAACGGGTCGTAGGGCTTGGTGGTGACCTGTTTGAGCAGCGGAACGTGTGACTCCCAGTCCCAGCTGAGCCACCGCGCGACGCACAGCCCTGTGACACTGACGGCCCCGGCAGCCTTGAGTGCAGCGGCGGTCGACTGGATCGATGTACCCGTCGCCCACGTGTCGTCGACGAGGAGGACCCTCTTCCCTTCGACCCTGGACCGCCACTTTTCGGGTACCGCGAAGCGGTCGGCGTTGGCGACGCGCGGCAAGTTCACGGGACCGGGTTCGAGGGCCACGCGCTGGATCTCGTGCGGACCGCCAGAAGCGGGGTCATCCACCGCGAGCCGTGCCACGTTGCGCGCGATACCGGCGACCGGGTGCAGCCCCTCCCGCGGTGTTCGCGACGGAACGAACGCGGCGGCATCCCACCCGCCGTCCACGGCAAGCATGCAGGCGTCATGGATCCAAGTGACGACGAATGCGAGCTCGTGCACATGCTCCACGCAGAGCTCGGTGGGAGGGATCTCCTTGTAGAGCCGCATCGTCTGCGCGCTCTGCGACCAACCTCCGGGATTCTGTCCGTCGGCGTACGCGAGGAAGAACGTCTGATCACAGGTCGCGCCGTCCAGGGCCGCCTCAGTGGACTGGCACCGGGAGCACACGTCGGAGCCCGACGCGGGTCCGCGGCAGACACGGCAGATACCGGGACCGGCTGCGATGTTGTGGAAGTACGCGACTTTGCCCAGAGCGACGGCGATGTCGTGACGCAGCTGCACGTCGGTCTGCCGGTCGGTCACCAGGCGGTGCCCACCGGCTGACGAGCCAGGTGGGATCGCACCGTCTGATCCGCGGCGGCGATCTGTTCCAACTGCGCAACCGCTTCACCTGCGGTGCTCGCCACGAACACATCAGGCCGGTCACGGAGCTCCCTGCCCCATGTCGTGCCGGTCGCGACACTGCTGTGCAGCACCAACCTGCGACCATGGGCGACCGCCTCCGTCGCCTGGTGCTTGGTACCGGACTTCTCGGAGGCCTCGGCGATCACCGTCACGCCGGAGTAGGCGCTCATGGTCTTGTTGCGAGCAGGGAACGCCCACGGAGCGCCCCGGAATCCCGGAAGGAACTGCGTGAGCAGCAGTCCGCGTTCAGCAATGGTGGCCTGCAGCTTGGCATTCGGCGCCGGGTACGCATGGTCGATACCGGTGCCGATGACACCCACCACACGGCCGCCCAGTTCCAGCGCGGCGGTCATCGCGGCCGTGTCGATTCCCTCAGCGAGCCCGGACACCACAGTGACATCGTGAGCCGCGAGACCAAGCGCGACACCGCGGGCGAAGTCGATGCCGGCGGCTGACGCCTTGCGAGAGCCGACGATTGCAACGCTGTAGGCATCCGTAGCGAGGGTGCCCTCTGTCATCAGCAGTGCCGGCGGACGCCGTGCTGCCCGCACCCGATCCGGGTAGGCGGTATCGAGAACCGTCAGAGCTCGCCAACCGCGCGCAGTCCACTGCTCGACGTCACGGGCCGCAGCATCGCGATCCGGCTCAGTTCCCGGTACCGACACGAGGGTCGTGGCAACGTGTTCTTCCCACAGCTGATCAGCGGAGCCGACGTCGAGTAGCGCCTCTCCGATGCCGGCCAGCGTCAGCGTCTTCGGCAGATCGCGCATCAGGGCCACCACGGTGGAGGCAGCTGAATACGCCATGCTGCACCTCCGTTCCCTGATCAGCATGCTAGGGCGAGGCTATCCCGCCCTGCGGGTGACGGCACCCGACACTCCGTCTACGACCAGCAGTGTAGAGAGCAGGTCTGACAGATCGCGGTGGTCGACGAACTGCCGGGTTACGGGTATGCCATGCCTTCCGCGGCGAACAAAGCCTCGATCAGGATCCCGTTAGTCGCTCCCAACAGCCGTTCGTCGATACCGTCGATCTTCAAGTCGAGCGCCTGCAGCGCCCCACCGACCTTGATGACGGCCAAGCATCGACGGACACGATCGGAGTGGTCCTGCGCGTAGCGCGCGAGCGCCGACCACTTCGCGGAGGTGTCGGCGAGGTCGTAGCGATGCGGGTCCACGATGTCCATGACGAACTCGCCGCTCGCATCGTCGTGCCAGAACAGGAAGTCCGGGTGCATCAGCTGGTACTTGTCGCCGAACAGGTACGGCACCGCAAGCGCGTGCTGCCCCGACGACGGGTTCCGGTACCAGCCCACCAATGTCTGCGCGGAGAGCTCCGCTTTCAGCACGGCGGACTCCCACGACGACCGGGACGTGTCCACCGGGAATCCGCCGGCGTCCGGCTTGCTGTCAGGGATCACGTACAGGTGGTACGGGTATGTGGTGATCGGTTCGGTGGTCTGCCCGCGCACCTTCTCCGTCGCCGCCGGGTACACGTCGCGCACCTCGACCGTCGTCGGCAGCATCGGCATCCCTCCCAGATGCCAGAGCGGCTCGATCTGATCACGCACATGTCGCGGACGCCGCGACACCTCCGATCGGTGCTGCTCCTTCCAAGAGCTGATCAGCGCGGCGGCCTGCGTGTCGATGATCTCCTTGAAGCCCAGTTCGGCCATGGCGGTCAGGCGTGCGGCCGCGTCGACCTCATCCTCTCCGGCATCGCACAAGTCGTTGTAATACCAGTTGGCCGAGCCGTCCGGCAGGACCCGTTGGGCGCGGCGGAAATACCCATCCAAGTCGCGTTCGTTGGTCGCAGTGTCCGCCTTGCCGACGCTCTCCATGATCGTCTCGCCGTACGCGACCATGGTGGTACTTACGGTCAACGACAGGATGTCCGCGACCTTGGCGTCGATCTCGTGGCTCCGCTGGCCGTCCGCTGCGCGCATCTGGTCGACGATCCACTGCTTGGCCTTCGCCGAACCCTGAGCCACGAGGCCGTGCTCGGTAAGCGCCGCAGCGAGACGCAGAAGCTGCGCCGTGCGGGAGCTGAACGTCGCCCTCTGCCGGGTGTACGACGGCGTCGTGTCGAGCAGGTCGAACACCTCCGACGGAACCTTCGACGAGCGTCCGCACATCACCGGGGCCACGACGACATCGACCTCGACTGTCTCGTCCTCAGTGAGCGCGTTGACGACTCGCGCCACGTGCTCGGTGCGGAACCCGGGCAGGTACGCGGCCACCTCGTTCAGGCGGTCATCGCCGCCTTCGATCCGCTTGGCCAGCGGCGTCCGGACTAGTCGCCCGATCAGCTGGGCGATCTCGGTGTAGGAGTCCTTGCCCTGAAACGAGACCAGCACCTCGGCTCGTGGGCAGTCCCAGCCGGTGGTGAGTGCTGACTTGAAGAGCACCACCCGGGCACGGTCGTCGTCTGAGATCGCCTCGGGTGGCAGGTAGCGGACGGTGCGATCTCCCACCTTCAATGGGCCGTGGGGGTCGCCGAAGGCGTGCGCGACGGCGTAGTCGCTGAGCTCCGGCCACGTGGACTCGATGACGGAAAGTATCTCCGGCAGTTGACGATTCGCAGGGTCCTGTGCGACCTGAACTACCAGCAGCGGCTCCACCAGCCGGTCGCCGGTGGTCTCGTGGTGCGCCCTCCAGGCCGCGTCCGCGCTTTTCAGATCCTCCACGGCGAGCGCCAGCATTGTGTTGTTCGCCGACTGTGACTCCCCCAGGCTGCGAAGCAGAATTCGGTCCTTGAGGAGTCCGGATTCGCGCACGTCCCCGGCCTTGACCTCGACCAGTCGCATGGTGCGGTCCGCGGCCTGCATCGCGGCTTGGAACCGGTCCGGGGTGGCCGAGATTCCGAGCACCACCGGTGCGGCGGGCTGCGTGGTCCCGATGTTCGTCACGCCGCCGCCGACGATGGTGCCGGCGATCGACTTCCGCTCGGTACTTCTCGTCCCCGAACCGCGGTGCGCCTCGTCCCAAATCACAACTAAGTCTTCGCCGCGCTCCCGGACGGTGTTGGCGATCATGTCCCAGCCGCCGTACGTGCGCCGGTCGTTGTGAGTGCCGTCGGGTCGGGTTGCGTGCAAAGTCGAGTTCTTCTGCATCGCCTGGATGTGGACGAAGTAGATGAAGCCTGGAGCGAGGGTGCGGTAGTCCTCTTCACCCAGGTACCTGATCTGGGTGAGGTCGATACCACCACCGGACGCCTGATGGATCTTCTTGATCGTCTGCGCGTTGAGGGAGCGGTCGTCGGTGATCCACAGCACCGTCATGTTCGGGTTAGCCAGCCGCGTCGGGGTGCCCTTGTAGATGCCTTCCAGCACGGCGGTTGCGATGACTGTCTTGCCCGCTCCAGTAGGGGCTGTGAGGCCAACAGCTGTGCGTTCACCGTCGTCGAGGTACCCGGCTCGGGCCTTCGCCAGGTTCGAGAGCACCGACTCCACGGCCTTGGTCTGATACGGCTCCAGCGCGAATCTCACCGCGTACCGCCGACCGTGTTGATGGTGTAGTTCGACAGGTAGTCCTCGTACAGCTGGACCGTTTCGATGCCGACCGGGAGTCGTTCGGCGGCCTGCTGGTACTCGGCGGGCGAGTCGGTGATGATGAACAGCACCGACGGCGCGCAGTCGGCGATCGAGGCATCGGCCACCGCGGTAGCGAACCCGGTGAGCGCGTCGATGTCGAAGAGGACCCCGTAGTTTTCGGTCAATGCCCAGCCCTCCGCTGGAAGCTCTTCAATCCGCTGGCCCCGGGCTCCGCCTTCCAGCCAGAACAACGGAGCCACGGCGGGGAACTCCTGGCCGCGGCGCACCGAAGATGGGTCCAGGTAGGTGAGGTCGAACATCTCCACATTCGCAGCGAACCCGTCGGAGTACACCGATCCGTCCGGGCGCTTACCGGTGACCACTGTTGAGATACGCGGGCGGCAGACGTACTCGAACACGCCGCGAGCCTCCCACTCTTCATCACCCGGATGCAGACCGGCCGTTCGAAGTCTCCTGGCCTCGCCGGAGCCGACCTCGTTGTTGGTGACGAGGATCGACTGGCGAGTTCCACCGTCCTGCTCGTTGAGTCGCATAACAGCTTCGGTCGTCGTTCCAGAACCGCCGAAGAAGTCGAGCACGACCGCATCCTCGGACGCGACTATCCCGATCCACCGAGTGATGATTTCCACGTCCTTCGGGTTTGGGAACCGGCGATCACCCAGCACAGCCTCCAATCGTCGCGATCCCGGCATGCGCGGCTCGGAAAACGTCGGGTACGGCACGCGGTCTTGCTGATCAGCGAGGTACCGCTTCAGTCTCGGGGTCGTGGATTCGTCGGCGCCGAACAGGATTCGACCATCGGCGATGAGCTCCGCCATCGTGTCTTTCGCGTAGCGCCAGCCGTTCATCGGGGTGGGAACCGGGCGACGGGTTCGCGGGTGCTTGACCTTGTAGATCAGGTTGGGTCGGCGGTTAGGGCTGGTCAGGTTATCAGCTTGGAACACCCGTCCTTCCGCGTCGATCTGGTCGTAGCGGAACACCGACGGCTCCAGCTGTCCGCGCAACGGTCGGAGCGCTGCGCGGTACAGCCGGGTGGCTTCCTCCGGATCACCCGCTGCCTCGGTCCAGGCTTCCTCCGCGGCCGCAAAGGCGTCTTCGATCCCGGGCTTGCGTTCCTTCCACCGGCACTCGGTCTCCGACAATCGGGACTCATCGCGTGCGTACACGAGCATGTAGTCGACGCCGCCGGCGGTGTAGCGCGCATCGTTCTTGCCGCTGCCCTGCCAGGTGATGTTGGCGAGAAAGTTCTGGTCTCCGAAGACCTGATCCAACAGCATTCGGAGGCGATGATGCTCCTCGTCGCCAATCGCGACGAGGAGCACGCCCGTGGGCTTGAGCAGGTCTCGGGCGATGAGCAGCCTGCGTTCCAGGAACGACAGCCACTTCGACGACTTCGCACGGTCGTTCTGGTCGACGTAACGGTCGTTGTAGATCCACCCCTCGTTGCCGGTGTTGTATGGCGGGTCGATGTAGATCAGGTCGACCTTTTCGCGGTGGGTGGACCGCAGCGCCTGCAGGGCGTGGAAATTCTCTCCGTTTATCACTAGATGCCACGGAGCGTCCTCGGGACCGTTCGGGATCCGGTCTACCGAGTGCAGACCGGGGTAGATCGGCTCCCCGAACTCGCGGATGACGATCAGTTCAGACACCGGCCGCTCGCCGCCGTCACCACTGAGCACCGCGACCTCGCGGGTCCGGTCGGTGAACCGTTCCACCGTCCACGTCACTGCGGTGGATTCGTCACGTAGGGCGACACGGATGCCCTTACGGATCGGGTGGTCGGTCAGGCGCACAGACTCTGGTAGGTGACGGTCGAAAACAAGTCCGAACCGACGGGAACCGCGTAGCAGTTCAACCTCGCTGGCGAGCCGATTGCGCAGAGACCCGTCCTGGACCCGGCCGATCAATTGATCGAGGACATTGGTCTCGTCTGCCATCTAGCCGCCCCCTCCAGCGCCGTGTTCATCGATCCCCGAAGCCTATGTGGCCTTATGTTGGGGATGCCCGGCTGCTCCCGGTTTCTCGCGTTTGTCATGGTCCGGTGACCCGCCCGATGCCGAACGGCTATGGGGGCACTGTTCGGGCATGTCGATCGAGGCACCCGGCTACCGAGCGCATAGGTTCGGTGCTGTGACCTCCGTGCCTCCGTATCAGGACCTGCTCTGGCCCGCCGTCCAGGCGATACGCGACCTCGGCGACTCCGGGGCCATCGACGAGATCACCGAACGCGTCTTGGAACTCGGGGACTACTCCGACGCGCAACAGGCGGTCCTGCACGGCGACGGACCCGGGACCGAGATCGCCTATCGACTGGCCTGGGCGCGGTCGTACCTCAAGGGCATGGGCCTCGCCGACAACTCACGCCGCGGCATCTGGAGCCTCACAGAGAAGGGCCGCACGGTCACCGAACCGGAGATCGAACCCCTGCGGCAGCTGTATGTCGCCACGTCTCGCAGGGAACGCAAGCGCAAGGCAACATTGGACGAACTTGTCGAGTTGTTCGAGACGAACCCGGAGACGCCTCAGCTCGAAGCGGAGGAATCTTGGCAGGACCAGCTCCTCGAAGTCGTGATGACGATGGAGCCCGCCGCGTTCGAACGCCTCGCGCAACGGCTCCTACGCGAGGCCGGGTTCACCAACACCCGGGTCACAGGGAAGACCGGCGACGGTGGGATCGATGGCGTCGGGGTGTACCGGCTCTCCTTGGTGAGCTTCCCCGTGTTCTTCCAGTGCAAGCGTTACGTCGGCTCGGTAAGAGCCGGGGCGGTTCGCGACTTCCGCGGCGCGATGACTGGACGCGGTGACAAAGGCCTGCTGATCACGACCGGAACCTTCACGGCCGACGCCAAGGCGGAAGCCGCACGGGACGGCGCGCCACCGCTCGACCTCATCGACGGCGCCCGGCTGTGCGAGCTGCTCAAGGAGTTCGACATGGGAGTCACGACGCGGATTCGGCAAGTCGAGGACGTGTGGGTGGACGCCGCATTCTTCGAGGGGATCTAACTGGCCCGTCCGGTGCGACGACTGCGCACGCTGCTGGGAAGAGATCGACCGGCAGGTGCATGAGCACCGGCAATCACGGTAAACCGGTCGGCCACACGGACCGCGCCAGCCACGGCGTGGTAACTGCCGTCTACGCGGGTTCCGCGTCGTAGAAGTCGTCGATCGTCCACGCCTCCGTCGAGATCGGCAGCTGCTCCATCTTCGTTCGGGTACCCCGGCGGTCCATGGCACGCGCAGTCATCTCGACGTTGATCGGCTCAGCTACCGCGGGACCGGGGATGACGGTGATCGCGTAGCCGTCCGCCGATTGACCAGGTCTGAGGTCGCCGACGGTCCACGTCACCTCGTAGACGTCGCCTTTGTCCTCGACCGCGCCCCCGTGCGGAGAGAAGTCGACGGGTCGAGACCACGCTGCGTTCGCGAGGGCTCTGTTGCGCATCTCGTCCAGCGGTTCCGGCCATCGCGGCCGCGGTGGGAGATCGTCGACGCTCGGCGGGGTTGTGTAGGCCAGCAGACCCCGCTTCGGGATCCGCACAGTCAGCTGGACGCCGGACACCGGGTCCTCAGTCGCGTTGCCCACGGCGAAGTGCACGGTGTTCGAGTCATCGTCGAGAACGATTTCGCGGATGATCCGATCGAGAAGCCGGCGGCGCATCTGGGCCAGGTAGTCCGTCACCCGCTTCTCGAACTCCTCGGCGTCCTTCGGATCGGCGTACGTGCGCATCGACGCGAAGGCGCCAACCTGGCTGCTCAGCGAACCGTACGCATAGTCCGCAGCCCAACCCGGCCGAGCCGGGTTCGGTGCCGGCTTAGGCCGCGGCGCCGGACGGTCCGGCGGCTTGCCGCTGTTCGCCCTCACGTGCGTCTCGCGGCGGCGCAGCCAGTCGTCGCGGTCATCCTGTGTGATGCGCCACCGGATCAGTGGGACTGCGGCACATCGCAGATCAAGATCCAATTCCGGCTTCTGCAGGCCCTGCACGAGACGCTTGCTGAGCATGTCGATCTCGCCCGTGCCGGCCGGTTCGGACTGAGCCGTGCCGCGGTGAAACACGGTGCCCGCGGCGGCGTTGTACTTCGCACCGTCGTTGTACGTCTTCTGCAAGGTGTGGATCGGGTCCCCGGGCCGCGGTGCCTCGACGACGATCACCAGCACGGTGACCTCTTCGAACGGGACATAGAACGGAGTCCAGCGGGGACCGCCCATGTACGTCTTGATCGCCTGCCCGAGCTCGGCATGATCGACGGCACCCACACCAGCTGCGGCTCCCGGCTCAACGCCCACCACCATGTACGCGACGCCCTCGCAAGCGAGCTGTGCCTGCTCAACGGAGCGGTTGGCGAACCCGAGGATCGCTTTCGCGACGGCGAACTTGCCCGCCGCCTTCGTGAGGTCGAGGGCGTTCTTCCACTCCAGCCAGTTCGTCTCCTGGGTGCCGGCCGGTGAGCCGTGGATCGCCGCGACCAGAGTGAACAGCTCGTCGCCGGTGCGCATTGCCCGAGTCGTGTCTATGTCGCTCAGCAGGAGGGGCTCAGGATCCACCAGATCAGCGTATGCGGCAGGGATGACAGCTCCAGCGGGGCGACAAGTCGTCAGATCGGCTCGGCGACGCTCCACCAGCAGGACCTAAGCGATTCGGCCCCATAGACCTGCACCTCGTACCTGACCCCGAGCTCCTCAAGCCAGCGCAGCGTTCGCTCCCTCACCGCGTACAGGGTGCGGGCCAGCACGGCATTGTCGGCGGGTTCACCGGCAGCGGGGATCGCGGCGAACATGTCCAGTAGGTCCGGCCAGAATCCCGCCATGTAGCGATCCCACTGCTCCGGCGACGGGTTCGGGGCTGACCGGTCGTCACCGTGGTACAAGCGATAGGCGGCGTACGCGACAGCCTTGACCACTTCCTTCGCCGCGGTCAGCACAATCACGCGCGTACGAAGACCCGAGAATTTGAGGGCACGCTCAACTTCAAGGGCTCCGCGGAACTCGGAAAGATTTTGGCGAAAGCCAACGCGGAAGGAACCGCCAAGGGCGGTGTCAGGAGTGCATCCGAGTTCCAGCATGAGCCCATCGGGCATTCGCCCGCTGATTTATGTTGCGTAGCAACGACAATCGCGCTTTCAGGCAGGCGATTGGCGCTTGAAGACTTTCACTACCTTCAATGCGACCGCCACCGGGTGGCGGTCTGCGCCGCCAAACGCTCGACGGCATCGCTGCGTCCTTGTTGCAACGCCTCGTGCGGTGTGCGCCCGTGCAGCTGGTCGCTGGATGTGCGCATCCACAGTGCAATTTGCCAGCTGTCAGCGGTGCCCCGGGCCAGGGTTGCCACGATACGTCCAAGGCCGGGCAGCAAAGTGTCGTCAGCTGCTACCTGGAAGGTCGGGAAGACCAACATGCTCTCAGCTGTGGGGCAAGCCAGCAGTTCATTCCGACGGACCAGGGCTGTGACCGTATCCACCGAGACTCGCAGCCGATGTGCGATCTGCGCGGTGTCGTGGAAGGGCCCGATGAGCTCGTCGAGCGCGTTCGCATCGTCGGTTCCCTTCGAATCGGGGTCGATATCAGCCTCCTTTGCCGATCACCGGTGAGTCACCGGGGGCGGTCATCGGCCGCGCCCTCCGGTGTGTTCGTTCATTCGATTTTAGGTCGGCCTCCCGCGCTGACGGCACAGACGACTGGCGTCATGTATTGGGGTTGCGGGTGTGGCTGATCATGGTGAGGGACTGTGAACGCTGGCCGCATCCACCTCATCAGACAGCTGGTCGTAGTCGATGGCTCGATTAGCTTTGTGCTGCACGGCAGTTCGTGAAACCAGGTTGTACGGCCATTCAGGTCGCGGAACGGATGCGCGTAGTTCAACCAGTGGTACACGATGGTGGCCCGCTCGGCGACTTCACTATTGTCTGTCGTTGCTGGTAGCGCCGTTCCAGCTCTTCGCGCACTGCAACATTCGGATTACCCGCCGTATTTGACCGCGCTGAATAGTAGGTCGGCGAGTTCCCGGGCGAGCTTCATCACTCGCAGCGGCTGAGCGACCACCTACCCGCAAACGTTTACGTTGTCGGCCTTGGTGGCGTCGGGCGGCTGGTGTTCACGACCACAGCTCCCGCATGACCCCGACGAAGTCCCGCCGCGTCTCGACCATCCGCTGCTCCCACTCGGCCGTCCGCTCCCGCTGCGCGGCGTACACAGCCCGCTCGCGGTCGGTCGGCGGCCGCAGCATCGAGCGACTGCCGTCGACTCGGACCAGCCGGTCACCCGATGCAGCGAAAACCGCCCTCTCCTCGTCGGTAAAGTCCGGTGACGGCTCACTGAGCCGGTCGATCAGGTCCTGGTAGCGGGCGCGGCGTTCGCCATCGCAAAATGTGATAGCCCAGTCCTGGTGATAACGCAGCGACGCGATGGCCAGGTCGTTGAAACTGTCGTCGAACTCGTCAATGACCCAATCGAAGACCGCGTCAGTGAACCGAGGTGGCGCACCTACAGCCTCGCCGTAGGTGAGGCTGCGCCGGTAATACACGATTGCGATTGGGCCGATCGGCAACAGACTCCGCCTGTAGAGCCCGCCCCGCTCAAGCCGGTTCCATAACGGTCCGTCCCCGCTGTGGTGACGGCGCAGTTCGATCCGTCGGCGGCCAATTGTGACCGCAACACCAGGTTCCTCGTCGCGGTCCCTGCGTGCGCGCAGGGTCAGCGCAACGGTGAAGTCAAGCATCGCCGGGCTCCTCAGGGTGGAATGGGCAAAGCCTGCCAGGCTATCGGGTCAGCACATAACTGCGCCAGCGGATTCGGCAATGGCGCGGAGACAGCCGCCGAGCGTCACCGTTGCTGCCTCCTCGAACGGTGCTGGATAACAGTGTGTAAGCCGCTCGCTGGTGTCCGTGCGGGGTCGAAATACGCTCCGAACTGAGCCCGTGAGCCCTAAACCTCGATCCACCGATGAATTGCCTGTGTAGGTGGGTGTCGATATAAGGAAAGTGCCCCTTGAGCTGGGAGGATTGGTGTTCTCTACGCATCAATCAGGCCAGTTAAGAAAGGCACTTCCAGTGCAAGTGTCCCACGGGTTCGCTGCGTCGTCGGCGGTCTTCGATGAGGATCATCTCGTGTCGTGCGCCGGACTGGTGCCGGTGATGACACTGGCTGAGCAGACCGGCCTGCCGAATCTGTTGGCTGACAAGATCTTCATCCCCGCGCCGAAGATCAAATCCGGGTCAGCGAATCCGGCACCGAAGCTGGCCACGGTGATCGCCGGGATGTGCGCCGGCGCCGACAGCATTGATGACCTCAACATCGTCCGGGCCGGGGGCATGAAAACACTCTTCGGCGATGTGTACGCACCATCAACCATCGGAACCCTGTTGCGGGAGTTCACCTTCGGACACGCACGCCAACTCGAATCAGTCCTGCGCGAACACTTGGCCGCCCTCTGCCGGCGCGTTGAGTTGCTACCCGGATCCGACAGCGGTGTGTTCATCGACATCGACTCCCTGCTACGACCGGTCTACGGCCATGCCAAACAAGGCGCCTCCTACGGACACACCAAAATCGCTGGCAAGCAGGTCCTGCGCAAAGGACTCTCGCCGTTGGCGACCACGATCAGCACCCCCGGTGCGGCGCCGGTGATCGCCGGGATGCGGCTGCGGGCCGGCAAGACCGGCTCCGGTAAAGGAGCCGGTCGAATGGTCGCCCAGGCCATCACCACGGCCCGAGCGGCCGGGGTCACCGGCCAGATCCTGGTCCGCGGCGATTCGTCCTACGGCACCCGCGCCGTCGTCGGCGCCTGCCGACGCCATGGTGCGCAATTCTCGGTGGTCATGGGCCGCAACAGCGCGATCAACCGGGCCATCAACGCCATCGACGACGCGGCGTGGACACCGGTGAAATACCCGGGCGCGGTGCGTGATCCCGACACCGGAGAGTGGATCTCTGATGCCGAAGTCGCCGAAATCAGCTACACCGCATTCGCGGCCACCACAGACCGCTTCACCGCCCGACTGGTGGTACGTCGGGTCAAAGATGCGCGCTTCCGCGACGCCCTGTTCCCGGTCTGGCGGTATCACCCGTTCTTCACCAACACCGACCTACCAACCGCCGACGCCGACATCACCCACCGTCAACACGCGATCATCGAAACTGTCTTCGCCGACCTGATCGCCGGCCCCTTGGCCCACATGCCCTCCGGGCAATTCGGCGCCAACTCCGCGTGGGTGCTCTGCGGGGCCATCGCCCACAATCTGCTGCGCGCCGCCGGTGTGCTTGCCGGTGGAGCGCACGCAGTGGCCCGGGGAGCCACCTTGCGACGCACGATCATCACCGTCCCGGCACGGCTGGCCCGACCGCAACGCCGACCCATCCTGCACCTACCCAGCCACTGGCCCTGGACCGAGCACTGGCTCACCCTGTGGCGCAACACCATCGGCTACAGCCCACCCGCTACCGCAACCGTCTAACCGTCGCCGAACAGGCCCCACCGAAGCACACAGGAAAAGCTGGGCAGACCAGCGGCTACATCCTGCCCACCCCACAAACCGCCGTCAGAATCACCGTCGAACCACACCACTCAAGTCAGTCCACGGATTGAGGCTAAAAGGCACCCCGCCTGGCCGGCCTGGACCGGCCTGGATGCCCGGCTCGACCAGGTAGCGCGGCTGATGCGCTGCGCCGGTATCCCCTCTGAAACGGTGGTGCGTTGGCTCGGTCATTTTCAGATTACTGACGCGAGCTGACGGCACGGAAGACTGGCGTCATATATTCGGGCGCCGGACGTGTTTGACCTTGGTCGGGAACGGTGAACGCTGACCGTTGAATCCACACATCACCGGGAACCTTGCTGTAGTCGATGACCCGGTCTGCTTGTGCTGCAACATAGTCCATGAAAATTCGGGTTACGCGGCCATTCAAGTCGCGGAATGGATGCGCGTAGTTCAACCAGGAGTACACGATGGCGGCCCGATCGGCGAAGTCGTTGTCTGTTGTCTCAGGCCAGTCAGTTTCAGCCACAACCCGGGCCGCTCGTTCGAGGCAGGTGGCGATCGTTTCGACTGGCGCGAACTGTGACCACTGCTTGCCCATTGGTACCGACCGGTAGTTGCCGGCCCAGTCGTAGAGGTCTTGCGCCAGCTGACGGTGGAGGGCACGTAATTGAGCACCATCGAGCGGGTCGGGGACGCTAGGGGTGTCAATTACCGCTTCGATTGTGCGGATGGCGACCACGATGCCCGCGACGTGTTCAAGCTGCAGGCTGTCACGGATGTTCAGGCGGTTGACCAACACGGCCGTACCAGGGTAGATGTAGTCGTCCCATGATGCTGTACTCCAATCTCGTTGTACTGAAGTAATTTCTGCATCCGCGTGACCTATTTTGAGCGCCTGCAGTTCCTGCACGCGGTGAACAGCGTCGGTGGCTGTGATGGTGCCTGCCGCGACGCGGTAAAGCAGTTCGATGTCGTCTGTCGAGGCACGCCAACCTTCAATTGCGCCGCTGGCTACGCTGCTTCGCACAACCTCGAGTTGTGCTGCCGTCAGCACAGGCTTGTCTGGTGACATGCTGACTCAAACCCGGGACCATTCACTTGTGCTGTTGCATCATCTGCAAAGCTCGCTCATGGCTCTCGCGGTCACGTTGCCCGTCGCGATACTCGACCTTGCCTTGCTCGCGATTGCGCACCAGTTCGATGTACCCGTGGATGGCATGTTCCAACCGATACCAGGGATCGGGCGGTTGCGATAGGTCGCCTTCGCGTCGTCGGGGGATCTGTACCCACGTCAGATTCCACATGAGTTCGATCATGGGCGCGTTATCGCGGACCAGTTCCTTGTCCTCCGCATCCTGCACGAAATTCTCAAACGGCCACTGATGCATCCCCCAGAAATCACGCGGCACGTCGACCTCAAAGCCCATGGCTCGAACCATATTGCTAGGCAACGCTGATACAAGGCCCTGCACTCGCGTTTTGTTCTGGCTCGTGCCGTTGGCTTTGTATTCGCCCCATGCGGCGGCTAGGTCGATCAGAATCTTCCGCATCTCAGCGCACCACGCCCTGTCCATGGCTGCATCGGCATCGCGCTCGACTTCGCGCCGCTTGACCACCTCGTCAAACGTTTTATTGGGGATATCGTCGAGTACGTCTCTGAACGTCTTGCGTTCCGCTTCACCGACGGGCAACCATTCCAATTCGACTGCGTTGCCACTACTTCCGAAAGTGAAGTGGGCGTGAAATGCGACGGCGTGGCCAGGTTCTACAGTCGGCCCGTCCTCGCCTTCGTGCTGTTCGAAGCTGAGCATCGTGTGCGGGTCGACGTTGATGAATCGGACGTCTTGGGCTGCCAACGTGCCGGTGTTGCGTAGCACGTAGCGGTCCCCTTCGGGATGCACGGTGATCGTCCATCCGTACTTGGCGCGTTCCTCGTTCGCCTGCGCGCGCGCCTCAGCTGAATGCGCGAGCGTAGATGCCTTCGATGAATTGTGCGCTGATCTGGACGCTTGGAACTGAGCGAAGCACGCGACGGCGAACGCACCGACTGCAACGAGCGTCGCGGCGGGCGAGTGGTAGTGCTTCCACAACCAGAAGTCGAACGCGCCGAACACGACAACGACGACTAGCGCCACCGTCAGGGATAGTTTCACCGGCCACTCCTTACGCCTCACTCATTGGCACCAGCAGGGTAGCCGTTGCATCCGACAGTCCTGGGTACAGAATGCTCGAAGAGGTTGATCTCAAGACCCCACATCGATGATTATCGGGATACCTAAATCAGTCGCCTGTTTGCCCGTTTCGGCTGCCCTCGCATTCATCCGGTCAAGGCTTGTCAGCTTCGCGGCTGCGGCGTTGAGGCTGACGTTGAGGCCTTCGACTTCTCCGGTCCAGCCGTTGCTGTTCGCTTCGGCGATGCGATCTCTCAGGTTCGCAATGATCTCAGTTAACCTATTGCGGGCCTTGGGGTCTAGTCGCAAACTCGGGCAGCGGATACACGCGTGCTCGTGTTTGCACGGTGTTCCGTATGGTCGTCCGCATGTGCCGAGCTCGAGTTTCCTGAGCTCGAAGTGCTGTTGGAATTCGCTCCATTCTTCGTTGGTCGGTTCGCGGTACTCGGCTTCGGGCCTTTGTTGGCGGCGCGTGTCGAGGAAGGCGCGGTATGTACGGACAAGCTGTTCGGGAAACACAGCCGTGTAGCCCTGGGTTGTGTTGACGTTCTTGTGGCCCAACAGCCTTGACACGATGTGGATCGGAAGGCCGCTGCTGACTGCATCGGTGGCGAACATGCGGCGAAAATCGTGTGGGGTGTAACGCAGGGGGCTTCCGGCCGCATCCACCAGCCCCGTCCGCCCGAGGGTCTCATTCAGCCATGACTGGATGGTATTTGTGGATGGGATGTACCAGTTTCCGCCAAGCCGATGCTGAAACAAATGTGGTAGCGCGGGACCTGTGACCTTCTCCTTGTTGTCGTAACGTTTTGTCAGCGGGATACTTCCGCCGTTGTCATGCCGGAGCCGAGTGATGACGGTTGCGAGCACACTGGCTAGTTCAGGGCTGACCAAAAGGAGTCGTTCCTCGTTTGATTTCGACGGAACGATTTGGAGCATCGGGACTAATTCACGGGTCTTGGGCAGTCGGTAGGACACCAGCGCGAGGTGAGTAATTTCGACGAGTTCTTCGACGCGAACGCCAGTGTGGCGCAGAGTCTCAATGGCAGCCCAGGCCCAAAACGCACGGGGCTCGGACTTGCTGACGTCAAGAACCTCGCCTGTGACCAGGTCTTCGGCAAGATCTGGGGGCGTATCACTTTTGTAGTCATTTCTCCGATAGGAGATCGGGATCGTGCGCCGGTACCGGCGGCCCGAGTGCTCGAAGGTTTCATCGACCTCGACGGCTTTGAGCGCGGCCAGCAACCCGGCCTGGTCGGCTTTGTACCGTTCAGCACCATCGACCAGGACGGGAAGATGCGGTAGCCGTTCACGGATACGTTGGTGGATGGCAGCCTTGGACTTCTTTATCTCCTTTCCAGAGCCGGCAATGTCGCTCTTGCGGACCGGACTTGGCACGCAGTAGGCAGCCCAGGACGGGTCGTCCATTGCCCATTCTTGAAGATCGAGGTAGAACGCCCGCACAGACTGGAAGATCGGCACGTAGTACATCTCGGTGCGGTTAGCTTTCAGAGTGTGCGAGGTTTGAATTCGCCGTTTCCATGCAAGGGCGACATCTTCAGGCAGATGCAGCGACTCCACCTCGGGGTGGTGCAGCTCGATATCGGCCCAGAATCGTCCAGCAAGGCCCTTGGCGAGGTGGTCCAAGCTGGCGTAGTCGAGACTCGCTCGACGTTCTTCCAGATAACGAACGATAACGTCACGGACAGTCCGGTTCCGCAGCCCGAAGTCATCGACTAGTTCGCCACATGTGCGCTGACCGAATCGCCCCGCTTCCTCGATGGTGTGGAAGCCATGTAAGTCGGCGATCCCGTCAAGAAGTCGCCACGCCAAACTCAGACCGCTGCGTGTGCGGTCACCGGCCGACCGTGTCCAGGCACGATAGGCCAGTAGGTCTTCAGCCGTGAGTTGATCGACGTCTTTCCCTGTGTGCAACAAAATCTTTGAGATCAGTGCGAGTACATTCTTGAGCTGATTGCTGTTGATGCTCCGCTCCGCGGCACGGCGCTCGATCTGTGCGAAGAGTTCGGGGCGGAACGTGCCACGCGCCGAGCTGAAGAGAGAGTGCGAGCGGTAGCCGGTGAGAAAGCCGTAGCCGGGAAACACGATCCGGCACAGCAGCAACGCTCGCAGGCCCATCATGAGGTTGTCGTGTTTCTGCCGCTTGCTGCCACGATCTTCGGGCGCGAACAGATCGTCGACCCAACCGGGTCCGTCCTCGGCACCTGAGGATAGCCAGCGTCCCTGCCAACCATCAGATGGTTCTTCTGTGAGCCGCACGAGGATCCTCTCCGCCATGCGGTGTCGGAGTGGATGCCGGTCAGACCGGTCTATTGGCTGTTGGTCAACCAGTACGAGTACTTCATTGATAGAAAGATGGTCGCGTGGCCCAGGCGGCGTAGCGTCCTCAGCTAAATGCTCGTGCCACAGTGCCTTAGGCCGATCACGCTGCAGCAGAACAGTTCTCAAATCGTCGTTATCCGCGGCTAGTTCGGTCATGTCCAGGTATCTCCGAACAAGACGCCCATGTCCGCGGCGTCGTAGCCCTCGGCCAGGTCAGCCACCGGCGCTAAGGGAACATCGCGTTCACGCTCGGCGTAATGCTGTCGAACTCTCTGAATCACGTTGGCCTCATCTTCAATCAGGTAGATATTGGCGGTAGTGGACAAATGGGCGTGGCCGAGCACCGTCTGGACGTCGCGGGCGGACAGGTTCTCGTCGCGGATCATCCGCATCGCAGCTGTGTGTCGTAGATCGTGCATCGTCCAATTCGTGCCGAGCTTGTCGTTTGCCCGCGTGAGGACCTTCCGCAACGCGTCATAGGTCAACGGCTGCTGACGCAGTCCATCTCCTCGGTCCCTCCGGCGACGTGTCTGCCACAACCGTTCGTTTGGTGCCGGCTGCTGACCGAGTCCGGCCACGTAGATGCGCAGCCACACAAACGACTCCGGGCTAGCTGGGAGCCATTGTTCAGCTCGCGTCCCCTTTCGAACAACCCGGATCAGCTGATCTCCCCAATCCAGGTCCACCATCCGTAGCATGAGGACCTCCTCGGATCGTGCACCATTGCTGACAACCAGCGAGAGAAGCGCGCGATCACGATCAGACCCCAACGCCCCGAACAACTCCCGCCACCGCTCGTCCGGTATCTCCCGTGGGAGCTGTTTCGGAAGTTTGGGGTTGTAGCGCAGACGGCCCTCTGGCCGATGCGGATCGAGTGGGTTGTGATGCGCATAGGGACGGCCACGTCCCCGATCCAAAGGAATCGGATTCACCAACGGGCCTTGCTGGCGATCATCGATCCAGTACTGATAGAAGGCTCGAATGACCGCATTCGAGTGCCTAATTGTACGTGCCGCGTAGTTGTCGTCGAGATACCGCTTGCGCGTGACGGGATTAATTGTCCCCGCAGTCGACGCGGATTTCGTCCGTCGATGGTTACGTTCCTTTTCGGCAGCCAACAGCCACAGGACGAGATCGCGGCCTTCGGCTGGTGTCGCCTTGTTCCACTCAACTCCGATTGCGCGCAACCATCGCCACCAACGAAGCAACGCATACGCATAGCTACGCACGGAACTAGAGCTATTGCCTTGTGCGACAAAGTCAATCAGGAACTCGCGAATTGAACCGCCCTGGTTCTGCCGGAGGCTCGGGCTATTGGATTCCGACCAGGGGTTGGGCGGTCCGTTGGGCATCGTAGAACGCCGCCTCATACTCGGCGGGTGGAACGTCGTTGAGGTAGCCGTGCAGCCGGCTGGTGTTGTGCCAGTGCACCCACCCGAGGGTGGCCAACTCGACGTCCTCGACGGTCTTCCATGGCCCGCTGCGGGCGGGACCGTAGATCAGCTCGGCCTTGTAGTAGCCGTTCACCGTCTCCGCCAAGGCGTTGTCGAAGCTGTCCCCGATCGATCCGATCGAGGGGACCGCACCGATCTCAGCGAGGCGTTCGCCGTAGCGGATCGATGTGAACTGCGACCCGGCATCGGAGTGACATCGCAAGCCCACCAACATGTTTCCGCGTGACCAGCGGGCCATCTCCAATGCGTCGAGGACCATCGTGGTGCGCATGTGCGAGGCGACCCGCCAGCCGACGATCATCCGCGAGTAGGCATCGACGATGAAACACACATACGCCACCCCGGCCCACGTCGGCACGAATGTCAGATCCGTCACCCACAGTTGGTTCGGCGCGGTAGCGGTGAACGTGCGCTTCACCAGATCCGGGTGACGCGCAGCGGCGGCGTCCGGTTTGGTGGTCTTGACCCGTTTGCCGCGCCGGACCCCTTCGATCCCGAGGCTGCGCATCAGGCGGGCCACCTGATCGCGGCCGACGTCGTAGCCCTCGCGGCGAGCAGCTCTCCAGAGCTTGCGGGCCCCGTAGACGCGGTAGTTGTCCTCCCAGAGCGCCATCAGGGCCGGACCAAGCTCGGCGTCACGCTGCGCGCGTGCCGACACAGGCCGGGTCTTGGTGTCGTAGTAGGTGCTCGGGGCCATCACCACCCCTGCTGATCGCAGGACGGTGATGACGGGCTCGACCCCGAACTCCTCGCGCTGGGCGTCGATGAAGTCGACTATTTCTTGTGTTGGCGGTCGAGCTCCGCCCCGAAAAAACTGGCCGCGCGTTTCAGTATCTCGTTGGCACGCTTGAGTTCTCGATTCTCCTGCTCAAGCTCTTTGATCCGTGCCGACTCCGCGCTGGACACTCCCGGAGCGTATCCGTCATCGATGTCGGCTTGGCGGACCCAGGACCGCACCGACTCCACCCCGTAGCCGAGCTGGCGGGCCACCCGCGACACCGTGCCCTGCTCGGCACCCAACTCGGCTCTCAGGGTCCGGACCATCCGCACCGCCGCGGCCTTCTCCTCCAAGCTGTAGCGACGCGTCGTGGGCTTCCCAGCAGACTGTTCCTTCGGCATACCTGCATCCTCGTTTCCAAGGTCAGGAGCCTCC
Source organism: Mycobacterium sp. 134 (assembly GCF_048282715.1). Classification (NCBI taxonomy): domain Bacteria; kingdom Bacillati; phylum Actinomycetota; class Actinomycetes; order Mycobacteriales; family Mycobacteriaceae; genus Mycobacterium; species Mycobacterium sp. 134. The sequence continues at coordinate 125,042 of NZ_JBLVUN010000007.1, forward strand.
GGGATTTCCAGGGCGGTTCAAATCGCTGATACCGGCTTTTCAGCGTCGTCATACACGAGCCAAACGCTTGGGCCATGCGACTCACTCACACTGCCCCATTTGGAGAGCCGAATCGTCGTGATGTCACGTTCCAGGTCATCGAACATCAGGTCCCACCCGTCCTCACGTATCGGATGGTGCAGTCCTACCCGCACACCAGATGCATCAGGGTGACCGCACCTGGCGTGTCGTCACTTAGTCCGGTCAATACTTCTCTACCTCAACAGCATGTTCTTCGGAGTCCCCCAGTCCCGCGACCGCCTGTACATCGCGTTCTGGGACAAGAAGATTCCGGCCCCTGACCTGGACCACCGCCCCCTGACCACGTGCAGCTTCTGCGACAAGCTCGTCGAGGCCGTGTGGACCTGGAAGACCGGCGTGCCCCCCACCGGGTCGGTGCGCTACGGCAAGCAGTACGAATACCGCTGCCCCTCCTGCAGGAAAGTTGTGGTCCCTCGTGTGACGCCGTCCCTGGCGGCGATGGACCTGACCAACCTCGGCCAGCGCATTGGCGACATGCCGCTCAAGACCATCAAGGACAAGAAGACCGGCGAGGAATACCGCTCGCCGCTGGCGCGGGCCACCCTGGCCCGGGCCGAGCGTTGCCGCCAACGGTTCGCCGAGTTCCCCGCCGTGTTGATGCCGGCCAAGGCCTTGCACGGCACCGAGCGCCACCCGTGGCAGCCGATGGCCACCCAGACCAGCCAGCAGGAAACCTCGATCCTGTCGACCGGAGCCCTGGTCGCCGCAGCCGGACACACCTTCGAACGGCCCGGTTCCACCTGCCGCAGCCGCGACCTCAGCGAGCCGCTGTGGGCGCAGACCGCAACGAACGCGACCGGCCTGCTGACCCCTTCGGTTGCGGTGACGGGTCAGGTCCTGGTCGCCCACCGCCACAACGGCGACGGCAAGCACATCACCCAGCCGATGGACACCGTCACCTCGACACACGAGAAGGCCGTTCTACTGGCGGTCAACAACTTTCAGGGAGCACCTCGCGGCACGGATGAGGCACTGCCTACGCAGGGCGGCTCGGAGACACTGTCGCTGCTGTCAGCCGGTGTAGTTCCCTTCCGTCAGAACACTGTTCCGACCACCCAGGCCGAGGCGATGCCCACCGTGACGTCCGACCAGATTCCCGGGCTGCTCACCGCAGCGGGCCGCATCCAGTGCAACGGCTCCATCGAGGAGGCCAAGTACCGCAGCTACCCGCTCGACGAGCCGCTAGGCACGGTCGTCGGGTCGGCCGTCACCCAGGGCGTACTGTTCGGCGGCTGGTTCAAGCAGAACGGCAGCACCGGCAACGAGACGGCCCCGCACCCCGTGACGGACCCGATGGGAACCATCACCGCCGCCGACACCACCGCCCTGATGACCGCCGAATGGCGCGCCATGCTCGCCGACCTGCCGCTTGAAGACTGCTACTTCCGGATGATGGCGCCCCACGAAATCGGCCGAGGATGCGGGTTCGACGTCGACTTCAACGACTACAAGGGCACCTTCGTGGTTTGGGGATCGGCCCGCAACCAGGTCGACGGCTACGGCAACGCCGTCTCCCCCCAGGTCGGCGAATGGATCGCCAGCCGCCTGCGCGCCGCCCTGCATCGCGAGACCGTCGCCGCTTGACACAGCTTCCCGGGGGTGGGGTGACCCAGCCTCCCCCATCCCCGGCGCAACCCTCAGCCACTCACTATCACGAAAGGACCAATCACCGTGTCCACCAAAGCTTCCACTCCAGCCTTCACTCCAGCCTTCACCACCGACGAGCACGGCCAGGCGATCCTCACCACTGTCCCGATCACGCTGGCCCACTGCGACGGCCGGTTCTACTACCTCACCGCCTGCTGCGGCGCGTCAGGTAAAGGCTCCATCGCCGACGGCACCCCGAGCATCGTCTGCCGCAACTGCTACCGCGACGTGGACGACGTGTTCGCCGACAGCTGGCAGGTCGATGACGAAGCTGCTTGGGCTCGCTACTACGCCCTCGTGCGCGCCGACTGCATCGCCGACGCGCAGGCCCGCCAACACGTAGCCCGCGTCCGTCGCGCCGCCGAGCAGGCCGTTGCCACCAGCGCCGGCCACCGCCGGGCACCTGTCCTCCGGGCCGCGACCGCCCCGGTACTCACCGACGCGGTCAAAAGCCTGCTGACTGACTGGTTTCCGGTCCGCGACCGGCTCTACGACCTGTCGAGCAAGGACCTGCTGTCCACCCGTGAAATCGCCGAAATCGAAGAGAAGCGCCGCGAACTGATCGACATCGCCGACGAGCTGGTCGCCCAGTTCGTGCCGGACGCCCACGCACGCTTTGCGATCACCGGCGATCTGCTGACCTGACAACCCCTCCACACCGCCAGAAGGAGCCACCGACCGATGGGCATCTACGAGCACGGCTACGACGACATCCTTACCGAGGCCCAGCGCCGATTCGGCTTCACGCCAGAGATATTCAACTCCGGCGGCAACATCATGATTTTCGAAACGAGGCTCGACGACGGGTCATTCCTCTGGATCACCGACGCCGACTGCGACGTCACACCGCGGCCCCGGCGCCTGGCCAAGGAAGCCGACGGCTACTACGTCGGCTGGCAGGTGTCCATCTACCCGCCCGACCCGGCCAGCGCCCCCGTGGACCTCGCCGCGACGCTCTGCGAAGGGTCCATCTTTTCCGCGATTCCCGACGTCGACTCGTGCACCCGACTGGCCAGCGTCACCCATCACACCGCCGCCGCCGAGCAGCTGCCCGACCTGATCGGCCTCGCGCTGTCCGGCTACCGCCGCCACGAGCACCACCAGTTCGCCCTTGACGGCACCCACACCGTCCGCCTGGGTATCGAGCACTACTAACAGGACCTGACGATGCACACTTTCTACCTCGGCTCGCACATGCCCAACTGGCTCGCAACAGCTGGTGTGCCCCTGTTCATTTCGCACCGCCGGTTGGCCGGCCGCAAGACCCTGCCCCGCGCCGCCGCCGAATGGGCACTGGACTCGGGGGCATTCTCCGAACTGTCGCTCTATGGCGAATGGCGACTGACAGTGCGCGAGTACAACCGAGCTGTTCGCCGATATGACGACGAAATCGGTTCACTGTCATGGGTTTCGCCGCTTGACCTCATGTGCGAGCCCGAGATGCTGGCCAAGACCGGTCTCACAGTCCAGGAGCACCAGCGGCGCACCGTCGAAAACTTTGTCGAGCTCCAGGCACTCTGGACCGGCAGGGACTACGACAATCCGTACATGCCAGTAATTCAAGGATGGTTGCCAGAGGATTATTTGAGGTGCCTCGATATATACGAACAATACGGCGTCGACTTAACAAACTATCCAATAGTCGGGGTCGGTTCCGTGTGCCGTCGGCAGGCCAGTTCGCAAATCGACGCCGTTATTTCCACCATCTTGCGCCGCGACCCGGACATGCCCTTGCACGCATTCGGTGTCAAAGCAGGTGGCCTCAGGCTCTACGGCCGCAAGATCTACACATCCGACTCACTCGCGTGGTCGTACCAGGCCCGCAGGGAACCGCCCCTCCCCGGCCACACCCACTCATCGTGCGCGAATTGCCTTGAATATGCGCTCAACTGGCGCAGTCGGGTTCTTGCAGTTCGGCCGAGCCGCCAGCTGTCGCTGTTCGACGACCTGTCTTAGCACTCCGGTACCCCGAAGCGAGCCGCGGTTGGCATCTGCGCCAGTTCCGAGATGGCAAGGAAAAGGAAAAGTCGCCCAACTAGTAAATGCAAAATGGCCGATTCGCGGGCCTATATTCAAAAGCAAACACATAGGAAAGACTTGCTTAAAATACTCTAAGAATATCTCTCTAATGGTGCTTGACCTGCGTATATACGATACAATTGAGGCACAGCGAAACAGTTTGCTAAGCCAATTAGGAGATGATCATGAACGGCACAATCACTGTCTACACCAAGCCGGCTTGCGTGCAATGCAACGCCACCTACAAGGCGCTCGACAAGGCGGGCATCTCCTACGAGAAGGTCGACATCAGCGTCGATGACGAAGCTCGCGAGTACGTGCTGGGACTCGGTTACCTGCAGGCCCCTGTCGTGGTGGCCGGCGAGGAGCACTGGTCAGGCTTCCGCCCCGACCGGATCAAGGCGATCACCAATCAGGGCATGGCGGTGCCCGCATGAACGCGCAAGTCAGTGGCGACAGGAGCCAGACCGGGCTGCGTCAGTCAGATGCCACCGCATTCAGTGCGCCAATGCTGCACCCGGGTCGACCCATACGAACCACCCTGACGACCCACGAGTTCGTGTACCGGGGTGATCACGACTGGATGCTGATGCAGCGGTGCTACACCCACACGGGCGTCACCCTAGTGCCCCTCAAAAGCTATGAAGTACATGGGAGTTCAGACAAGCGTGCCGCGCTTGACGACGCCGAGCAGCACATCTTGAGCGCTGGCGGCCGCAAGGGGCAGTGGTCCGGAACGACGCCCTCAGAGTCTTTCTACAACATCGCGCACTGCATTCCGAACGGGCGGCACGTCAACGTCAACGGATCTGGGGCGGACAATCACCCCACCGTGTCATTCGCACCGGATCCCTCCGATCACTCCGTGGTGGCGCTTGCCGACCATTTGCGCAGCCACGGGCGCGAAGACCTGCTCGCCGACCTGCTCGACTGGCCACTCGCCACGGTGCCCGGCGACGAGATGCCCGACGCCAGCGACCTGATTGCTCGCGCACGAGACAAGTTCGTCTGCACCGATTCCCTGCATCGCGACCTGGCCACCGCACTGGAAGCTGCACGGGCACAACTGATCACCGTTGGCATACGCATGTCCTTCATGCGGTCCGACCAGAACCGCGCAGCCGAGCACCTCATGGCCACGCTGCAGCGCTTCCGCGCCTTGGCCGCCCAGTGGGGCCAGCCGGACAGCGCCAGCGACCTCAAAGCCGCATCCGCCGCCGTCCTGGCCATCCTCGACGAACCCACCCCCGACGGGTCCACGCCGCCCAACACCGCCGCACCGGAACCCCACCAGCCCGCCTGACCACCCGCACTCCACAGGAAGCGATCACCATGTCATTTCACGTCGGCCAACACGTCACCTACCGAGGTGGCCGCGTCGTGTACCAGGTCACCGCGACCGAAGGCCACATGGTGACCATGCTGCGCGCCGACGGAAAAGACGACGGCAACCCCACCAAGACCAGCTCCAGCAACCTGGCCCGGCGGTGACCACGATGACCACCGCCCACCTGTCATTCAGCTGCACCGCCGACGAACCCGGCACCACGCCGACCGACACCGCGCGGGCCGCGACCGTCACCAACGCGCCCACGCCCAACCTGCCCGACTACGACGTGATCCTCGTCAACTCCAGCGCAGGGAAGGACTCGCAAGCCGCCCTCGACGTCGTTGTCGAGTACGCCCGCTCCGCAGGCGTACTCGAGCGAATCGTGGTCGTGCATGCCGACTTGGGCGACGCCGAATGGGATGGCGTGCCCGAACTCGCTGCCGAACACGCCGCGCACTACGGTCTGCGCTTCGAGCTGACCGGCCGCACCGCCGCCGACGGGCACACCGAGACCATCCTTGAGCGCGTCGCCCAGCGCGGCATGTGGCCCGACGCGGCCCGCCGCTGGTGCACCTCCGACCACAAGCGCGGCCCCATCCGCACGGTGATGACCAAGCTAGTTGCCGAACTGCGTGACAGCGGCCGCGTCACTGGCCGCCCCGTGCGCCTGCTCAACGTCATGGGGTTGCGCAGCGAGGAAAGCACCGCGCGCGCCCGCCGCGCCCCGTACGCCGCCAACCCGTCCGCATCCAACGGCCGTCGCCACGTCGATGACTGGCACCCCATCCACCACTACAGCGTCGCCGACGTATGGGACCGCATCACGACCGCCGGCACACGACCACACCCCGCCTACGCCGCAGGCATGACTCGCCTCTCGTGCAGATTCTGCGTGCTCGCTTCCCGCGCAGACCTCGTGTGCTCCGCACGCCTGAACCCAGCCCTGGCCGACCAGTACGCCGCCGTCGAGGCAGCCGCCGGCCATAAGTTCCGCGCCGACCTCTCGATGGCCGACATCATCGCCGAGGCACGCGGACTGCAACCCCAGCTCGCGCTGCTCGACCTGGCCGACATCGCCTGAACGACCGGAAGGAACCACGCCATGTACCGACTGACGATCGACCAGGCCGCCCACCGGCCCGCAGTCTTGAGCATTCACCCAGACCCCGACACCGCCGCCACCGCGCTCGCGGACTACCTGAGCGCTCAAGACTGCGACCCGATACCCAACCAGATCACCGCCACGCACCGGAGCTACGACCTGCTGTGCCTCGCACAACGGCGCGTCGTGACGACCGCCACCATCGAGCTCGCGGACCAGGAGGCGACGGCCGCATGAGCGCCCCTGGTGTCACCACAACGCCGCCGCTGGCCCCTTTCCGTGTAGACAGCGCCACCTTCGACGACTGGATCGACCTCAAAGCCGACACCCTCGAAAACCAACTGCCCAGACGCGAGCAACCCGGACAGGCGGCGCTGCTCGGCGATCTCGTCGAGGAAGCCGCCGCCATCGGCCCCATCGTCGGTGACCGCCGTGTCGAGCTGCAACTCATCGCCGCCGACGACCCACCCGGACCCGGCTACGTCCTGATCGTGCGCCCACGCAGCAACCCGGACCGACCCGGACTCACCACCGGCTGGACCCACCTGACCTACCCTGACCCCGCCGATGAGCCACGCGACGCGCTGTGGCTGTACCTGACCAACATCTGCGACCAAGCCAACCAGCTACTCACCGACGCCAGAAAGGTCCTGCCATGAGCTACAACCGCCCCTACATCTTCGAGCTGGCCCACCAGCTCCTGGCCGACCGTCACGCCGGCAACAGCGTCGAAGGTCATTACGCCAATGCCGAACGCAACGGCACCAGCCGTGCCGTCTTGGACCGCGCTGCCAACACCTTGCAGCGCATTGCGCCTGAGGACTTCGCGACCTGGATACGGCGGGAGTACATCGTCGATGGCTGGCTCCACGGCTACGTCGACGTCACCTCCGGCGATGAGCCGACGACTTGGGTGCTCGGTCAACTCGCCGAGGCGCACTACCAGACCCACGACGGCGACGGCCCCAATCCAAACCTGTAGCCGCACAGCACGAAACAAAACGATGAGGCCGGGCACCAGCCACATAGTGGCAGCTGCCCGGCCTCATCGTCGTCGACAGTTGTGTTCTCTTGATGTGTACGTTCACCACAGCGTCGGTTGCTTTGTGCCCAGCAGCGCGGCACTCACACGGTCTGCGTCCCAACCGTCGGCGACGGCCGCACGGATTGCCCGGGAGCGCTCGGACCGCGCCGCTACGCCCGCTCCGCGGGCGACGATCGCCGGCCTGCCGCCGCCACGGCGCATGCGCACCATGCGCTCCATGTTGTCCCGCTGGCTGCCACCGACGACGTGCTCGGCGACGCCACGCTCCACATCGATCAGTGGCACAGTTCGCGCACACACTGGGTTGTCACAGGTGTGCAACGCGAAAAGCGTTGGTTCCAAAACCTTCCCGCCCAGTGACAGTGCCAGGGCGTACCGCGAGCTCCGTACGACGCGACGTACACCGTCGCGCCTGATCCGGAAGACGCCGTAGCCGTCGTCGCTCAGCGCACCTGCCCAAACCCAGCAGTCGCTCTCGAGTGGGCCCGCAACGATCCGATTCCGAAACCGTGCGATCTCGTCGGCATGCTCGACCGGGTCGACGCGCAACGGTAGCGGTTGCGAACGCCGCCGAGGGTGCGGCGCCGCCTGAATTCTACCGTTGCCCAACACCTTCAATCCTCCGCGCTACTGGGCGCCCACGACAGCATCGCCTGATGGCGTCCCGTCCGCGCCGACTGGCGTCCGGTTGGGCAGCGGGACGACCTGACCCCCGGTGCTCGATTCTTCGGCTGCCGCGCTCGCCGCAGATTCGGTGGCGTACTTCAGGTATTCGCGCAGCCGCGACACGCTGTACCCGGTCGCCGTGCTGATGCTGGCCAACGTCTCACCGCGAAGACGCATCGCGTGCAACGCTTTCCCGGCCGCCGTGCGGTGCGTCTGACGCTTGCGCTCGGCCTCACCCTTGAGCTTTTCGATTCGATCGGCCAACCAGGCATCGACTTCGTCCACCTGCGCGGTGCGCACCGTGAACTCCGTCAAGTCGCCAATGTTGGCTCGCTCGCGCGCTTCTCGCGCCTCAGCGACGCTCTGCTGCCGCTCCATGAGGCGCCGACGCGCTTCCTTGCGGCTCGTGGTCTTGTCCATGGCGCCCGATGGTAAGGCCACCCATGCACGCTTTTCCCCGTTCTTGCGTGCGGCCGCCGGCCCACCACTCCTCGGCGCGGCTTCCAATCCCTCTTCGCATCGCCCTTCACCCTTCAAGCAGTCGTTTGCTCGTGACCAATTTTCGTCGCCCTTTGGCCTTCGCCTACCCCCTGCCCTCCACTTTCACTTTCACCTCCCGTTTCCCACCACCAGGCCGTTGACCTGCCCTTCCCCTTTTGCCCTCAGCTTCGCACCACACACCTCTTGCGCACTTGGCCTGCGTTCTGGCTGTTCAGGATGACTGGTTGACGGCTGATTCAATGTCGTGCACTACCTTTCGGGTTCGGTGATCCGGTAGGTCTCGCTGCGCCGGCGTTCGGCCGGTGCAGGCACAGGGACGCGGTCAGTACCGCCACCGGCGACCTGCACATCGCGCTCTTCGATCTCGCCGCTGACCGGTTCGGTATTCGGCAGGTCGCGAGGCTGGACCTTCGTCGGCTGCTTCTTGTCCTTGTCACCGCCAGCCCCGCCACCACCAGGCGCACCACCCATCGGCGGCATCATCGGCCCCATCGGTCCACCCGTCCCGCCCGGGGCCCCGCTGGTGCCCGTCGTGGGAACCGCGCCCGCCACAGCGGTCGGCGCCGGCGGCCCAGAGAATGACCCTGCGCCCGCCACCGGAGGCAAGGCGTCCAGGCCCGCCGCCGGCGCAGTGTCACCCCCGCCACCACCACCTCCGAGGCCGCCCAGGTCGGGCAGCGGCTCAGGGTTTATGTCGGGGATCTCGGGTGCGTTGAAGTCCTTTGACGCAGAGTTAGCGGCCTGCGTCACGCCGCCCAGTGCACTGCTGCCAGCAGAAAGCAGTTGCTGGGGAAGCGACGTCACTGGTTGCACCAGGCTGCCCAGCACCCCGCCAGCCCCGCCCACCAAGGTGGACAGCAGCATCGGAATCATCTGCGCCAGAGCCGGATCGCCCAGGCCTGGGTCACCCTCAGCCGCCATAGCGTCCTTGGGCAGACCGGTCACCGGGTCGATTTCGCCGCTGTTGATGTCTTCGGGCAGGCCGCCGTCCCCGACCGCGCCGGCTCCCCTGGGGAACCGGACTGAGGATCAGGGTTGTCTCCGGCGCCCGCGAACGGCTCGGTGCCCTGCGCGGCGTTGGTGTAGTACGTGTTGTGCGCGGCGGCGGCACGCTGTTCAAGCTGGCCGCGCTCGGCTGCCAGCTTGGCCACTGTACTTGACCACATTCCGCCCGTGCGGGTGTTGTTGAGTTGGGCGGTCTGCAGGTTCTGCCGGTTGGTGGCGAACTCCGCCGGGGTCGGGGCGGCCTGCTTGGCATTATCGAAATGCTGTGCGTAGGAAGCACTTTGCGTCTGCAAGTGGTCAGCCTGATCCGCGAGCTTGGTGAACGTGTCTGCTCGCGTGGTGAAAACTGACGCCAGGGCCGCGCCAGGGGCCGTCGAGCGCCACACCTCAGGAAGCCAGGAAGCCGCAGTGAGAAGATCGCTGGCGGCCTGCCGCAGCGCCGAACCGGCCGTCGACCAGCCCTGCGCGAATCCCATGCCGCTCTCGGAGGAGCCAGCGGCAAACTGAGTGGCGGTCACCTCCCCGGGCCCCGGCGGCACCGGCGGTAGCGGTGGCCGAACATCAGGCGTTACGGGGGGCCGCACCAACGGCGGCGGTAGCTGCTGGCTGTCGCCCCGGGTCGGGCTCGCTGTCAACGTCGACTGCGCAACCGCCCGCTGCGCCTCGGTTGCCCCGAACAGCGCCGCGATGGTTGACAGGCGCGTCGCGAGCTCGGTCAGGTCCATCACGTGAGTTCCGGCGTTGCCCGACAGCACTTCGGCAGCGGCGCTCAGGCGCAGCGCAGCCCCGGTCGACACAGCGTCGGGGGCCAGCGGAGGATGCGGCATGCCCGCAGGGATCGCGGCAGACGCGGTGGCTGCCGTCGTTGACAGTTTGGTGGCCAGAGCGGCCAAACCAGCAGGGTCAGCTTTCATCAATCAGCTTCAGGGTCGAAACGTTGGAGTCGTTGGTAAGCGGCGTTCAGATCATCCTGCATTTCCAGGCCGTCGAGGCTGTAGCGGCCAGGATCGCGTTCGAACTCCTTGCGCATCTCCAACCTGCCTCGCAGGTAAGCGACATCGTTGCAGGCGATGATGCGCGCGGCGATCGCCGAACCGCTCAGCCGGGCAATGGTGGGTTCCAACTGAATGCCCAGCGTCGGGCCTTCTGCCGATACCCGGGTGTAGACCGTGCCGTCCGGGCACCATTGCTCGAACACGGCACCCTCGTCGTCGTTCGTCACAGCCCCACAGAACCTTGCCGCTGCGCCCGCTCCTGCTCACCGGCTTCGAAGTTGCTCCCCCACCGGGCGATCTCATCGGCCTTCTCGGTGCCGAACGCGATCTGATCTTCGAGGTCCGCGCGGCGGGCAGCCAGCACGACTCCCAACGCCTCCTTCGTGCGCGCGAAGATGGGGCCGTGCGCTTGGCGCGCGACCTCTAGCTGCTCGTCCACAGACAGCGCGCTGTGAGCCTGTTCCACATCCTGCTTGAGCTCGGCGGCGGTACGTTTGAGCTGCTCGTAGTCGACTTTCAGCGAATCTGACATCCCCGGATCTCCTTGTGTGTTGGTTGGATGCTGCTATTTGGCGGCCGGCGGCGGTGGTCCCGGCGGCGGAACCTGCTGATGTGCCGCCGGCGCAGGAGGCGGCGGCGCAGCCTCGGGCGCTGCCGGAGCGGCCACGGTGCCGCCCGCCGCGGTCGGCCGTCCATAGCCCAGGAACCCGTCTTGGGGAAGAGTGTTCATCGGCTGGGGATCCCCGCCGGCGCCCACCCACTTGTCCGGCCCCAACACACCCACCAGCTTGTCCCGATACATGGCGAAATCGGCTGGCTGGAGCTGATTGGGGGCCAAGTAGTTGGTGAGGGTTGTGCCCGGTGGCGGAGCTGAAAGGCCGTTGAGCCGCAGCGCTTCGCCGTACGGGGTGCCTTGCAGCATCGAGTTCGTCGCACCGTATCGGCTCTGATCGGCGGCGGTGATGTGAGCGCCGTCCTTGAGGTCGATCCCCAGCGATGGCGGAGCGGGTGGCCCAGGAGCCAGAGCTGGATCGGGAACAGCACCAGGTGTTGCTGGCGGTGCTGGCTGGTCGGGCTTCGGCGGGTCTTTGGGCTCCGGTTCTGGCTTCTCGCCCGGCTTGTCCTTGTCGTCCTTCCCAGGCTGAGGCTCTTCGGGCTTGTCGTCAGGCTTGGGTTCCTCAGGCTTGGCATGATCGGCCGCGGCCGAAATCGCGTCACCGATCGGCTTGGTGACGGCCCCCAGGTCAAGGCCACCCCCGCCGAAACCACCTCCCAGCGGATTGCCCATACCCGACAATAACGGCGCTACACCCTGGATCGCGTCACTTAATCCCGGGCCGATATCCGGCGGCATAGACAGATCACTCAGTGTCGGATCAGGCAATGCCGGCGAGGGACCGAGCAGCCCCGGGTCGGTGGGGTACGCGCCAGGGTCTCCGCCCCCAGGCGCATCCGGGGTGGCGCCGGGTGCGCCCGGATTCTGTGGATCCCCGGAGTTCCCGCCCCTGGACCCTTGCTTGTAGAAATCAGCGAGGGCCAAAGCCATCTTCTGGCCATCGGCGGCGGCAACCTTGCCGTCGTCGACCAGCTTTTGCGCGTCTTCTGCCTTCTCCTTCAAAAACTTCAGAAACTGCAGTTCACCGTCCTGGGTGTCCAGGTTGTACTTCGGATCGTTGAGCGCGGCGACGATGTCTTTCTGAATCTTCTGTAGACCCGCTCGGCCAGCCTCGTCGGCCGCGTTGGCCGACAACATGACCTCGGCCAGCTTCGCATCAGCCTCGCGCACATTGGACTGGCGGTCATCGAGCTCTTTTTTGACCTTCTTGATCGCCTCGGACGCTCGCCCGCTGCTTTCCTCCTCGGTGGAGATGCCCTCCCCTGCCGGCATCGGATGTGGGTTCGGAACACCGGTTGGGTCATCGAGTTTCGGATCAGTGCTGCCCACCGGGTTAGCCGGGGCCCCAGGAGCATTCGCCGGCGCCGGGCTGGCCGGGGTGATCGGAGCCCGCGTTGACGGATCGAACAGGCTCGAGTGGACGTTGCGGATCCGGTCCAGATCAGCATCGGGCACCGCCGGATTCTGCGCCGAGTTGTAGTGCGAACGGTCGTCATAGATGACTCCCGTCTCAGGATCCTTGAAGCCCTTGGAGCCCGCGCCGTCGCTGGCCAGCCAGCCATTGACGTCTCGGATCTGCTGGGGAGTCAACCCCTGCTTCCACGCGTTCTCATCCCCGGTCCCATCTTTGATGTGATCCAGAACATTGCGCAGATCGTCGTAGGAAGCCATGTCACCTCGTCCCGTCGCCGCACGCCACGGCGCGGTCATCTACTGAAAACACTGCGTCTCCAAAGACATTCATCGGTCAATCACCCCAGTACGGGCCGATCGTGTGTTTCGTGTCGTACAAATGGCGTCCGCCCACCCACCGCGAAATCCCGATCGAGCCATCCGGCAGCGGATACCAGAAGTCACTGTCAGGGTGCCCTTGCACGTCGTTTGGGTTGGGCGGGCCGGTCAGCCACACGTTGTTGTCACCTTCGACGTCGCCGGGCGAGAAAACGGTCTCCTTGTGCTGGCCACCATCCTCGACGCGCTCAACGAGGTTGCCATTGTCGATGTACCAAATTCGTTGCGGTGCAACAGGACCACACACAGCAGCCACGTCGTCGTCTTTGGAGCCGAGAAGACACGCGAAAGGCTGCGGCTCACCTTGGGGCCCCCACTGCTTATCAGCGTCCGGTGCACGCGGCGGATCCTTAGGTTCCACATGGGCCACCGGGGCCGGCACCGCCGCCGGCTCGCCGAACAGCTGCTCGGCCCGGTTCAGCGCATCAACCAGCCGATAACCCACATCCAGTGCCGTCACCACTACCCACCGTCCTCGGCGCCTCGCGGCCTCGCCGGGCCGGACGGGGCGCCGGGCACATCACCGGTCGCCCCGGGCTCGGCGGAGTACAGCTGCTCCGCGCGGCGCAACGCCGCCAACAGTCGCTCAGCCATTTCACGTGCCATCTCAGAAGCCACCCATCAACCCTAACGTTGCGTACAGTTCGCACCGCACCTTCAAACTCCCTGCTACTGGGGCCGTCTGGCCATGAAGCCCGACGGCATCGGCGAGACCTTCACGACATCGCCCGTCTGGGGCGCGTGCACAACTTGGGTCGGGCTGATCGCCAACATGACATGACCAAAGCCCCTCCCATCGCGTGAGTAATTGGGGAAGATCAAATCCCCCGCCCGAACCTGCCCGGGCGGCACCTGCACCCCCTGCTTCATCTGCGAATAGGTGTCGGGTCCCAGCTGGACCCCGACCTGTTTCCACGCCCACTGCGTGAGCCCGGAGCAATCGAAGTTGCGAGGACCTTTCGCACCCCACACATAGGCCGTGCCACGCTTGCCCAAAGCAGCCTCGGCGGCCGTCCCACCCAAACCCGAGTGAGGATCAGCCACCAACCTGCCGTCGAGAGGGCTCGCAGCGCCGCTGTTGTGTGCGCCGGGTGATGTTTTGGCGAGTCCGGCGAAGTTGGGTAGGGAGAAGCCGCCAAGGCCAGATCCCCCGCCGCCGCTGGTGGGTGGGCGCATCCCGCCCAAGCCCGACATCGCTGCGGGGAAACCACCGCCGCCGCGGCCGGCGGCACGCTGTTGGTAGCCCAGCTGGCGCACCATTGCGGCCAGTTTGGCATCGCGGGCTTTGTAGGCCCCGATGACTTGGCGTTGCTCGTTGACTGAACCGCCCTGGTTCTGCCGGAGGCTCGGGCTATTGGATTCCGACCAGGGGTTGGGCGGTCCGTTGGGCATCGTAGAACGCCGCCTCATACTCGGCGGGTGGAACGTCGTTGAGGTAGCCGTGCAGCCGGCTGGTGTTGTGCCAGTGCACCCACCCGAGGGTGGCCAACTCGACGTCCTCGACGGTCTTCCATGGCCCGCTGCGGGCGGGACCGTAGATCAGCTCGGCCTTGTAGTAGCCGTTCACCGTCTCCGCCAAGGCGTTGTCGAAGCTGTCCCCGATCGATCCGATCGAGGGGACCGCACCGATCTCAGCGAGGCGTTCGCCGTAGCGGATCGATGTGAACTGCGACCCGGCATCGGAGTGACATCGCAAGCCCACCAACATGTTTCCGCGTGACCAGCGGGCCATCTCCAATGCGTCGAGGACCATCGTGGTGCGCATGTGCGAGGCGACCCGCCAGCCGACGATCATCCGCGAGTAGGCATCGACGATGAAACACACATACGCCACCCCGGCCCACGTCGGCACGAATGTCAGATCCGTCACCCACAGTTGGTTCGGCGCGGTAGCGGTGAACGTGCGCTTCACCAGATCCGGGTGACGCGCAGCGGCGGCGTCCGGTTTGGTGGTCTTGACCCGTTTGCCGCGCCGGACCCCTTCGATCCCGAGGCTGCGCATCAGGCGGGCCACCTGATCGCGGCCGACGTCGTAGCCCTCGCGGCGAGCAGCTCTCCAGAGCTTGCGGGCCCCGTAGACGCGGTAGTTGTCCTCCCAGAGCGCCATCAGGGCCGGACCAAGCTCGGCGTCACGCTGCGCGCGTGCCGACACAGGCCGGGTCTTGGTGTCGTAGTAGGTGCTCGGGGCCATCACCACCCCTGCTGATCGCAGGACGGTGATGACGGGCTCGACCCCGAACTCCTCGCGCTGGGCGTCGATGAAGTCGACTATTTCTTGTGTTGGCGGTCGAGCTCCGCCCCGAAAAAACTGGCCGCGCGTTTCAGTATCTCGTTGGCACGCTTGAGTTCTCGATTCTCCTGCTCAAGCTCTTTGATCCGTGCCGACTCCGCGCTGGACACTCCCGGAGCGTATCCGTCATCGATGTCGGCTTGGCGGACCCAGGACCGCACCGACTCCACCCCGTAGCCGAGCTGGCGGGCCACCCGCGACACCGTGCCCTGCTCGGCACCCAACTCGGCTCTCAGGGTCCGGACCATCCGCACCGCCGCGGCCTTCTCCTCCAAGCTGTAGCGACGCGTCGTGGGCTTCCCAGCAGACTGTTCCTTCGGCATACCTGCATCCTCGTTTCCAAGGTCAGGAGCCTCCGGGATTTCCAGGGCGGTTCAGACACGGTCGCGCAGGGCCATCAGCAGCGCTCGGTCCCCGGCTGGGGTGTTGGTGAAGGGGGCGGTGCGGGCAGTGTCGCTGGCGGCTGCGTTGACCACCTGGCCGCTTTGGTTGCGGCCGGCGGCATCGGCGTTGGCGGCGTCGCTGACCAATCCCGAGAGTTTGGCGTCCATGCCTGCGGTTCCTGACAGGCGTGCTGAAACCTGTTGGGCTACATCGCCGTAGGCGTTGGCGAACTGGCCCTGGCTACCCAGTGACGCCGGGGAGGCGGCGATCCTGTTCGACAACGTCGACAATGTTTGGGAGGACCCGGCCAATCCGGCCCCAGCGTCCAGCGGTGCTGCTGCGAACAACGAGTGCCCGCGGCCCAACGCCTCGGCCACTCTGGCCACCACCAAATCCAACGTCACCACCCGAACCTAAACCCACCCCAGCAACCCCCCCACACCCCAAAAAAGCGGTGGTCGGGAATCACCGGTCGGCCTCAGCGATCGCCTTGGGATCAGTACGCAGCAACACGTCAGCGCCGGCACGCTGAATGACCCTCACAATCGAAACCCCCAAACCAGTGATGTCGACGATGTCGCGCTGCAGCATCCTGTCGTCGTGCGTCATCCTCAAAACATCGGCGATCTGCCCCACCGGTCGCGTGGAGATCGCGTTCACCTCGGGGTTTCGCTCCTTGACCACGCTGGCCGCCCTATCCCACAACATGCGCCGCTCGGTCGGCGACAGGGCACTGCCATCCCCCACCCCCGCCAGAGCGATCTCCTCGATACCGCTGTGTTCGTCCTGCAGAGGAGGTGGCGGCAGGCGCCGCGACATCGCGAACAATGACACCGTGCTGCCGACAACCGACAAGTCGATCACCAACGGCCACAGGCCCGCGTCCTCGATCGGCGTTCCCAACATGATCACCAGATTGCGGATCGTCCCGTAGCTCAACTTGAACGCGAACGCTGCGATCACGATCGTCACGAACAGTGACAGCCAGAACGCCGGCCCGAAGCGCCGTGCCCGGATCGTCAAAAAGACCGCGTGGGTTTGCACGAACAGAAACACCGGAGGCACCAACGCGGCGATCGCCGCGCCCACCCGCAGCCCAAGCGGCGCGGTCAACCACGCATTGGCGACGTTGGCCACGATCGAAATGACAGTCGCCGCCACGAGCATTCCCCGAAAGAACGCCACCGCCCGGCGGGCGGCCTGGTCGGCCTCCGTCAAGTCAAACCCGCTACGTTCCTGAAGACGGTCCCACCGGCTACGGAAGTTGCCCCAGCGGGTGCGCGCGACGCGCCGCTTC
This sequence comes from Mycobacterium sp. 134, assembly GCF_048282715.1. NCBI lineage: Bacteria > Bacillati > Actinomycetota > Actinomycetes > Mycobacteriales > Mycobacteriaceae > Mycobacterium > Mycobacterium sp. 134. The sequence goes on from NZ_JBLVUN010000007.1 coordinate 141,811, forward strand.
TTCTTGGCCGGTGCTGACGGCTCGGCAACGGGTGAGGGCTCGGCAGACAGCGAACCGTGTGGATCCTCTGGGCCTGTGTCATCGAGCAGACTCGGCGACAGATCTGAGGTCTGCGCGCCGTTACGTACAGGTACATCGATCATCGCCATCGGTCTCTCCCGAACTGCCTTGAGTTGAAGCGAAAACCTCGCCAATCACGTTGCGGACCAGCATCTTCTGTGCGCACCCGCGAACAATGACTCAAACGTATCCGGTGACTGCCTCCCCTCTCACACCCCAAAACGCGTTGGATCGAACGCACGGTGACCGCTCGGTGTCGCTACTTGCGCTTAAGGTTCGCCCATGAGCCGACAACGGGCAGTGGCAGTTCTCCTTGGCGCTGCGATAGGTGTCGTACTAGTCGATACGGTCCTGCTTCTGGCGATATCCAGTCGGGACCCACTGCCGGCATTCGCGATCGCCATTCTCCGCGTCGCCGCCGTGGTAATGGTGCGCCGTTTGCTCGTCTTCGAGCTGTTTGCAGGGAGCGGGGCCAAGCTGCTCATGTACGCCGCGGCGTTGTTCGCGGTGTTCGGCTCCAAACTGACCTGGAGCGTGCACGACTGGCTGTGGCCGGCAGCCTGCAGGGCTCTCAGCGGCATCGCACCCGCGCTGGACCTGCTGGACAGGATCCTCGCGGCCGCCATAGCCGCGCTCATCCTCTCAGCGATTCTCGTTGCGTCTCGAAGCAATCAATGTCAGGTCGATCGCCCACCGCGCGCCTGGTCGGTTGCGCTGATAGCCGGTTTGGCATTCGCGTTCCTGTTCCTGCTCGGCCAGGAGTATCTGCGGCGGCTCGGGATCGAGCCGTGGTGCGACGCACTTACCAACGATGCGCTCCCAAGTCCTTTTCGCCTGGCGAACGAGGTGGTCTCCGGGTTCGAAGAAGAGATCGTGCTTACGGGGATCCCCTTGGCTCTACTCGCATTCTCGCGTTGGCCCGCCATGGCAGCGGCCGTGGCGGTGAACGTCCTGGCGCGCAGCACCCTGCACCTGTACTACACCGAGCAGGCCACCACGCTGTGGTGGGTCGGATGGGTGGCCATCTGGTCGGGCGCCGCACTGATGGTCGCGTTGCTCGTGGGCCGCCAAGCCATCTCAATGGGGATGTCTGTGACCCGGTGCGTGCTGGCCTATACGGTCACGACAGCCGCAACCCACAGCCTGACCAATCTCGTTGGACCAGGAGGGACCTGGCTTCTCACCTGCGGTTTGACGGTCGCAGTCGTCGTCTGTATGACACTGCTGAAACGGCGAAATCCCTTGTGGTGGTTAGAGGGCCGCAACGAAGCTGCCGTACCCCCGGTCGACTGACCCCATTGATCAGACCGGGGAAGGCCCTTACGTCCCCTTCTTCTGAACCCCGCTGCCGCCCTTTGGAGGAGTGGGCACGCCCGCCGCCGGAGTAGGCCCCTTGTGGGATGCGTGAGGCTGCCTACCGAACGTCTCGTTCGACTTACGAGGCGGTAGTGGCTGTCTGCCGCGCTCCTCGCTACCCACGGGACGCCTTGGAGACCCCGGCACCACCCTTGGGAGGCGTTGCGGACTTCTTACTGCCCGTCGACGCCGTCGATGTCGAGGTGTTCTTGCCAGGGCGATATCCGCCGCCCCGTGGCGGGATCCACCCGTCAGTGTTGTTGTTCGTCATCGTTGGACTCCTCTTGGCCTTGTGCTCCAGTATCCACGAGAAACTGCACGACTGGGGCGTCGTCGCACTTGATCCAGACTCCGTTCGTGCCATCCACGGGTCCGACGAACACGCCATCCCCGTCGAGCTCCCAAGCTTGCTCAACAAAGATCTCCCGCGGTTCGGGATACGTCGAGTAGAACGACGACGGTCCGGCGTAGCCGCCGACCCATAGGCCGTCTTTGGTGAGGATCCGTACAAACCCGGGCCTGACATGAGCGGTAGCGAAGTCCCACGCTGTTGGCGTCGGGTTGTAAAAATTGAATCTCGCTAGGAACGGCTCACCGGGGTAGAGCCTGCGGACTTCACGGTAATGCAGGGCCGCCGCGGCCCCGGACGGCACCACGAACACCAAAGCGAGCAGGATCAGCGCGGTCAAGCGAGGGTTGTCGAGCGCCTCGGCAGGGGTGCGGGCACGGTTAACAGCCGACGGGCCCAGCACCACCACGTAAACAAGTGCGAACACGCCCGAGGCGGCCAAAGACCGGATCAGCCGCAAGCCGAGATCCTGGTCGCCGGGTATGGGCCCGCGCAGCCGCGATCGGACCCCCTGATACACGAAGCCGGGGATCACGATGGCCAGGACAGTCAGCGCCTGCTGCCAACCACTGATCAACACAACCGGGAAACTACCCGACTACCAGCGCGTAATCGTTCAACCGACTGCCTGTAGCACATGTGCTAGCATTGGCTTATGGAAAGCGTGGGCCTGCGTGAGCTTCGGCAAGACGCCTCCGACCTCGTGCGCCGCGTCGAGGAGGGGGAGGAGTTCACTATCACCGTCGCAGGCAGGCCAAGCGCCCGGCTTGTGCCCGCAGCACCCCGGGCCTGGCGAAAGTGGACCGACATCGCCGAACTGTTCCGCGGCCCCAGCGACCCAGCCTGGGATAGCGACCGCGACACGATCTCCCATGAACTGCGCGACCCGTGGAACCAGACGTGAGAGCGATCCTCGATACGAGCGTGGTCATCGCCACGGACATCGGCCCGCTGGACGGGCAACTGGCTATTAGTTCAATCACGCTCGCCGAAATGCACTTTGGGGTACTCGTGGCCAAAGAACGAGAGATTCGGGCTGAACGACTCCGTCGACTTCTGGCGCTACAACGCACTTTTGACGCCCTGCCCCTCGACGAGGCGGTGGCAGCCAGCTACGGGCACATTGCGGCCGCGGTCGTCGACGCCGGCCGCCAGCCACGAGCACGTTCGATGGATCTGCTTATCGCAGCCACTGCCCACGCCCACTCGGCTCGGCTTTACACACGCAACGGAGGCGACTTCACTGGCCTGGACAAGCTGATTGAGATTGTCTCGATCTAACGCGATCACGCGTCGTCGTCGTCGGTCGCGTCGCTTACGTCCCCGCGATCTCGCGGTAAAGTGCTCGGGCCCTTGACAACTGGCTTTGAATCTCGGTCAGATACGCTTGCCGCCCCTGCGCGTAGGCCAGGTCAGCGGACGAATCGCCAGGGCGCTGCTGCAACCAGAAGATCGACTTCCAGATGTCGGCTGAGCCGGGACCACCCTTACTCCCGAGTCGGCTGAAGAACTCGCCGATATTACGGTTCGGATCGTCGCGGCCCGGATAACTGGTGTCTTGCTGAAAAATGCCGTGCCAGGCGCCTGCCCCGCCGTTGGCGTGAGGCCGCAGCCCGCTCTCCTGCAAAGCGGTCGACAGAATCGCAGTCGCTTGTTCGCGCGAGTACCCGCGCCGCCATGCCTCCCACACGATCCGGGCCGCCACCTCCCGCGGTGTCGAGTTGCGGGTCAGCAACCCGCCCGCGCTGTCGGGTGGACGTCCCATCGGTGCGCCGCTGTTGTGTGCGCCGGGTGATGTTTTGGCGAGTCCGGCGAAGTTGGGTAGGGAGAAGCCGCCAAGGCCAGATCCCCCGCCGCCGCTGGTGGGTGGGCGCATCCCGCCCAAGCCCGACATCGCTGCGGGGAAACCACCGCCGCCGCGGCCGGCGGCACGCTGTTGGTAGCCCAGCTGGCGCACCATTGCGGCCAGTTTGGCATCGCGGGCTTTGTAGGCCCCGATGACTTGGCGTTGCTCGTTGACACGGTCGCGCAGGGCCATCAGCAGCGCTCGGTCCCCGGCTGGGGTGTTGGTGAAGGGGGCGGTGCGGGCAGTGTCGCTGGCGGCTGCGTTGACCACCTGGCCGCTTTGGTTGCGGCCGGCGGCATCGGCGTTGGCGGCGTCGCTGACCAATCCCGAGAGTTTGGCGTCCATGCCTGCGGTTCCTGACAGGCGTGCTGAAACCTGTTGGGCTACATCGCCGTAGGCGTTGGCGAACTGGCCCTGGCTACCCAGTGACGCCGGGGAGGCGGCGATCCTGTTCGACAACGTCGACAATGTTTGGGAGGACCCGGCCAATCCGGCCCCAGCGTCCAGCGGTGCTGCTGCGAACAACGAGTGCCCGCGGCCCAACGCCTCGGCCACTCTGGCCACCACCAAATCCAACGTCACCACCCGAACCTAAACCCACCCCAGCAACCCCCCCACACCCCAAAAACTGCTGATCAGCCGGGGCCGATTCGGGCGAGCAACGCCCGAATCTCAGGCGGCGCTTCGACCTGACAAGACTCGACCGCAACGATGACCTCGTCGGACACGCCAGCCGCGGCCGCGGCCTCAGCGACCGACATTTGCGCCGCCGTCCGCGCGACATACAGCTGTGGCCCGTACTCGTCGGGACGCGCGGCCCCGGCGGCCCGCACAACGTCGTCATAGGCGTCGCGCACAGTACGCAGCAACCCCATCGTCGTTTCCGAAGGTGACATCCGCGCCACTGCCGACACTGTGCTGTCGATTTTGCGCACGTCGCGCAGGGTTTTTACCACCGCCGGCCAGTACTTCGGGTCATCGGCAGCAGGCAGATCAGCGACTGACGGTGCGATGCTTTGCACCGCCACTTCCAACGCCGGAAGCATAAAGTCGATACGTCCAGGTATCGCGCTCTGCTTGGCGGGCGCGCCGTAACTATAGCGCCACTCCGCGATCTGCCCCGGTGTCAGCTCCAGTCGCTGCTCCAGTCGGGCGCGCATGCGTTCGCGCGGCCAGGCGTGCCCTTTCTCGAACGATCGCAGCGCCGCGTGTGAGATGACCTTCTCACTCATCAATTGTCGCTGCGTAACACCCTTTTTCTTGCGCCATGACTCGAACTGGGCGCCCGCGAATTCAATCCCGGGATCGACCTCAGAGCCTGACACCGCGCCAGTCTATAGCGCAGCTTTGGCCTATTTGGGCGATGCGTAGCTGTTGTCGCGACACGACTCGCATAAGTATCTATTGCGATAGTTAGAGGGTTCGCTCTATAGTCTCGAACTATCGCGGGATGGAATCAACGCGGTGTTTCTCATACGGAAGGCGCCAGCCATGACCCGACCAGCACCTACACACGCTGCGAAATCACCGGCCACCGAGTCGGCGGTCCTGCCGCCGTGCATGGCCAACCCACAACTGTGGGACTCCACGGATAACGCCGAAGCCATCGCGGCGTGCCGGCGCCTGTGCCCCCGACGTGTGGCCTGCGCCCAAGAAGTCCTTTCCAACGTCCAAAACATCGACGGCGTCGTTGCCGGTGTCGCCCTGCCTGCGCAGAACGAACACGGCACCAGCAAGCGCCGCCGCGCCGCGGTCCAGCACATCCAAGCGATCGCTGCCCAGCGGCCCCAGCCCACGAAGGCTGATCCGACTACGCAGCCGGGCCCTGCCGGTTCCCGCGGCTACCACGCCCACCACGGATCCGCCGGCCAGCCCGAGATAGCCGACCGCCAGGGTTCCGCTGCGGCAAGAACTACCCGGCCGGCCGCCGCTCAGAGGTCATGCGGCACAACCGCAGTCATCGAGCGCGCCGACGACATCAGCAGTAGGCACGTGGGTCAGACCGGCGCCGCCGAATTGACTGGCCTGAGCAAGGATTACCTCAAGCAGCTGCGCCGCCTGCGGAAAGGCCCGAAATGGTGGCGCACCGCTACCGGTGAGGTGCGCTACTGGGTCATCGACATCGAGAAGTGGATGAGCCGGCGCCAGCGCAGCCAGATCCTTTCCGGTGGCCGGCGCCGCAACCACCATCGCTCCGCTGCGAACTACCCGCACCCGAGGCGTCCGGTCGAACACTCCACGGCCCGCCAACTGAGCCTGTTCGAAAGTCCCGACATAGCGGAGCCGGGGTGGTCAGCGCCGAGCACTGTCCGCCATCTCGCCAACCATCAAGGTTTCAGAAACCAGGGGGTCTTTCGGCCGCGGGAATTGCAGCCTGGCCAATGCGATCTCGCTGGTGCCGCGCTCATTACGGGTCTGACACACAACCGGCTGCGTGCCCATCACAAAAAGGGCACTGGCCCTAAATCCTGGGTCAGCGGCGGTGGCATCCGCTATTGGGAGGCCGACGTGCGCGCGTGGAGGGAGCAGCTCCCCGACCACAGCGGCGAGGAGCCAACTGCCACAGAGCCGATCGCCCAGGCGAGCTAGGGGTATGCCGTGAACCCCACCCCGAGAATGGTCCACGCAGCCAACGCCGTGCGACAGCACGCCGCGGCGGTAGTCCTGGTGGCCATCTTCGTCCTCGGACTCGGCGCTGCAGCCACCCTTGCCGCGGCCCGCGCCAGCGCCAGCGCCGTACAACCCGCGCCAGCCGTCGAGATGATCCGATGAGCAGCCACGACTTCTACCTGGCGTTGAGCCTTCTTGACGAAGCCGCAGATCGCTTGCAGGACCGCCGATACGGCACAACCCGCCTCACCGACCACAGCCACGGCGCGGTGCTGCTCACCAGCGTGCACCGCTACACCCGCGCCCTCGGCCACCAACTGACCCTTTTCGCCGCAGACAGTCGCGGGCAGGCCGCCGTCGTCGACGCCCTCTCCCCCAGTCTTCGGGCCGAACCCTCACTGCGCATCAGAACCGTGCGCGCCGCCCATCTCACGTTCTACGCCGACACCGGGTCGTGGACGTTCCGTGCCCGCGGCCGGCACGACTACACGCTGACCTCTGAAGTCGGGGAGAGCGGATGGTCACTGGCCATCGACGAACAGACCCCTGCACAGTACGACAGCATCGACACCGCCATCGACCAAGTCCTGTTCCACGAACCGGCCGCATGCAGCCAGGTCACCAGGAGCCGTCAATGACACCCCAACACCGCACAGACGATCACCCGTGGCCGACACTGACACTGGTACCAGGCCCCTGCCAACCTCGTGTTGAGAGCGCGAAGATCAACGCCCGGCAGCAGGAGATCCTCGACGTCATCGCCGCCGCACCGGATCCGGTCAGCACCGGGGATGTCCGCAAACAGGTCAACGCAACGCGCGCAACGGATCTGGTGCTAGAGCAGGTGTACCGGGCGTTGCGAGCGCTGCACGACCGCCGACTGATCGAACGAGTCGAGGTTGAGGGCGCCTCCCAGGTTCACTGGCAGCTCACCGCCGCGCAGCGTCGCCGGCATCTGCACCCGCTGCTGCAGAACGGGTCACCACGATGACCGGCAGTGATCACGCCTACACGCCCGAATCCATCCGGTCCGCGGCCCTCGCGCACGGCTGGCAAGTCCATCGCCGGCGCCGCGGATACGAGTTCGCCTATCAGAGTGACCGATTAAAGGTGAACTGGGACAAGCGCAATCAGCTGCGTCACGCGACTCTGCACTGCGACCATCCGGTAGCCGCGGTTCACCGATTCGACGATCTGACAGACCGCCTACAAATCAGCGGGCTGCTGCGATGCTTGGCCCGTCACCCAGACGCCGCCACAGTCCTCGACCTCGTCGCGCATCTTGCAGACGGCCGCGAGCTGTTCGTTCCCGGCGCAGGCCACCACGGAGACCCGGTGGGCCCGTACTCACTGATCGACCGCCAACAGCTGCACTACCACCCCCTCAACCCCGCGCAGCTGCCGGTAATCGCCATTGAAGAACGTGGCAGCGGCCGAACACGATTCATCTCCGCCGCGCACCTGGCACACGCTCAACGTGACGGCTGCTGCTCGACGGTCTGGGCCACGGCGGCCGAGCACTGGGACGAGCTCGCTGACCTCGATCACGACGCTGAACACCCAATGATCTTCGGGCTGCACGCGCCGACGCAACTGTTGGTGCATATCGACGACTTACCCCCGACCTGGTTTGGCACCGACTGAGCGAAGGACTCTGCGATGGCCCCCAAAGGATTGTCCAAAAACCAACGCTGGCTTCTGTTCCACGTCGGCGGATGGAGGATCGTCGACGCCCTGGTCCTACCTGCGGGAGCCGACCAACTCGTTGCCATGACCAGCGCCAGCTCGACCGGTCAGATCAGCCCAGAGGCTCCGAACTGGCTAGGAGGCTGGGAGATCCGCGGCGACTGCATCCGGTCGCGCAACCCTGCCGGCCCGCGAGTCGAGATCACCGCCGGCCAACTCGCTCGCTACGCCGCCGCGCTGCCCGACACGCTCAAGGCTGAACTGGCCGCAGCCAGCGCCGCCAACAGCGCCAACGCCGCCGACCGGGCTCGACTCTGTGCCTGCGGCCACGATCCGTGCGACCGCGGCCCTGGTCACGTTCACGACCTCGATCCCGCCCAGGTCGAAGCCCTCGACGTCGAGCAGAAACGCATCCGCGAGTGGGGTACGGGCATACTTCGCCGCGCGCTGTATCTCGGCGGCGAGCAGCTCGGACTGTTCGAGGTGGCCTCATGACGACGGCGGCGCCGGAAACTGCACCACCACAGGCGATGTCGGTGTGGCCGTGCGGCTACTGCCGCGTCGACTCGTCAACCCGCTACGGCGATCCGTGCCCGTGCTGCGGGCGCAGCAAGCCCTTGCCGTGGTGGACCATGACGGTCCCCGAAGACGTTGTCCGACTCACCGTCCGCACCCAACAAGGAGTTCACCCATGAGTCCCAACACCTATATCGAGCTAGTTGCCCTCGGAATCCTCGGTGTGGTGGCCTTGGAGCTAACACTGTTGTGCGCCTGGCGGTTACGGGGTTTGTGGGCTAAGGCCAAGCAGGGGCACATGGCGTTCGCGGGCTTGCATTTCGTCGGCACCGCCTCTGTGACCCTAGCTATCGTGCAGGTCGCCTTCGATCCGCCCTGGTCGATCGACTGGAACGCGCAGATCCCGTGCCAGCACGACTGTGGATGGGCTTTCTACTACGTCGGCATCATCGCCTTCCTGCAGGCCTGGGCGATCCCCGCACTGGTCGCCACCACCGCGATGGGAATCGTGCTGCTGCGCGCCATTCTGGAAGCCGAGTCGTTCACCAAAATCCGTGGTGCGCTTGGTATCGGATCCGGATCAGACGAGCTGGCGGACTCTATTGACCGCATCGACGCGCACGCGCCCACCGAGACCCGTTGAGCGCGACGAACTGCTGCACCTGCCGAGCCCCCTCAGCCCTGTCCCACCCCGGGCAGAACAGTACGACACAACAGGAGGAACACCGATGACAAACATATCTGCTACATCCGCGGGCACTGTCGCGTCGCCCGCCAGGCCACCGGCGACCGTGCGGGTGATGTGGCGACGTCTGCGACTGAGGATGCGTCGTGACGCGCTGGCCGCGGTGAACACACCGGAGTCCGCAGTGCAGCTGGCAGACAGCCTGCTTGCTCGAACTGCGGTCGCGCACGACCACACCGAGATGTGGTGCAGTGTCGCAGTATCCCCTTTGGCCGCACTGCTGGCGGCTGGTTCCGCGGCCGGCAATGGCCGAGGTTTGAGCTGGGTCCGGGCCACCGTCGCAGCGCTACAAGCGCCGGCACCGTCAGAGAGTGCCTGGAATGCAGCCGAAGCTGCCGTTGGTGGCCTGTCCCCCCAGAGATTCCGCGCTGCGATTCCGCAGCTGCGCCAGTTCGATCCGCGTCAGCGTCGGTCGCTCGCACTCGTCATGGGTGAAGCGCTACACCGGCTGCCCAGCCCGCACTACGCCGTCTGAAGGGTTCCGTGAGCCAGACAATCTGCGCCCACACAGCGTTGACGACGCGTAGACATCGATCTGTGACCCCGGCGTGTCATCGCCGCGACGGCCGCGAGCTAGGGCATGCTCAACAACCACGGACAGTTAACAATTGTCCCACCCGTTGTACCACACGAGAGGGGTTGAGCGCCGCCTACCGATCATCATGCCGCCTCAAGGCAGGCGAACGGGGCCTGAAACGCAGAAATCCCCGCCGAAGCGGGGAAATCTGCGTGTGAGCCGAAGGGCCAACTTCGGCTCAGGTCTCCAACAAAAGAATCTCTGAGCTCATCGTCGGAGCAACCCCGATAAAGGGGCCAGCCAATAGGGACCAGCGAATAGAGGTGCCAGCCAATAAAGGCTGGCTCCAGGATAAAGGACGTCCTAGTGAGCCGCAATACCGGAATGCCGTACTCTCATTTGCCCTTCGGGCATCTACCTAAACCCGTTTCGCGACAACGTCTTACGGCGGTTCGCCGATGACGGCCCCGGCCGCACTGACCAGTCACGTGCCGCCGGTCTCCCCCGCTCTTGTGTGGAAGAAACTGGCGCGGCTGATCGCGGCGCCCGGGCGCACCCAGATGCGGCTGTACGACACGCAGACCGAGAAGTTCTCGGACACAGGCCGGCTCACCGAATCTCTGCCGTGGCGCTCTGCCGCGGTGTATCTGTACACCCAAGGACGCACTCAGGTCCTCGCACTGGACTTCGACGCCAAGCATCACAGCGCCGAACAGGTCAAGGCCGACCTCGATACCGCCGCGGCATGGATCAGCTCGTGCGGTGGCGCGTTCATCACCGACTCGTCGACCAACGGCGGCCGTCACCTCATCGCTCCCCTGGCGATCGGCACGTCAGCGTCATGTGACGAAATAACCTCGCTGGTGCGACTTCTGGCCAGCCGACTGCCGACACTGGACATCACTCCCAACACCGGCGCCAAGCAAGGCTGCATCAGCGTGCCCGGTTCGCCGGATAAGAATGGTGGCTACCGCCAGCTCGACGGCAGCCTTGCCGACGCCGTGGAGGCCTTCACCACCCGATCGGCTCCCGACCTGCTGCCACGTCTGCAGATGCTGCTCGGGGCATTCAAGCCATCCCCCCAACTCACGCCCGCGGCTGGTCGTCTGCCGGCCCCTATCGACGATTTTCTCGAAGGCACTGGGGAGGACGTCCGGTTGGCCCCGGCCTACTGCCGTACCGATGAGCTGCCGGCCGACGTCGCCGACTTCGCCGCCTACGGGGTCTTGAACCCCAAGCGCCTGACTTGGGAGACCAACCACCAGGCCCGCATGTCGGTGATCGTCAACGCCTTCGCCCGCGGCTACAGCGTCGCTGATCTGCGCGAGCACATCGCCCCCGGCAGCTGCTGGCACACCGGACTGGGCAACGCCTACGACCGCTACAAGCACCGCGCCGAGGCGGCCCTGGAAAGAGACTTCACCAAAGCCCAGCACTGGTACATCACCAACGTCCTAAATTCCTCTCCCCCGCGGCACAAAGAAAAGAAATACTCACCGGGGGGTAAGGCACAGGGGTGGCGTGGACCGAAGAATCTTCGAGAGTGGCTTGCCAACGCAACGGCATGGGCGGATGCAGAGTTCGCTGGAAAACGGTTGCGGTGGACGGTCCGGGCGGTCCTACAAGCACTGGCTTTCTATGCCCTGGTGGCCGGTGAGCAACGATCGGGCACCTGGCTGGTAGGCGTGGGGGGTAGAACGCTCTCGATCGGCTCAGGGCTTCTGAGCGAGGACAGCGTGTGGCGAGTGCTTGCCGACCTACGCGAACGACCAGGGTCTCCGATCGTTCTGGTGCGCCAGGCGTTGGGCACTGAGGCCGACGCCTATGCTCTGACCAGCCAGAATCGGGTGAATACGGATCCAGCGCGAGCGCAGCGGGTACGGGTGGAAGCAGTTCACGAAGCCTGGAGTGTGATCGGCCACCACCTACGTCACGTGTACGAGCTTGTGGCCTATCACGGATTGACGAACAAGGCCGACCTGTACGCGGCCGCGGCGGTACCGCGAGCCACCGGTGACACCATGGTCACAGCACTGGAAATCGCCGGCCTGCTCACCAAATCAGGATGGGGAGCAGTCGGAGTCGGCCACGTCAGCCTCGATGACATCGCTGGACAACACCACCTCGACCAACTGCGCGAAGAACGTCTTGACCGGCACAAAGCCGAGCGCGCAGCCTGGCGCAAATGGCTCGACGACCGCGAACAACAACGCAACCCACAGGCACCCCCAGAAGGATTCGCGCCGGCCAGCGTGGGTGACGACCACGCCGAAGAACACGCAGCCTGGCGAGAATCCATGATCACCACCGGCCCCGGCGAGGTGGATATCGAGCTGGAAGCCCTCGATCTGATCACCGACGTACTCGGCGGCCGAATACTGTCCCCTTGATCCCAACCAGGGGCCGGTTTTCTCAGAATTCGCGGGTCAGTTCCCCGAGGTGTCCCGGCGTCATGAATTGTGAAAGCGCATCCAGATAGGTGCGTGCCACACTGCGATACCGTTCGGCCGCGGTCGAATCAGCTTCCAGAAGATCTTGCTGGGCTGCAATGAGCAGTCGGTTCGCTTCCCGAAGGGCAATGATCTCCGCCCGAGCGTTGGCGAGATCCGAATTCTCCGTCGCCGCAACGACACTGGGCGTCGTAACCGGGCCCAGCTGCGACGGCAACGCATCCTCATAGACATACCAGCGCAAACGCTCTGGCCGTGGCATCGCTCCGCCGCGCAGCACGCCATTTTCGATCTCTTTGACGACCGTGCGGCGATCCTTGCCGAGCCGTTCAGCAGCCTCTGTCACCGTCACGATCGCACCAGTCGGCACCGTCTCGACATGAGACGGCGGATACTTCAACTGTGGCGGATCAGTCGACGTCGTGACGGACTCGCCCCCTCCCCCGACTCAGCAACTAAGAACACCATGCCCTTATTTAACGACATAATAGCGACATCAGCGGCCGACACCGACCCGCATGTCCTTAAATAACGACATGCGTGCCCTAAAATAGCGGCATCGGCTCACGCGGCGACACCGCGGAACCCAACGCAAGGAGATCGAACGTGCGGGACAAAGTGGTGGGTGTGCGTGTCAACAAGACCGAAGGCGCGTTCCTGGCCGGCCAAGCACAGGGCTACGGACTGACCACCCCCGAGCTGCTCCGAGTCTCCGGACTGCTGCTCGCAGAGCTGCTCAAGACCCGCAACGTCACCGATCAAATACTCGGCCAGACCCTCAAAGCCATCGCCATCGACGACATCGCCGCGGCCGATGTACTCGCGATCCTCAGCGAACCCGACGTCAACGTCGAAGACCAGCTCGCACATCTTCTGCGCACCGGCGGCCGACAGCTGCAAACCGCGTCCTGACTCCAAGCCGGGGCGGTTCGGCCACCCCATGGGTCACGTCAGCCGAGGCTCTGCCCGATCACTCAACGAGGCAGTCAAGGCGGACAACCAGCCAACTGCATTACGACGCTGTCGGAATCCACCTAAGCCCCATGAGGCCATTTCGTCACTGTGACACTGCAGGGTCGTGAAAGCCAAGTTTGAACGCAACCAAACCAAACCGGCCCGGGAGTCTGATCGCCCGCGCCGTGTCCCCTTCCTTCGTTCCCTCGACATGTGACTCCCCCCGCTTGACCGTCTATAGATCTGGCCGACGTGGAAAGTCGTCCGCACAGCGGAGATTTGGCCCGTAGCGTTAAACGCATGAGCGATGTGAACAGTTGGGATCATGTCGAAGGGCCGGATCTGATAGCCCACCTCGAATCCGAAGCTGGTGTGATCGCGGCCCTCGGCGAACGGGTGTTGGGCGCGATAGAGAGCCTCGCGGGCGACGGTCGAGCTGGTGCAAAGTGGAAGGGCGAGTCAGAGGCGACAATCTCGGGGATCGCCCGGGCAGCGAACACCGCCACCGCGCAGCTACGGAGCTACGGCGAAGCGATGACAGCGGCGGACTACTACGACGCCAACCTGATCCGCGGCGACCGCGACTAAGCCGGCGGGGTTCCGCGGCATAGGACCCTTGCCGGCACATCTAGGCGAGATGCCACCTGAGCGTCGTGCCCCCGCACGAGCATGCGCTGAAGTCAGGGTCAGGCCAGGGCGAACGGGAGGTAACCTGCGAAACCTGGGCACTGCCGACATGCGCCTCCAGTGCGTACAGAAACAGCTCAACTCGCCCTGGTGCATCGTCGACGTCAACCCCCAGCTCCACATCGAGTGACGCCTCGATACTCCGGCCGAGAAGCCACTGCCAAAACGCTGCGAGCGTCGACCAATCAACCCCCGTGTTGCTCGTCAGGCTGTATTCGTCCACTCCGATATCGTCAGGGTGTTCAGCGACAAGCCCGGGCCAGTCGACTCCCGACCAGCACCGCGCCCATCCCGGCCACGGGCCCTCGGCCTGCGTCAGTTCGGCATCCGCGAGCGCAGTGCGCAGCCAGCACGGAACATCAGCGTCGGGCGAGAGCCTCACCGCGGTCGGACCACAATGGCCGGCGGGATCGGCGGCCACAATCAGCGACTCCCGTAGCTGGTCGATTCGCGCGGCCAAAACGACGCCCGCGCTTTCGCGCATATCCAACCCCCACGTGTCCTCAGCGACGAAGCTACTCATGCCACGAGTCTGCACCCATACACCGACATCACCCGCGCGACCAACCATCATGAACAGGCCTGAGACACATACGGCCCACGCGCATCAGGCATCTCAATCCCCCCGCACGTACGCTCGGGGTTGCGCGCAAACGCCGCGCGACATGAAGCCTCGTGACACGCGATCGCCCAGTGCACTCAATCCGATCACTCCCCCACGCGCAACCTTGAGATGCAGACGAACGTGATCGCGAACTGTCGGACGCGAGGCGACGGCCCGGCCTCCGAAGTGTGCGCGCTACCAAAGCGATCAGAGCTGGCAATTCGAGCCCGGCCGACCTCGAAGGGCCGACGCGGGAGGCTCCAAGCCGACCCTTCCGAAGGGTCGCGAACGCCCTCCACCCGGCCGGGTGCAGCCCGTCTGCCTGAACCCTCCTGAGCCAGAGGCGGAGCCTCCCGAGTGTTCCCTCCTGGACGAGTCGTCGAGCGGCGCCAGACCCTGCCCGACCCCATTGGAAGGCCCCGGGATCGCTGAACTGCAGCGCATCGGGGGCGCCAAAAGGTACCCGCTAAGGGAGTGTGGAAGAGTCGCAGAACCGGCAGCTTTCGATGATGTTGCAGCACCTTTCCGGCGACCGCCCCGACCACTGCGACTCAAGCAGGCGAAGGCTCGCGAGGAGCGCTGGAAGCGCAGTTTACCGCGGTAAACTGCGCTTCGATGACCGCATTTGCCCAGGTCAAGGGGATTTAGCCCTGGGTGGCCACCCTAGTGAAGCCGACATCGCACACCCGGCGGTCGTGCAGTTTACCGCGGTAAACTGCACGAATTTCTATGCGGTGTTCAGCGTGTCGACACGCCATTTTCGGGCGGCAACCGTACTCTTTGGTGGTCTGTCTCGACCTAGTAATCCGCACTCGCGGATGAAGCAACCGGAGGTCTCCCCCATGACTCGCGTCATCGCAGTTGTCAATCAGAAAGGTGGGGTTGGCAAGAGCACTATCGTCGTCAACCTCGCCGCCGTGGTAGCCCAATTGATCCAGCTGATCAATCTGTCGCGCGACGATGTCGATCCCAATCCGCAGTCGCGCGTGGCCGCGATTTCGATCGACCCGCAAGGCTCAGCCCAGTGGTGGGCCAGCCGCGTGGAAGATCTCAACTTCCACCTTATTCAGGCGTACGACGATCCCCTGGAATGGATCCGCCAGCTCAACAACTTGCCAGGAATCGATTACGTCTTCGTCGACACCCCAGGCTGGTTCGATGTCGACCCCGACGGATCGGCAGACGGCCTGGGTATCGGATACTCCGCCGACGCGCTCCGAACAGTGCTCGACGTCAGCGACGAGGTAATCGTCCCAATGACGACCGAACCCCTGTGCTTTGACACCACTGCGCGAACCATCAGAATGCTGCTCGAACCGCGAGGGCTCCCCTTCACTGTCGTGATCAACAACTGGAGCACCCGCAACGGAAAGGCATGGCTCAATGCGACGAAGGACTTCGTGAAGTCGTTTGGCTGGCCGTTAGCTCAAACGGTGATCCGTCACTACCTAACCCACACCAACGCATCCTACGAAGGCGTCGTGGTGACCGAGTACGCGAACACACTCACCGAGGCACAGCGTCGCGAGACCGACGAGAAGAAGAAAGACCCGGCCCTGAAGGCGGCCGACGATTTCTACGAGCTAGCCAAGGAAATAACAGGCCTGTCGCTTGAAACCGAGCTCGGCGAGTCGACCGAAATGTCGATCGCTGCGGTGGCGGCATCAATGTCGGCGCAGGCGGTCTGATCATGGCAACCGAGACCCCAAACCAGTCCGCACAGCCGTCGTCGCGTGCTACGCGACCCAAAGGCGGTGTGCGCTCCTTTGACAGTCTGATCGATGCTGTTGGCGACAAATCGTCAGTTGACGGAACTGCCAAGGTGGGCGGCCTACAGCCCCGGTCCGGCTTAACCCGCTCGGTTCCACTTCGCGATCTTGTGGGCAACCCGAACAACCCACGTGATTCGGTCGGCGACCTCGAAGAGCTTGCGTCCATCGTCGAGTTCCAGCTTCAACCCGTTGTCGCCGTAAGTCGTGCGGCTTACGAGAAGCTGTACCCGGACGCGACGATCGCCGCCCGCTGGGTTGTCATCATCGGCAACCGGCGCCTGGCAGCCGCGCAAAAGTTCGGCCGGCCCGAGCTCGATATCGTCATCAAGGACGAGCTCGCGAAGGACCGCGGTACGCTACTCACGGCCGTGATCGCAGAGAACGTTGACCGCAGCGGCTTTGACGTGATCGAGGAAGCCAAAGCCGTCGAGCAGCTCGTCAGTGAGTTCGGAAGTGCCGACGCCGCCGCCGATCACCTCAGGAAGAGCAAGGCGTGGGTATCGCAGCGCCGAGCCCTGCTGAAACTCGCCCCAGAACTGCAAGAAGAAGTACGGCGAGGCGACCTGGCCGTACGCGAGGCGCGAACACTGGCCCGCGTCCCCATGGAAAAACAGGTGGCACGCTGGCGATCTGCGACAGACAGTCGCGATGAGGAACAGGGGAGTGACGCCACCGAATCCCCAGGATCGGAGCGCGACACAGAACAAGCGGGACCACCTGTTCGGGCAGTAACCAAGGCCCTGCGCAAGTTCGACACAGAGCCGCGAGGCCTCGCGTTAGCGTTGCGTGAGTACCTCGGCGAAGCAGGCGCGAAAACCCTAGCAAGCGATCTGCGGAAAGTTTTGAAATGAGAGGTTGGGGCAGTTTACCGCGGTAAACTGCCCCAACCCCCTTGGGCGCACTGCGTACAACAACAAGCGATCAGAGTCGAATTCCATTGTGCAGTAGGGCTATTCAGCCGTGAAGGGCCCGCCGGGCGCCTGGCTCGGGACCATGGCGCCGCTGGCTGCACACCCGGCGATGAGCGCCCAGATTCCCGACAGTCCGGCGAACAAATGCGGTCAGACAAGCCAGCCGCCAAGCCTCGCGACCAGGCCAACCCCACCGTGACCACCCCCAGACCACCTGCATAGAGGTCGCACGAGTAGTCGGGCCCGGAACGCTGGAAGAAGCAGTAGGGGAGTGGCGGTCGCTGACTTCGACGGCCGAGGCTCTGCGCCCAGCCGTGTAGCTGTTGTTCACCGGCGACCAGTGCCGCCCGAGACTCGGGCTCGCCGCAGTTACGCCATAGCCGGGCGCTGCGACCGACTGAACGACCGCCTCAGGCTCACAGTCAGCTGCGCAAGAAAATTGGGGTGTGAGGGGTGAGTGACTGTCGGTCAAAGCTAGAACCCTGAAGTCCGACAAGGTCGCGTCACACCAACCGGCCGGCGGAGCGAACACGACAAAAGGAAAGGGGAGTGGGGGAGTGGTTGAGCCGGCCCGTGTCCCGCACGAACGAACGGATGCAGCGCGCAGGGACGTTGCCCCCGGGACAAACCAGAGCCTCCAGGACCTTTCAGACCCCGACTTCGAGGACATTCTGCTCAAACATGCCCACCCCCCAGTGCGCGACCCACACGTCTGGGCGGAATTGATGTCACCGGCACTCATCGAGCGATCACGCCAAGCGCTGATCGCGATGCACGGCCGCAACAGCGGAGCCATCCAGCGCCGCAAAGCCCGCCTCACCACGTTCCAGGCAGAGTGCATTCGCAAGGGACAGCAGGGTCATGAGGCATGGCTACGTGCCAAGGCCGACTACGAGACGTGGAAGTTGGGCGCCACCAACTTCGGGAGAACGGTCAACGCAGCCCTCGCCGAAGTGAACGACATCGTCACCCTGCGCTCCCAGACCGCTGACAACACCGGACGCCTACAAGCGCAGCTGAACACCGCGCTGAACGCTATTCGGGCGCACCGCGCGGCTTGCGGGGACGCCGAGCTCGCCCCAGAACCGCACGACCTCACGCTCTGGGAAACCCTGCAAAGTATCGCAGCCGGCAACGCCGAGCTCCTCGTCCACAGGCCCGCCGTTGGCCGCTAGCGCGGGCCCAGTTCGGCTGCGTCCCACCAACGTCGAACTGCTGGGAATGCAGTTCGACGGCACGGACATGTCCGCTTTAGCCATCGGGTCATGGCTCGAACGAGAGACCAGGATCATTTACGGAATGCTCTTCTCCGTCATGCCCGACACATCGCCCAAATCTCTGTCGCTGCACGGGGCACGAGGGTGCTGGGTTCTGCGCCGGCACGATGGAACGTTCCTCACCGAAACAGACGAATGGGTCAACAAGCGCTACGAACACGTGCCCATGCCTGACGCCGAGGCCTTCGACCTCACCCTGCGCATCGTTGCCCACTGGCAGGCCAGCCGTCACGACTCCGACCATTTCACGATTACCAGCGAAGAAGAACTATTCGGATGTTTGCTTTCGGTATTCACGACCCGGCCCGAGCCCGGATAACGACCCTCAGCGTGAAAAGGAGCCTGCCCCATGGCCGCAACTGCACTGTCTGACAGCGCTCTAGAACGCATCGGCCACCTCATCGGGCCTGAAGAGGGCTCGGTGGTACTGCCCGGGCTCGCACCACCTGGTACCGACTACGACCCCACCGACTCCACCTTCGACCTCCTGTCTCCAACGCTGCTCATCGCAGGCACTTATCCCGGCAGCTACCTGATCGCGGTTTACAGCACCACCGCGGAATGGACCCTTGTCGGGCTCCATCACCTCACCCACGGCCGTCGCTGCGTCGACCCTGCCTGCATTCAGACCCGATCCGACCTCGAACATCAGAGGAAAACGCTTCCAGCGCAGGACAATCTGTTTACGCGCACCTACGCCGAGCCCAATGTGGACTGGTTGCCACCAAGGATCCCGTACCTGTGCCACATGAACGAGATCCAGACCTTCGGCGGTTCATTTTCCGCAGGTATACATGTGGAGCTCTTTTAACAGCCCAGCGCGAGGTCGCGAGGTCTGTGCTCGTGGCGATTCACAACGCTGGCTATCCGATGAGGTGGTTGGCCAGCTGAGCGAGGCCGAGGATGGCGAAGCCTACCGGGATGGCCAGCACTGCGCCCAAGGCGAGGTTGACCGACCATGGTTGGCGTTCCTTGAGCCCCTGGCGGCCGGCCACCATCCGGATCAGATCACGACCCTCGCGCGAATTGAACCGGTAGTTGACCACCGGCTCAATATGACCACGGTCTGAGAGCGCCCAGATTTTCTCCCTGGTGAACGCGAAAATCCGCCCGCCCTGCATCTCCCAGGAGAACGCGAAGCGAGGGATGCCCGCAGACCATTTCATCCGCACTTGGCGATCGGTAATCGTGTAATACGAGGCGTGTTCGCGTACCCGCCACCGAAAGCTCGACTGCAGACCGGCGCGGTCAAAAAGCTCCCACCATTGGGCGTTGACGACGTCGAGCTCCACGTCAAACCCGCGCTTGGTGGGGGACACCTTGTACGGGGTGCCTGCGGCGGCGGTCGCCACCGCATCGCCGAACGCGCTCACTAGGACCTCGCCACGCCGGCACGGACAGCGTCGGACGCGGTGTGAGCGCAGCATGTCAGGTGCATGGTCACCACGCTACTGGCCCTGAGTGGCCCACCCACGCAGTAGTTTTCGCCCCGCCACGATAGACGGTGATCAGAACGGGCCCCGGCGAAGCTGTGTCTCGGTTGCCGCCCACACAGCGTCGACCGCGGCCAGGAGCCGCTTGCCCGACCCAGCGAACAACCCGGCTCGTACAGGCGGCCACTGCTCACCAGCGCTGCGGGCTTCGGCGAGCATCTGCGCGGTGCTGGTGTCCTCGAAGGGGTGGCTCTCCGATGCGTGCACGACGAACAGCCCCAGCTCCGCCTGATCGATACCCGGGCTGCGTTGAGCCGCCAGGTCGGTGGCGACAAGGGAAAACAGGATCTCGGCGGCGTCGAACAGAGTGAGGTACTGGGAATCGGTGTGGTCAGGAAAGTAGGACCGCAAGGCATCGAACAAGAACAACGAGACCGGGTAGACCGGGCGGCGTGGAAGGCGACCGCTGGCCAGAGCCTGCAGCAGCTCGTCGGTGAGGACGCCTGTCTGGGCGGCGCGCAGGGAAAGTCCGAGGTGCCGTTCGCCGCCGACAACGTCCCAGGGGCCGGCCTTATCCAGCACGGCAACCTTGCGTGGCGCAAACACTGAATACTCGACAGCGGCATCGGTGGTCAGGGCACGCACTGCGCCATAGTTTTCATGTTCAATCGCCGCGATCGAGCCGGCGTACATCATGAGGGTCGCGGGCAGCACCGCCAACGCCTCCAGCTGCTGGGTCCGGCCGGTGGTGATGAGCGAACCACTCTCTTGGACAAGCGGTCTCGGTTCAGCCAGCGCGGCGACGACCTGTTTACATTCACGTTCAAGTTCAGGGCTTTGCACCCGGCAGGCCTCGATCACCAGGGGAAGCAAAGGCGCGACCGCAGTCAAGTAGCGATCGGCGATCTGAACATACTCAGTGATCTGCTCGGCCGGCACACGGCTGGAATAGCCGGGTGGAAACTGTGCAGGGTCGCTGCATGTCTCGATCACAGCGCGAGCAGCGCTGCGCAGCAGCCGGCCGGCCAGCCGGTAGTTGCCGCTGCCGATCGCGGCGTTGAACGCTTCACCGTCAGAGACCGGAGGGTCCTGTAGGAGCCGGTTCTGCAGTTCGTTGAGTTCGCGGTGGGTTGCTGGCTCGGATCCAGAAATGCCGCGACGGAACACGGTTCCGGACTTGTAGCTCTCGTAGTCCTTAACCAGGGAGTGGATTCGATCGCCAGGCCGCGGTGGTGCGACCGTGACGATCAGCACGTGGTGCCCCTGGAACTCGACGTAGTCCACGTCCCAGTGTGGTCCGTCGACGTAGGTTTTCAGTTTCCCTGCGAGATCGGCGGCGTCGTGCACCGGTGCGCCATCGAGTACGCCGTCAGGTGAGACGCCGACCACGAGATACCCTTCGCCCTCGCACTCGCGTGCTGCGTTCGCCGGGTCGCGATTGGCGAAGGCGATGATCGCTTTGGCTGCGGTGACCTTGTCCTTGGCTTTAGTGAAGTCCAGTGTGCTTTTCCACTCCAGCCAATGGGTCTCGGGTGTGGTGGTCGAGGTGGCGTGGTAGATCGCTTCGATGAGTTCGCCGAGGCGGTGGCTGCGCCGAAACGACACGCTCGTGTCGAGATTGAGGCCCATAGCGCACGAGCATATTCGGCCGAACGGAGAAGAGTGTTGGACAGGTCTGGGGGATGGGCAGCGGGAGAGTGCAACCGACCGCTCGGTTGCGACGGGTGAAGGGTCAGCGTCTGAAGCCGCGGCCCGCCGAGCGGGGGTCCAGGCTCTCGAAGGCGTCGAACCACGTCGCGGGATCTGGGATCCGGCCGAGCCAGACGGGAGCGTCGCCGGGGGAGAGGTGCCAGTCAAGGTGGCGATCGCCGACCAGCGCATCTGTCGCGGCCGCCCAATCGCCGTCGCCGGCGGCTGCTGGCAGCGCCGTCACCTCTTGTCCGTACTGGCCGTCCATCCACATCGACTGGGCGGTTGCCACGGACAGCACTAGCGCCACCTCCTCAGCCACACAATGCGGGTACGGCAGGTGGCCGGCTTCTAGGTCCAAGGCGAGGTCGTCGAACGCCCGGGCCATCTGACGTCTCCACGACACCGGACATGACCATGCAGCTTCAGGGAGGCGGTCCAGAATCGACCACCAGCCCGAGGATCCTTCCACCGGGCGCTCCCCGTGCTCCTCGACGTCGTCGTAGGCGTCGTCGGCATGAACCCACAGATAGGTCTGGAGCAGCTCGCGCTGGCGCGGGGTCAATCTCAGACGGAAGGGCGCTACGCGACTCATCCTGCGATCCTCGCGCACCGCGATTACACGCGGGCAGATGACCCGACGAACTCGATGGTGTATGGGTCGTCAAGTTTCACCTGCCGCAAACGTTGCAGGACCTCAGGTCTGGATCCACCAATCACGACGGCCAACAGGGCAGGCCTTGCATCGCCGGGAACCCAGTGCCCGTACATGTTCTCGTCCTCGAAGCAAGCCGGGAAGTGACCAGGGGTGAAGCGTGTGTGGATCACCACCCCGTCATCCACGTACTCATTTGGATAGACGGATCGATCTGGGATCCACTCCGCATCAGCGCCCGCCGGCCGCGCCACGAAACTTCTTTGCGTGACGCCGGGGTCGAGGATGAGCATCGTCGCTATCGCTCGACTCGGCGGATACTCCCACGCCTTATCTGCATACTCAGTCGCGCAAAATGCCGACTGCGGTGGCACATCCAGCCCCGACCGCAGCACAGTCGACAACTTCGACTCCTCGAAACCCCGATACAGCACCCGCCAGAGTTTCATCGGAGGCAGGCTGATCGGGCAATCGCACATACCCGTCTTCTCCGTCTGCCAGATGCTGGTTTTTCCCGAGCGTGCAACCAAAAAGCAATCCTGTGCCGGCCCGATTCCACGGCGGTGCCGTTCAGCCCTGCCCTTAAGTGTTACGTGATCGAGGTGGGAATCTTCTGCTTCCGCCGGCCACTCGGGCGTCGGGGCAGGTGCATCACAGCCCATCGGGTAGCGAGCCTCACCCCCGCCAGTCATCTGAGTCCTCGGGTTCGGGTTCGTAGTTGATGAAGTCCCCTTCTCCGCGGCCAAACTCGGCGTCTGCCGCGCGCCACGCATCGGTGCGGGAGACGCCACGAGAGAGTTGGTCGAACACGAAGGCATTCCAGCGCGCATGCCGCAGCAATTCCTTCACGGGCCCAACGGATTCGGGCGACAACGCCAACCACGCATCACACGCGGGCTCCAGCGCGGTCGCCACGTTCGCCCACTCTGCGGCGACGACGTTCGCGGACGCCAATTGCTTACCCATGCGCTGCTCCTCTACCCGGGCCCATCAGCGCTTCACCGAGCTTGTTTGGCCATTGCATTTCGGGCCCCACAGGCCCACCTTGTCAGTTTTCGCGGCAGTCTCCGCGGCCGAGATCGCGGGGGAGAAGCGGCTTGGGTTGTTCCGGTACACGTACGGGTGAGCCATCCCGGAGCGAACTGCTTCGATCGAATAGTTCCACCCGTCGTCGCGGATGATGAAGGCCAGGGTGCGACCATACTTGTCGCGCGGATCTTGCGAGGGATCGCCGACGATGGCAACTCGTCGACCGCTGAGCGTCTGCGTGGCGAAGTCGGCCGCCTCCTGGGCGAAACACCCGACCGTCCAACCAGGCTTATGCAACTCGGGGGAGTCGATACCCAACACCCTGATTCGCAACCGGCCCCGGACGTCGTCTCGGACGTCTACCGTGTCGCCATCGACTGCCCGCAGGACAGTTGCGGTGGGGGCGTAGGCCGGTTCGGCGGAGGACAGCGCAATTGGTGTGGCGGCGAACGCCCCAACGACGGCAGCCGCGGTGCACGCGACCCGCCCAAGCACACTCTTTGCCGACCTAGCGCTGCGCCGGCGAGCGTCAAGGACACTCACTCGTCGAACCAGTCGTCGGGCACGTCATCGAGGGGGATCAGCAGCGTGACATGCGATCCGTCGGACTGGCGGTGTGACAGCCCGATCGCGACGAACAGGATTGCGCGGTCGTCATCGTCGGGCATTCGTGCCCAGTGTGCGTCCGCGCTGTCCCAGACAGGGGCGCAGCGGTCGCATTCTCCGCGGCCATGGGCCAGGTGGGACAAGGCGACGCACCAGTAGTCTCCGCGCTCGTCTGGACCTGACCAGGGGAGGCTCAACCACCCAAGACCCGGCGGCGAGAAATCGGGAATCGTACCGAGCAGAACGGGTGTTTGTTCTGGGTTCAGCGGGTGCGGATGCAGCGTCGTAGGCAACTGCGGCGCCGTGAACGGTACCGGCTCATTGCGGGCGTTCGGTTTGGCCCCAGGGACCCACAGCGGCCCACCGCTATGGAGCAGATGCACGATGAGGTCGTGGCAGTCGTCAGGGGTCATAAGGGGCTGTGCCGACACGTTTCTGGCCCTCCTAGTCGAGTGGATCGTCGCCAGCTCGAACTGCGAGGGTGACTTCGTCGCCGCCGGCGACCATCGCCAAACCGGCCAGTGTGATGCTCGCGGTCTGACCGGCAGCGCGATGGGGGACCGCAATCGAGCCAGACGCCTCGACTTGAGCCACGCCCCCGGCCTCCGGGATGTTCCACAGTGCACCCTCGGCCTCAGTTCGGCTCTCGAAACCCGATCCGGACAGCGTCTGGTCGTTGATGGTGATCGACCACCAGTCGTCACCCAAACCCCCCGATGCGACAGTCACCGTCACCGGCATCTCCGAGCCGGCCTCGGGATTGGTCGTCGTGTTCAACACGGTTTGTTGTGAGCTCATGGCCGAATCATCCTCTGCACATCCGACATATTGTCCGAGTACCGAACGGTCATTTCGATTGCCGCCGTTGCACACGACCCAGCGCCACCTCTAAGTAATCGGCGTCATCAGTGAAGGTCTTGGCAGCCTGGTAGAACTTCCATTCGGGTGTATGCGTGTTCGCACGGCTGACCTCCCAGTCGGGGAGCAGGACGAACCCGGGCAGCACGAGCAAGTCCTCAAACTGCACCGATGCCAACTTCCTGAGCACCCTCCGCGTAGCTTCGAGATCTTGTTCCGACACATCAGCGCGTTCCACAAGCATGGCCAGCGCTCTAGTCTCACGCTCGACGATCTCCCGGGAACCCTGCTCCGTCGGGACGTCATACCGGCTCATCGAGGCTCTTTTTCTTGCCCTCGTTCATCGACCTATCGTGCCCTTCGCGTCCGACAGGGATCCGATTCAGCTCAGCTCAGCTCTGCTCTGAAGTACACGGTGACGGGATCTGCTAGCCAGTCTTCGTCCCATGGCTCACAGGTGAATAGAACTGGCACCGCGATTGGCGCCTCTCCAGTGAGGCCGTAGGCGATTTCGCGGGCAGTTTGTCGCCGGAGGTCGCAGGCGAGGTGATATCCGGTGAAGTTCAGTGCAACCCAAGCTGTTCCAGTGCCGGGGTCTTCTTCCCACGCCAACTCAGCCTTCGCGTCAATACTAATTCCGTTGGCAGACATACGCCGCTGGAAATACCACCAACCATGCTCCGAAGTAAGGCAGTTTGCGAAGTCAGTGACATCCGCTGCGGCCACCACAACTGTCAATGGATTTGGCGGACGCCATAAGAGGGTGTCCGCCCTACTTACGTCCTTCGAGTTCTCCATCGTCATCCCCCTAACCTTAGTTTTCGTGGCCTACTCGGTTTGACCGCTTGCTTGCGTTCCCGGTGCTGCGACGGGGATTCCGAGGTCTGCGGCGGCCTGGCGGAGTCGGTGATCGTAGGCGACGAGCGCGGTCAAAGGCGCTGCGGACGAGGCGGTTTGGGCGGTGGCCAGATGTATCGCGTCGAGCGATCGCAGTTTGTCGTCAGGGTAGGCAGCGGCGGTCGCCCGCACCACGGTGTCGATCTCGAATCGGTCCAGACGATCCAACACACCAGGGACCGCTGACAACCCTTCGGGAGCTACCGCGCGGATCGCTCGGGGTAGCTCCACCTCCGTCAGGGCAGAGGTGATCCATGGAATGTCGACTCGCTCATCGAGCCAATCGGCCAGGTCTTGAGACTCCGCCTCATCTCGGATGAGCTTTACGAGCGCGGAGGTGTCCAAGTAGATCATGCGCTAGTACCGTTCCTCGGTCCGCAACCGTGCCAGTAACGCGCCGGCGTCTTCGTCGCCTTCACGCATCGGTACCGTCGGACGAGGCGCAAGGCCGCGGGAGCGCGCAGGCGTCACTCTGCCAGCGGTGATCAACGCATCAAGGGGACCTGGCGCCGCAGGAACGATGCGGGCAACGACTACGCCACGGTCAGTCAGGATGATCTCCTCACCCTGCTTGACCCGGGCCAGCACCTTCGACGTCTCCTGATTGAGCATGCGAATCGATACCTCACTCACCCCACAAATGTACTACATCAGCGTTCTACATGCTGTGGTGAAATTCTCGGCGTAGACCCGACTAAACGAGAGGGGCGCAACTCATGACGCACCCATTGGTGCGCGATACGTGCCATCCGCTGCGTATTGCGCTACTTTCTACGGTATGGAAACACTCTCCGAGTTGATTTCTCGCGTTTTGCATGCCCGCGGCGATTCAGTGACCGCGTTCGCTGAAAGGGTTGGTGTCAGCCGCCAGACAGTGGCGCGCTGGGATACCAGCTTGCCGGCCGCTGACACCCTGCGCCGGGTCGCCACCGATCTGGAAGTGGAAGTGTCTTATTCCCAAGTGCTTTCAGCTGCGCTGGCCTCGGCCGGCTACATAGAATCTCTCGGCGACATGTTGGCTGGCCTGCCGCTGCGCGTCGTCACTAAGTGTGAAGGCCCGTATATGGAACGCGGGGAGGTGACGGTGGCCGGGGTGTTCACAGATCCGGCGCGGGCCGAGGATTACGTACGGATCGTGGAGGCCACGAGCGTCGAGACCGATGTAGAAGAGTTCCCGATGCTGGTCGACGCCACCGAATTCCCCGACACCAAGCTGATCTACACCACAACGTGGTGGAGTCGCACCGATCAGATCAGCCAGACGACATCGATCTGTTTGGCCGACGAGCGTCCGGCCCGGTTGGCTAATCGTGATGTCAGCGATGTTGAGGCCAGTGAGCTGTCGGACTCAGCCCAGGTGTTCGCACTACGCGTAGATAGCCTCACGCCCGAAGGCGGCCGAGCCCGGCTCACCGCGGTGCTCGACGAGCTGCGCAGGACTGGCCGGCTGCTATCCCCGGACGTAGACCCCTACGGGGGCTGGTCCGGTCTTGCTGGGACGTCCTGGCTGTCGCAGATGACGCCGCTGGTGAAAGCCGCCGAGCACGCGCACGAAGCGGGGGAGTATTCACCACCGTCGTCCGAAACTCTGGGCAGCTACGAAGTTCCCGCCGCCAACGTCGCGGCGCCGCCGATCATGCCAACCCTGGCTGATCTCGCTGCTACCAGGGAGGGGCTGGAGAGCTTTCTGAAGCGCGGCTTCACCTCGGGCTTCGCCCGTCCGGCGCCGAAGATCCGCAGGTTCGTGGTTGATCTGGACCGGCCGACAGCCGATTGATTGACCGGCTGTTGTGCGACCAGCTCCCACAATGCAACAGGGGTCGTTGATGTCCAGCAGGGCAGCGCCCCTATTAGCGCGCGCTCTCCCGTTCCTTGCTTCGGCATCGAGGACGCGGCGACAAGGCCGGCCTGCCGCTCGAAACCGCTGAGCCAAGCCGCGTCCTCCACGCGCACGGCTGTGACCACGAGCTTGCCCTGAAGCTGGACCAACTATGCGGCCGTACCCGCGACGTCGCTGTTACTAGTGCCCATTCGATCCGCTCTCCTTGGATCTTCGTGTTCGGGTGCGTCTGGGGACCACGGTCGTGTAGGTGTCAGCATCCTCGATGTCGAGGCTGTGCTGCCACGCTTCGTCAGCATCGCTGAACAGGGGAGAAGTGGTCGCAACGCCGCTCTCGCGGTCCACACTGACAACCCAGTACCCCGAACCCATGCCAAATCTCCGTGCTTCCGGTCTTCAGTGAACGTATTCACGTAGCTGAACTGCTCGAGAGGGGCCGGGGCATCGAGCTCGCTGCCAGATCGGTCTTCACTCGTCACCGGCCTCTGCGGTCTGTGCTTCTCGGTTGCTCTTGCGTGGTGAGTTCTTCCGTGGCGGAGTGCGTTTCGCTGGGGGAGTGGGAGCCGCGAGTTGGGCGCGAAGCGCCTCGGTGGCCGCCGAGGCCACGGAGAGGGCTTCGGTGAGCGCGTGTACCCGGTCGTCGGCGTTGCGTTGTGCTTGCGCGAGCTGCTCGGCGTGCGCCTGGCGCAGTACGTCTCGCTCGGCGTGGGCCTCTTCGCGGAACTGCTCCAGGGCGACCCGGTCATGCTCGGCAGCCCGGCGGGCGCTGTCGGTCTCAGCGTGACTGGTGGCCAGTTCAACCCGGAGCGTCGCCGCCTCGGCGACTGCCTGCTGCGTGGCCTGATGAGCGGCGTCGATCTCTGCCTGCAGTCGTTGCCGCGTGTCGTCGAACTCCCGGCGGGCCGCATCCAATTCACGGCGCAGCTCCGCCGCAGTGTCGCGCTCACGTGCCGCGGCCGCGTCGGATGCGTGCTGGGCGGCGACGGCCGCCGCAGCCTCCATCCGCGCGGCGGATGATTCTTGCTCCGCTTGCTGCACCGCAGCATCGCTCTGAGCTCGATGCTCGGCGGCCTCCGCCACTGCATCAGCCACCTGCCGCTCGGCGTGCGCCACCGCTGCATCTGCCTCGGCCCGAATAGCCGCGATCTCGACCTGGGATTCCTCCCGCACCCGAGCCAGTTCAGCCGCAGATTCCTCAGCAAGCATGTCGGCTTCTTCGCGGTCACGTTCAGCCTGCTCGGCCCGGTCCTCGGCGAGGCGGGCCACGCGCTCGGCCGCGGAGCTGCGCCGCTCAGCGTCGGTGATCTTGCTCAAAGCGTCACGGTGCGCGTCCTCGACCTCTGCACCGGCAGCTTCGAGGTCGCCCGCAGCTTGCACAACCGTCGCCAGTTCACCTAGGTAAGAGCGCATTTCATCAAGGCGACCAGGCAGCTCGGCTAATCGTTGATCAAGCGTTGCGCGCGCCATCGACACCGGCGCGACGGTCCCAACGTCCTCCTGCACCGCCACCCCGCCCTGGCGCTGCGCCCGTCTGGCCTTGAATGCAGACGCCCGATTGTGGACGGGCCCGCCGGCGTCATCGGCCTGTTCGCAGTACCGCGACGGTCGGCCGGTCGCGGGGTCTGGACGGCGAGGCCGTGAGCACCCGGGGTAGCTGCAGCGATCCCGATCAACTTGCGTGTCCGACCCCGGGCCACTCTCGCTCATGGGCTCATTGTACGAGTTTCGTCACCGCTGAGCAAGAACGAAACATAACGAAACAAAACCAACGTAACGAAACGAAACGCAAACCCCGGGGGAGCTACGAGGGGGGCAGGCAGGCCGGGCGCGCGCGGAGGAGGCCGTGTAGCCCCGTGCCGACCGGAAGGTCACGCGGCAACCCCGAAGGGTGAACCCGGTCGTTCGGCCGTCCCAGGTTGGTTGCTGGTGGGGGGCCGGCCAGTACTCGCGCACAGGCCCCGGATCGTCATGCGGGATAACGCTCAGCCGGGCCGCCCGACGTCGCTGCAACAGGCCGCGACGTCAAAGTGGGCGGATTAGTTCAAAACGCCGGCTTGGCCACCCCGGGGGGTCGCGTTGTCCCCTGAGTGTTTGAGGAACTTGGATTACACAACGAACCGCAACAGGTTTCGTTGCGTTCGGCCCCTCAGGACAACTGCAGGGCGTGAGTTTCAGAGCCCACCGCCGAGTGGGGCACAACCATGCTGCGGGACTCTGGCAGTTCTCTGAGAAAAATTATCGGCGGCTGAAAACTGTTGGGATACAAGGCGGGAACCTCGGAAATGTCATAACGTAGATTATCGGTAGATATGCTAACTAGTTTGCTGGATGACTCACGGGGTTGCGCGACCCCGGCGTTCACGTGGCCGCACCGCGGCCATCGAAGTCCACGAACGAACACGCCGGACCGCGCGCCGGCCGGTACAGCCGTGTCCGATCCGGAACTAGCTGAGAGTATTCCGGGAAAACATGAGAGCTGTCCGATTCCGCCCTGTTTTCCGGAACCATCTGAGAGTCGAATTGGCCCTGGCTGCTGGATGTTTTTCCAACGAGGCGCCTGTGCGGACCGGTCTGTGTGGCTCCGATTCCGCGACTACCTGACAGTGCCGGATTGCCGTTCCGGAACATCTGACAGTGCCGGATTCCGATGGCATGCCTGTCGCGCGGGCCTTGTCGGACGCCCCCCAGCCTCCCCGGTCCTTTGCGACATATCCGTCACGTGACGTTCAAGGCTATGTGTGGGTGGATGTCCAGGAAGTGCGAGTTGCCTTCTCAACCAATCGATTTCGCCGCCGGATGGAGCCGCGGCGCCGATTTCGTCGCCGGCCGCATAGTTGATCTTGGCCAGCTTGGGCCCGTGGTATCGACGACTTTACGATCGCCGGCCGAGGTGCGCCTGGAGTGCTTGGTGCTTGTATTCGTCGAAGTTGATGCGCCCGGCGGTGAGTTCGATGAGCCGGAACATGGATTCGCGGTCAGGTGTCGCGCCTTCGATCATGCTGTCGGCGATGGCGTTGTACACGGCACGCTGTTGAGTGGCCGACAGGTTACTGCCGTGCAGCAGCTCGGCCAGCACGGCCAAGCTGTCATCATCGGCGATCTCGCGACCCACTCCGACAGTCTATGTGCGTCAAGCCGAGCGGACGGTTTTGTCACTGTGACACTTCTCCCCCGGGTTTGCTAACGGGAAAGTCACTGATGCACTTCGATTTTGGGTCGTTTAATGGATAATGTTGATTATCCATCTTTCTTGCGTCAGCGTTGACACATGGTCGTCAGCCACGGACCCTCGCCTGCCCCACCCGTTCCCGCAGTGGCCCCTGAGGCATCGGCGGATCCGTTTCCGTTGTGGTTCGTTGAATTCCTCGATGATCGGCAGACCCGCAAACCGTCTGCGCACACGATGAAGGCGTACCGCCAGGATTTCTTCGCAATAGCAATGCTCGTCACGGACGGCAATCCCAGTCGGCTCACTGTTTCTGACATCACCAAAGACTCGATGAGGGCTGCGTTCGCCGCCTTCGCGCGCAATCATGAAGCCGCTTCTATCCGCCGGTGCTGGTCCACCTGGAACGTGCTGTGCACGTTTTTGTTCACGTCGGAGTTGTTGACCGCCAACCCCATGGCATTGGTGGGCCGACCGAAACTCGCACGGTCGCTACCCAAAGCGCTCCCCCGCACCGCAGTTGAGGCGTTGCTGGAAACGGTCGCAAAGGATGTGGAGTCAACACGTCAAACCGATTGGGCTGAAAGAGATCTGGCGATCATTCTTACGGCCTTATTGGCAGGGTTGCGAGCAGAGGAGCTCCGCCAAGCTGACATCGGGGATGTACGGACCGTCGAAGATGGTGCCGGCGTCATCCACGTGAAAGGCAAGGGCGGCAAAGAGCGGACGGTACCCGTGGAGGTCGCCTTGCTGAGAGTCATCGAGGTATACCTCGATAGTCGGGCGATTCGATTCCCTGACGCGGCGAAGCGCCATGCTAAGTCTGTACGCGGCGATCTGACCAGGTGGCCCGGCCGCTCTGCCCCTTGTTCGTTGGCCGCGACGGCGAGCGGATCACACGTGGCACGGTACAGTCGCGAATTACGCGTGCCTTCAGGCTTGCCGGTCCTGACGCCCAGCCGGCCCCTGGGGCGATGGTGCACGGATTGCGGCACACCTACGCTACTGAACTGGCTAGCGCGAACATCAGCGTCTACACGTTGATGAAGCTACTCGGCCACGAATCAATGACCACGTCTCAGCGCTACGTCACCGCAGCGGGAAATGAAACACGAACCGCCGCAGCGCAAAACTACCTCTATACGTTGGTGGCAGATATTGCGGGACCGGGGAACCGATGACTAGCTGGTACAGGCGTACAGAG
The DNA here is from genome assembly GCF_048282715.1 of Mycobacterium sp. 134. Taxonomy (NCBI): domain Bacteria; kingdom Bacillati; phylum Actinomycetota; class Actinomycetes; order Mycobacteriales; family Mycobacteriaceae; genus Mycobacterium; species Mycobacterium sp. 134. The sequence continues at coordinate 173,528 of NZ_JBLVUN010000007.1, forward strand.
GCGTACAGGCGTACAGGCGTACAGGCTTACAGGCTTACCGCTGCGGGCGGTCCAGCGGGAGGGTCAGCTTCTGTGTCGTCACAGCAGTCGCAGCTACCCGCATCGCCGGGTTGATCGGGTTGATCCCCCACGGTGTCCAGGGTCAGGAGCTGGGCTGCTGGCCTGGGACCAATAGGGCTTCCGCAGCATGCATCGGTAGCCGGTGGCGGGGCGCCGATGTCGAGGTGGTGTGCGGCTGTGCTGATCGCAGGTGAGGTGGTCAGGCCGGGCAGGGGTTGGGTGCGCGCGGCACGGATGGCGTTGAGAATGACCAGAACTTCGGCGAATTCGTGGATGAACACGACGGTGGCCAGTCCGAGCACCCCGAAGGCAGCCAGCGGAATCAGCACTCCGATGATGGCCAGCGAGAATCCGATGTTCTGCACCATGATTCTCCGGGCGTGCCGCGAGTGGGCAAGGACTTGGGGGAGGTGGCGCAGGTCTTCCCCCATGAGTGCGACGTCGGCGGTTTCGATTGCGACGTCGGTTCCCATGGCGCCCATGGCGATTCCGATGTCGGCAGTGGCCAGCGCGGGTGCGTCGTTGACTCCGTCGCCGACCATGGCGATCGGCTTGCCGGCCGCCAACTCCGGCAGCAGCCGGGCTTTGTCTTCGGGTAGTAGTTCGGCGTGCACGGTGGTGATGCCGGCTTGGGCGGCCAGGGCGTCGGCGGTGCGTTGGTTGTCGCCGGTGAGCATCGCCACCTGGATCCCGATCCGGTCCAACAGTTGGACGGCTTCCCCGGCTTCCGGGCGCAGTTCGTCGCGGACGGCGATGGCGGCGATGACACGGCCGTCGCGTTCGAGAACGACGACGGTGGCGCCTTCAGCTTGAAGGCGTGCCACCTCGTCGGTGAGCGGGCCGGGTGGGACCCAGCTGGGCTTGCCGAGGCGGATCGCGGTGCCGTCGAGGTGGCCCTGGATTCCGTGACCGGCGATCGCGGTCACCTCGCTGGCGGGCGCAATGTCCTCGGCGGCGGCCAAGATCGCCTGGGCCAGTGGATGTTCGCTTCGGGCTTCCAGTGCGGCCGCGATCCGGAGCGCCTCGGCTTGGGTGATGCCGTCTACAACCGCTGTGGCCACGACTTGTGGTTTGTTGCGGGTGAGGGTGCCGGTTTTGTCCAGGGCGATGACCTTGATGCGGCCGAGTTCTTCGACCGCGGCCCCGCCTTTGACGAGGGCGCCTTGTCGACTGGCGGCGCCGATGGCCGCGACCACGGTCAGTGGTACCGCGATGGCCAGGGCACAAGGGGAGGCCGCGACGAGCACCACCAGGGCTCGTTGCAGCCAGAGCATCGGATCGCCGAGGAGGGCACCGAGGCCGGCGATCGTCGCGGCGAGCGCCATGATTGCCGGCACGAGGGGTCGCGCGATCCGATCGGCCAGGCGTTGGCCGGCGCCTTTGCGTTCCTGGGCTTCCTCGACGATGTGCACGATGCGGGCCAAGGAACTGTCGGCGGCCAGCGCGCTCACCGCGACTTCGATGGCGCCGCCGCCGTTGATCGCACCGGCGTGCACGTCGCTGCCTGGACCGGCCTCGACCGGGACCGACTCACCGGTGATCGCCGACAAGTCCAGACTGGTGTGGCCTGTGGTGATGGTGCCGTCGGTGGCGGCGCGTTCCCCGGGCCGCAGCACCATCACATCGCCGATCACCAGATCCTCTGGTGACACGGTCATTTCGCGGCCGTCGCGGATCACCGTGGCCTTGGGTGGCACCAGCGACAGCAGGGCCCGCAGGCCACGGCGGGTGCGGGTGACGGCGTAGTGTTCGAGCCCCTCAGCGATGGAGAACAGGATTCCCAGCAGCGCGGCTTCGGCGATCTGGCCGAGTGCGACCGCTCCGATCGCGGCGATCGTCATCAGCGTGCCGACACCGATGCGGCCGTGCCGCAGGTTGCGCAACGCGTCGGGTACGAACGTCGACGCGGCGACCAGGACGGCGACGAGTTCGATGGTAAGCGAGAAGGATTCGTGCCCGGCACGTGAGACCAACCACCCGACCACTAGCAACACCGCCGACAGCATGGCCAGTTGCAGTTCGCGTACCTGCCACAGTTTCTCGGGACCGGCCTCCGGTTCAGTGTCCTGGGGTCCGCAGCATGCGTCAGACACGGTCAGCCTCCATGCGCACCGAAGTTCCGAGCACCACGGCGGTCAGGGAGCGACCACGCTCAGTCAGCCGGTACATCACCAGGCGTCCGTTGCGGCGGGAGGTCACCATGTCGGCGACTTTGAGTTGGCGCAGGTGATGGGACACCAGGTTCTGCGGGGCCCCGACCACCCACGCCATGTCGCAGACACACATCTCCTCGCCGTCATGCAGGGCCGCGGCGATCGTCAGGCGGGTCGGGTCGCCCAGGGCGCGGGCGGCTGCGGCGGCGGGTTCGACCCGCTCCAGGTCTGGCAGGGCGGTGCGGATCGCCTCGGCGTGCGGCAGGTCCAGGCACAGCAGGTCGCAGGCATCTACCGATTGCTCGTCCATACTCACATCCTAATGTATGTTGATATGACTACGGAAGGACGTCTGCATGGCCCGTTCCAGGCGCATTTTGCTCACCGCGTTTGTCGTCGCCGCTCTCGCGATCGGCGTGCTGGTCTACCTGTCGGCGCGTGATCGCGGCCCGACCACCGCGCAGCGGCCAGAGACCAGCGAGGCCGTCGGGCAGGTGGTGCGCGAGAACAGCCGCCGGCTGAACACGGTGGCGGGCAGCGACGTGACGTTCGTGGAGTTTCTCGACTTCGAATGCGAGGGCTGCCGTGCGCTCTACCCGGTGATCGAACAGCTGCGGGGCGAATACGGAGACCGGGTGAACTTCGTGATCCGCTACTTCCCACTACAGGCACACGTCAACGCCGAGCGGGCCGCGCGGGCGGTGGAAGCTGCCGCCCGGCAGGGCCAATTCGAGGCGATGTACAAGAAAATGTATGACACCCAGGCGCAATGGGGTGAGAAGCAGACCCCGGCCGACAATGTCTTCCGTGGATTTGCCGCAGAACTCGGCCTGGACATGGACGCCTTCGACGCGGCCTACGCCGGTCCGACGACACTGGAGCGCGTCCGGCTCGATGTGGCCGATGGTCGAGCATTGGGCGTGCAGGGCACCCCGACATTTTTCCTCAACGGCACTCGTTTCCAGCCCCGAAGCTACGAGGACGTGACCGCAGCACTCGACAAGGCGCTCGCCGAATAGGACCGCCCGTACCGAAAGCGCACCGTCAGCACTCGGCCAGCTCTGCACTCGGACAGGAGGACTCACCCCGATGCCTATCACCGCGCTCGCCCTTTACTTGGTCTTCGCCCTGTTGGGGTTCGGCTGGCGCAGCTGGACCCAGTACCGTCACACCGGTTCGACCGGATTCCGCGGGATCAACGGCCGCCCCGGCTCACTGGAATGGTTGGCCGGGGCAGGGTTCATCGCCGCCATCCTCGCCGGCCTCGCCGCGCCCCTGCTGCAACTACTCGGCATCCTCGACCCGGTCGGTACCCTGCAGGTGCCATGGATCCAGACAACCGGCACGGTCCTGGCGGTCGCGGGGATCGGTGCGACCCTCTACGCCCAACGCGACATGGGTGCGTCGTGGCGCATCGGCGTCGACCCCAGTGAGACCACACCGTTGGTACGCCACGGCGTGTTCAGCCTGGCGCGCAACCCGATCTTTACCGCAATGCTGACCTTCGCCGCCGGCATCACCCTCATGACCCCCAATCCACTTGCGTTGGCCGCGTTCGCGGTGCTGGCGGTCACGATCGAACTGCAGGTCCGCGTGGTCGAAGAGCCCTACCTGACCGCCACTCACGGCCAGGCCTACCGCGACTACTGTGAGACTGTCGGCCGGTTTGTTCCCCACATCGCACGTGCCTGATCGTCTGGCCGGCGACGCGAGGTGAACCCATGGCAACATCAGATGATCACACCGCCCGCTGGAACCGGTACTGGGACAAGAAATCCCGCACCTACGACCGTGAGATCGGATTCTTCGACCGCCACCTATTCGGCGATTCCCGCGACTGGGTCTGTAAGCAGGCCGCCGGCGACGTTCGCACCGGACTCAACTTGTCCTTCTACCCCAATGACGTCACGCTGACAGGGATCGACTGGAGCGAGCAGATGCTCGATCTCGCACGCCAGCGCGCCGCCGACCTCGGGCGCACCGCCACCCTGCAACGGGCCGACGCCCACCACCTGCCGTTCGACGACGCCAGCTTCGACACCGTGGTCTGCACCTTCGGGCTGTGCGCCATCCCCGACCACACCCAAGCGCTCACCGAAATGGCCCGGGTACTGCGCCCAGGTGGCCAGCTCATCCTGGTCGACCACATCAGCAGCAGTGCGGCCCCCGTGCGGGCCGTACAGCGGTTTCTGGAACTGTTCACCGTTCCCCTAGGCGGCGAACATTTCCTGCGCCGCCCGCTCAACCACATTCGGTCGGCCAGCGACCTCGACACCGACCGCGTGGAGCGGTTCACCCTTGGGCTCGTCGAACGCGTTGTCGCCCTCAAGACACCATGAGCTGACCTGCCATGCGGCGGCAGGCCCGACCTGGACACCATCACCCAACAAGCCGCACATGACCGAATTCATCACCGGCAGTGCCGCACTCACCGAACCCAGCGCCCGCGGAATCCCCAACGCCACCGATCCGACGCGTGCCGATCTCCTCGCTTAGCACCCAAAACCGAGTTGGATGACAACCCTCCGATGTACCTCTGGCGTGAACGATTGTTGGTCTGCCCTGGCGCCAGGCTCAACGCATGCCAGCAGACCACCCGTAGGTGTGTCCCCGGCCCTCGTCGCTCATGTGTTCTCGATCCGCGCCGCTCAGGCACCCAAGAGCGTGGCCTAGTTCATTCTGTCGGTGACGAGGGCGCCGCGGTCGTCTGTTCGGGGCCGCTGAGAATAGGTTTCACGTTGGCGCCGCGGGCCAGCCGCCACATGCCAAACCAGGCGACAGGGGCCAGCGCTATCACTGTCCACATCCCTGGAACGTAGTGCCAGGCAACATCGCTGAACCAGGGGAACACAAGGAAGTGTGCCAGCTCGGTGACACCCATGGAAGCAAAGAACGTCCACGCCAAGTACCGCCCGAACCGCAAGCCGCGTGCCATCAGGACTGGCACCACTAGCCATGCGCCGACCGAAAGGGCCAGCAGCAGCACGAGCGGAGGCGACGACAGTTCCGGTGTCGGCAACCCCGTTACTTCGGCCAGGAACCGGAAGAACCCCATCCGGTTTTCCTCGACGCGATGCAGCGCGAATAGCAGCAGAGCGACCCAGTACGGCACCTTGATATCGGCCCAGGACCCGCGCGATGGCACTAGGAGCCACAGCAGCAGCCCGCCCACGAACCCGGCGGTGAAGACCAGCATAGTGAGCAGACCGAATGCCAGATATCCGAGCCCGAGTATCGCCGCGGTGAACGCCGCAGCGGTCAGGACCGTTGACACCGGTTTGCTCCCCTGCCCATCCACCGTAGTAGCCGAGCTCATCGCCGAAACCTCCCGGCACCGGCCACGCTGCCGATTCGGGCTGCCGGTTGCACCGCCCGTCGCGTCATATGCGCATCCTTGCATGCGTATGGTCACAGCGGAAGGGAGTGTCCGCGGCGGCGGGCTGTAGCGGTCGTCCAGGTGCCGACCCGAGGAACTCAATTATCTAGCGCCAGTGAGGTGAGCCCTTCGCAGTGGTCCAGTTGTTGTGCGACTCTGATGCCCGAGTGTTCGGGCAGGAAGAATCGACGACGACATGGCAGCGAACAAGCGCCGGCGGCATACGCCGGATCAGATCATCCGCAAGCTCGCCGAGGGCAACAAGCTCCTCGGAACCGGGCAGGAACTGGCCGAGGTGTGTCGACACCTGCAGATCACCGAGTCGACGTGGCATCGCTGGGTTGCCCAGTACGGCGGGATGAAAGCCAACGACGCCAAACGCCTCAAAGAGTTGGAGGCCGAGAATGCCCGCCTGAAGAAGCTGGTCGCCAACCAGGCCCTCGACATCGACATGCTCAAGGAGATTTCGTCGGGAAACTTCTGACCCCGAACCGCAAGCGCAGCGCCGCACTGATGCTGCGCGAGCGGTTCGGGGTCTCTGAGCGCCGAGCGTGTGCGGTGGTGGGCCTCCACCGCTCCACGATGCGCCTGACACCCGCGCCGATCAGCGATGAGGAATCCGAGCTGCGGGCGTGGCTGCGCACGTTTTCCACCGAGCGTCCCCGCTGGGGATGGCGCCAGGCCGCGATCGCGGCCCGGCGAGCTGGCTGGCAGGTCAACAACAAGCGCGTCCGCCGCCTATGGCGCGAGGAAGGCCTGCGAGTTCCACAGCGCCGCAAGAAGAAACGCTTGACCGGCATCGGTGCGCCGGTCGGGACGATGTGTCCGATCCGGCCGAACGTGATCTGGGTGATGGACTTCCAGTTCGACACCACCGCCGACGGGCGAACGTTGAAGATGCTCAACGTGATTGACGAGTTCACCCACGAGGCCCTGGCGATCGAGGTCAACCGGTGCATCAACGCCGACGGCGTTGTTGACGTCCTCGACCGTCTGGCCCTGATGCATGGGGCACCGGCCTACGTGCGGTTCGACAACGGACCCGAGTTCATCGCCCACGCGGTCAACGACTGGTGCCGGTTCAACGGCACCGGCTCGCTGTTCATCGATCCCGGCTCCCCGTGGCAGAACGCCTGGATCGAGTCGTTCAACGGCCGGCTGCGCGATGAACTGCTCAACTCCTGGCGCTTCGACTCACTACGGGAAGCCCGCGTCATCATCGAAGACTGGAGGATCGACTACAACGCCAACAGGCCCCACTCCGCCCACCACGGGCTCACCCCAGCCGAGTTCGCCCTACAGTGGACCACGACCCACCAACCCCAAGCCGCATAGCGACTGGACCACCAAACGGGTCCCCCTCACCAGGATGCATTTCGGAGTCGATTGCCTAGCTTGCGCGGGCTTTGAGTGGCCGACGCACAGAAGTGCGAAGGCGTACGCTTCGCCCCATGACCGCCCAGAATGGCTCTATTGGCCCTCCCGAGGGAGCTGTCCACGTCGATGCCTGGGAAGGGCCGGCGGACGACCGCTTCCGATTCTTCCGAGGCACTCGCCGTGGTGAGCGTGCGGCCGTGGAGATTGTTGGGTTCCAGTTCGCCTACGGGCGCGTTGAGCGGGTGGCTCATCTTCATGCTGACCATATAGATCTGAAGGTGACCGACATCGAGAGTCTCGTCGCAGACCTGTCGGCTGCCAGAGATGAAATCCAGAGCCTGGAGAAGGATTGACGTTACGGCGTCAGCATTGAAAACGCCTCTTGCGCAGGGCTGGTGCCCACCGCGGCAAGCAGGGGCATCAGGCTGACTACCGGGTGCTTATCCCGCAGAAGGCGCGCGCTTTCGCAACCGCAGCACATTAGACGTTTCGTTTCCGCGCCAGCGATTTGCGGATTGAGGTCCTCGACAAAGAGGGCATTTCCAGGGTTCGTCGTGAGCTCATGGATCCGATCCTCGCGCCGCCCACTGCGTGGTCGGCGCACTGTGGGCCAGGCGCCCCCCGGGAACAACAACCTCGGCGAGGCGGTGGGTGAAATAGCCGGTGCCGCAACCCACATCGAGAACATCAGCGCCGGGCCCCGCGCCGCTGGCGATCACCAGCTCACCCCAGATTTGGGCGCGGCGGCCGAGAAACGCGATGTCGGTCAATGATTCATACAGGTAGGGATGTCGGACCAACCCGCGATCGTCATCATCGGCGATGCTGGCGTGCGGTTTGAGACTCAAAGCCATCGAGGATGCTCCCGGTGATCCACGCTTACCCCGCCGACAACGACAACCCCGCCGAGCAACACCGCCACAACCAGGACTCCCCCGCCACAGAACATCGCCACTGACTCAGCCAGCACCGATAATGCTCAGGCGCATGGGTGGGTCAACACTCGAAGAACCAACGCGGGTCAACTTCCAGAAACCACGAAGCCTTCCCGGGAATTGCTGGCATCAACGGACCCGATCCGACCATGCTCACACAGGCCCATGCCAGCACTCGGATGTCGGCGCGACAATGCGCTCCAGCTGGGCACGAGCACTACATACCGTTCTAGATTGCCTTGTGACCCACAGTAACCCGTCGCAGGCACCGCGAATCTACCATTTTAGATAGTACTATCCTGAAGCGTAGATCCGCGATCGCTCGCCCGGAATCAAAGGGATGCCATGACCTCTGCAACCGCGATCACTGCGCGCGTGCATTCACTGAATCGCCCCAACATGGTGGCGGTGGGCACCATCGTATGGTTGTCCAGTGAGTTGATGTTCTTTGCGGGCCTGTTCGCGATGTACTTCACCGCCCGCGCCCAGGCAGGTGAAAATTGGCCACCACCTCCTACCGAGCTGAACCTCGCGCTGGCCGTCCCGGTAACTCTGGTTCTCATCGCCTCGTCGTTCACCTGCCAGATGGGCGTATTCGCAGCTGAACGAGGTGACGTCTTCGGGCTGCGCCGCTGGTATGTCGTGACATTCGTGATGGGATTGTTTTTCGTGCTCGGCCAGGGCTACGAATATCTCAATCTGGTCGACGAGGGCACCACGATGGCCAGCAGCGCCTACGGTTCGGTGTTCTACATCACGACCGGATTCCATGGCCTGCATGTGATTGGCGGCCTGGTCGCCTTCATCTTGTTGCTTGCCCGCACAAAGATGAGCAAGTTCACCCCGGCGCAGGCAACCGCTGCCATTGTGGTGTCCTACTACTGGCATTTCGTCGACATTGTGTGGATAGCCCTGTTCGCCACCATCTACTTCGTTAGGTGATCCCGCAATAGGGCGCGGTGACCGGGCGTGCACGGTCTCACTGCCCTTGAGGGGGACCCGTGAGCGCAGAACCGCGCAGCACCACGACGACTGACCGTGCGGGGCTACCCCGCACGGTCATAGGGTGGTTCAACGATGGCAGAGCAACGTGATCACAACAGGTGCGCCAGTGATCATCGTCAACGTCCCCGACAGCGCCAGGCGGTGGACGAATTGCGACATCCATCCGACGGGTGTGCTCAAGCGAACGGCGCGAGCGGTCACGGCGGTGGCGGCGGCCCCCAGCGTGACACCCGCTACTACTGGGGAATGCCCGGCCAGCCGGGCCAGCCCGCTCAACAGCGGCTCGCGCCCGTGGCGCCGCGCGGCGGAGTCGTCGGCGCGCATCTCAACTAACGCGCCGACCGCGTGTACCGACGCCGAAAACAAGGGAAGGCGTGGCATCGCAGTCGCCAACGCCCGCAGCAGCATGAGCAACTCGGTGTGGCGACCCGCTACGTGGGCCTGCTCATGGGCAAGCAGCGCGGCCAATTCGTCGTCGTCAAGAGTCTGGACGGCGCCGGAGGTGACCACAATGGTGTGCGGTCGGCCTGCCACGCAGTACGCAGTGGGCTCGTCGGTCAGTAGGACCACCACCCCGGGGTCGTCTGTGGCCAAACCGGCAATGCGCGCCGCATCAGCATGTTCGCGGCTGCGCCTGCAGAACTGTCGTAGCGTCCCGACCACACGCCGCGCCACGATCGCTGAGGTGGCCAGCGCCGCCGCGCCGACCACCACCAAGGCCACATGACCTGCCCATCCCACGTGGTTGAGCGCCAGAAGCATGTCCAGGCAGTACCTCACCCGTCCGGCGGGATGGACTGAGGCAAGTTCGCGCAACACAGTGAACCCCGCCGTAAGCCACACCCCCACGGCGAGGCCAATCACCGTTAACCACACCGTCACCGACAGCCGTGGACTGCGGCCACTGCGGGTCAGCCGGTAAAGTACGGGAGGACCCTGCCAGGTCAACACCGCGCCGTACAGCAAGAGGCAGAAGGCGGCGTTCATGACGGTGGACGTCGACGCGCGGCTTTGCGCAGCGCTGAGCGGATCTGGGCAGACTCTTCGTCATTGATCTTGGTGAGGAAGAAGTTCAGAACAAGGTCGGCGTCTCCACCGGTGTGCAACGCCTCACGCATGAGGTCGGCCGAACGCTCCTCACGCGTCATCGCGGGCCAGTAGCTGTAGGCCCTGCCCACCCGCTCGCGTCTCAACCAGTGTTTGCGGTGCAAGTTGTCCATGGTGGACATCACCGTCGTGTACGCGATATCGCGCTGCTGGGATAACTCGTCGAATACGTCGCGCACCGTTACCGGTTCGGCGTAGGACCACACCGTGTCCATGACAACAGCCTCCAAGTCGCCGAATCCTCGCTGCTGGCCCAGAACGACCACTCCCATCCCCTCGTGCGGTGCCGGCACGACGCCGTTGCTGTGAGGCTAGCGGCTCGCCGTGCCTTGCACCATCGCTGGCCCCGCCCCACACGCTGCTGAGCCGTCGCGACAGAACCCGAACACCACCTCACCCACGTTCTGCACTGGTGAGGTAAAACTACGCACTTCGCTAGTAGGTGGTGAGAGCCCTGTTCGCAACCCCCGAGGTGCTACAACTCGCCCCACAGTCGCGACCGTGAAAAGCGCACCCGGGCGCCGACACGTCGAATTCACCGCGCAGCGCTTTTCTCACCTGTACGACAACAACTTACGTATGACCTGCGTAGATGGCGGACGCGGGCATGTTCCTCGACGTGATGAACCAGCGGCGTAGGGAAACAATCATGATTGAGCCGGTGCCGGCTTGCCTGTTCGCGGGACTTGTCGGGGTGGCGCGGTCTCCGGCCATCGGCCCTGACCGAACCGCAACGCGTTCCGCTTCGGTGTCAGAAGTGAACCAGCACTCAGAGGTGGGGTGGACTAACGATCGGCTTGCGCGCAGGTCAGGCTGTCGCAATCCCTCGCGATCATCTGAGCATGTAGCCGATGCCGCGCACAGTGTGGATCATCGGCTCGCGGTCGCTGTCGATCTTTTTGCGCAGGTAGGAGATGTAGAGGTCGACGATGCTGGACTTGCCGCCGAACCCGTAGTTCCACACCCGGTCCAGGATCTCGGCGCGGCTCAGCGCTCGGCGCGGGTTACGCATGAGGTAGCGCAGCAGTTCGAACTCGGTCACGGTGAGGTTGATCGGTTCACCGGCCCGGGTGACCTCGCGGCTGGCCCCGTCGAGCACCAAATCGCCGACCTCCAGGGTTTCATCGGAGACCGGCGTGGTGTGGCTGGAGCGGCGCAGCAACCCGCGCAGCCGGGCCACCAACTCCTCGAGGCTGAACGGTTTGGTCATGTAGTCATCGGCACCGGCGGTCAGTCCCGATACCCGGTCCAGCACCGAATCCCGGGCGGTCAAAAACAGCGTGGGCGTGTAGCCGTCGGCCTCACGAACCCGCTGCAGGATCTGCAGACCGTCGATATCGGGCAGCATGATGTCGAGCACCAAGACGTCGGGTTCGATCTCGTCGAACTTCGCTACCGCGTCGTGGCCGCTGTGCGCCACGTCGACTTCCCAGCCCTCGTAGTGCAGGGCCATCTTGACCAGGTTGGTCAGCGCCGGCTCATCATCGACCAGCAACACCCGGATTGCTGATCCATCGGTGCGGTGGATCTTCGGCAGCTGTCCGAGGATGGCCTGGCGGGGTTGCTGGGCACGGGGAGGAACCGACATCGCCGTCATATTTCCATTGTGCGGAGTGCATAGGCCCGCGTCACGGAGTTCATATCGAGTTCTAAGGAAACGCTGTAGATATCAGACACCGCGACCCTACTGCCTGTGAAAAATTTCGGTGATCCATATGAAAATCGGTGCAAAATAAACGGCTTCGCCCAATGGGGTGAACCGCGCGGTGCTGGTGATTGGGTTTGGATGCCGCCATTTCGCTGTCCTATCAGGCATATTGAGTGTTATGCGCATCCCCGAAATATTTGGCTTCTCTATGCATGTCACGAATTTCCTTGCACCTGCCCTGGGCGATAAATACCCTCGGCCTTAGCAATTGGGTGTTGCCGAGTTCCAACGGGTCTAGAAACGGGCCCGGGTTGTGCTGCGCTCCAACGCCTTTCGAAGTTGTCTACTGACAACGGCGTCAAATAACTTTGTGTGGACTCGCAACGAGGCGGGTACGCACAATCTTCAACTCCAGTACGGAGGCGCGCAATGCAGCAAACCACCCAACTGTCCGACCGGGTCCGGGCGATCTTGCGATACGACCTGCCCGCCTCACTGGTGGTGTTCCTGGTCGCCCTGCCGTTGTCGCTGGGTATCGCCGTCGCCTCGGGCGCTCCCGTTCTGGCCGGCATCATCGCCGCGATCGTCGGCGGCATCCTCGTCGGCATTCTGGGCGGATCACCGCTGCAGGTCAGCGGCCCCGCGGCGGGCCTGACCGTGGTGGTCGCCGGACTGATCTCGCAGTTCGGCTGGGCGGTCACCTGCGCGATCACCGTGTGCGCGGGCGTCCTGCAGGTGCTGTTCGGCCTGAGCAAGGTGGCGCGCGCCGCACTGGCCATCTCCCCCGTCGTGGTGCACGCGATGCTGGCCGGCATCGGCATCACCATCGCCCTGCAGCAGATCCACGTGCTGCTCGGCGGCAGTTCCAACAGCTCGGCCTGGGCCAATGTCACCGCACTGCCCGGAAAACTGATCAACGCTCACGGCCACGGTGTCGTTTTGGGCAGCCTGGTGATCGCCATCCTGGTGGCGTGGCGCTGGGCACCCAAAGCGGTGAGGAAGGTGCCCGGTCCGCTGGTGGCGATCGTCGGCGTCACCGCACTGTCGCTGCTGCCGGCTTTCGGTGACGTCACCCGCATCCAGATCAACGGCTCCCTGATCGACGCGCTGTCCCTGCCCTCCCTGCCCCAGGGCAACTGGGGCGCGTTCGCCGCCGGTGTGCTCACCGTCGCACTGATCGCCAGCGTCGAGAGCCTGCTGTCGGCGGTGTCGGTGGACCGCCTGCACACCGGCCCGCGCACCAACTTCGATCGCGAGATGATCGGCCAGGGCACGGCCAACATGGTTTCGGGCGCCATCGGCGGGCTGCCCGTCACCGGTGTCATCGTGCGCAGCTCCACCAACGTCGCCGCCGGAGCCCGCACCCGGGCGTCCGCGATCCTGCACGGTGTGTGGATCCTGGCCTTCGCCGTGCCGTTCGCCGGCCTGGCCCAGATGATCCCGACCGCCGCCCTGGCCGGCCTGCTGATCGTCATCGGCTGCCAGCTGGTCAAGCGCGCCCACATCGAAACCGCCTGGCGCACAGGCGACCTCGCCGTCTACGCGGTAACAGTGGCCGGCGTGGTGTTCCTCAACCTGCTCGAAGGCGTGCTGATCGGCCTCGCGCTGGCGGTCGCGCTGACCGTGTGGCGGGTGGTGCGCACCAACATCGTCTCCGAGCCCACCGGTACCGACACCTGGCGCGTCGCCATCGAAGGCTCCTGCACCTTCCTGTCCCTCCCCCGCCTGACGAGCGCGCTGGCGCAGGTGCCGACCGGCACCGCGGTGACCGTGGAGCTGTCGGTCGACTTCTTCGACCACGCCGCCCACGAGACCATCGAAGCGTGGCAGCGCCAGCATGTGGTCACCGGTGGCACCGTCGACATCCACGACGTCGGTGCGGTTGAGATGGGCAGCGCCGTCGCCGGTCCGCCGATGCGTGGCTTCACACCGTTCGACAAGCGCTCCGGCGTGGTGCCGTGGAGCTCCTGGCAGCGCGAAGAGACGGCTTCGGTGCTGCACGGCCTGGCCGCCTACCACCGTCGCACCGCCCCGGTGCTGCGCCCGCACATGCAGGAGCTGGCGCACGCCCAGCGGCCCGAGACACTGTTCCTCACCTGTGCCGATTCGCGGGTCGTGCCCAACGTCATCACCAGCAGCGGCCCGGGCGATCTGTTCACGGTGCGCAATATCGGCAACATGATCCCGGCCGGGCAGGCCGACGCGTCGATCGAAGCCGCCATCGCGTTCGCCGTCGGCAAGCTCAGCGTCACCTCGATCGTGGTGTGCGGGCACTCCAGCTGCGGTGCGATGACCGCGATGCTGGGCAAGACCGACGCGGGCGACAAGCACCTGGAATCCTGGCTGGCCCATGGCGATCCGTCGATCACGGCCTTCGACGAGGGTAATCACCCTGTTGCGCAGTCCGCGGCCGAGGCCGGCTTCGGAACGGTGGATCAGCTGTCGATGGTCAACATCGCGGTGCAGGTACAGACGCTGCAGGCCCACCCCTTGGCGCGGCGGGTCAACGTGATCGGCCTGTTCTACGACATCGCCAGCG
>NZ_JBLVUN010000003.1:0-3524 GCF_048282715.1 Mycobacterium sp. 134
TGCCATCAGATTGTGTTTGTTAGTCGCTTTTTTTTTTTGGAATTTTTTTTTTGGAATTTTTTTTTTGCGCTAACAACCTCCTGCCGTTTTGCCCGTGCATATCGGTCACGAACAAATCTGATTACTAAACACAGTAGCCTGGATTTGTTCTATCAGTAATCGACCTTATTCCTAATTAAATAGAGCAAATCCCCTTATTGGGGGTAAGACATGAAGATGCCAGAAAAACATGACCTGTTGGCCGCCATTCTCGCGGCAAAGGAACAAGGCATCGGGGCAATCCTTGCGTTTGCAATGGCGTACCTTCGCGGCAGATATAATGGCGGTGCGTTTACAAAAACAGTAATCGACGCAACGATGTGCGCCATTATCGCCTAGTTCATTCGTGACCTTCTCGACTTCGCCGGACTAAGTAGCAATCTCGCTTATATAACGAGCGTGTTTATCGGCTACATCGGTACTGACTCGATTGGTTCGCTTATCAAACGCTTCGCTGCTAAAAAAGCCGGAGTAGAAGATGGTAGAAATCAATAATCAACGTAAGGCGTTCCTCGATATGCTGGCGTGGTCGGAGGGAACTGATAACGGACGTCAGAAAACCAGAAATCATGGTTATGACGTCATTGTAGGCGGAGAGCTATTTACTGATTACTCCGATCACCCTCGCAAACTTGTCACGCTAAACCCAAAACTCAAATCAACAGGCGCCGGACGCTACCAGCTTCTTTCCCGTTGGTGGGATGCCTACCGCAAGCAGCTTGGCCTGAAAGACTTCTCTCCGAAAAGTCAGGACGCTGTGGCATTGCAGCAGATTAAGGAGCGTGGCGCTTTACCTATGATTGATCGTGGTGATATCCGTCAGGCAATCGACCGTTGCAGCAATATCTGGGCTTCACTGCCGGGCGCTGGTTATGGTCAGTTCGAGCATAAGGCTGACAGCCTGATTGCAAAATTCAAAGAAGCGGGCGGAACGGTCAGAGAGATTGATGTATGAGCAGAGTCACCGCGATTATCTCCGCTCTGGTTATCTGCATCATCGTCTGCCTGTCATGGGCTGTTAATCATTACCGTGATAACGCCATTACCTACAAAGCCCAGCGCGACAAAAATGCCAGAGAACTGAAGCTGGCGAACGCGGCAATTACTGACATGCAGATGCGTCAGCGTGATGTTGCTGCGCTCGATGCAAAATACACGAAGGAGTTAGCTGATGCTAAAGCTGAAAATGATGCTCTGCGTGATGATGTTGCCGCTGGTCGTCGTCGGTTGCACATCAAAGCAGTCTGTCAGTCAGTGCGTGAAGCCACCACCGCCTCCGGCGTGGATAATGCAGCCTCCCCCCGACTGGCAGACACCGCTGAACGGGATTATTTCACCCTCAGAGAGAGGCTGATCACTATGCAAAAACAACTGGAAGGAACCCAGAAGTATATTAATGAGCAGTGCAGATAGAGTTGCCCATATCGATGGGCAACTCATGCAATTATTGTGAGCAATACACACGCGCTTCCAGCGGAGTATAAATGCCTAAAGTAATAAAACCGAGCAATCCATTTACGAATGTTTGCTGGGTTTCTGTTTTAACAACATTTTCTGCGCCGCCACAAATTTTGGCTGCATCGACAGTTTTCTTCTGCCCAATTCCAGAAACGAAGAAATGATGGGTGATGGTTTCCTTTGGTGCTACTGCTGCCGGTTTGTTTTGAACAGTAAACGTCTGTTGAGCACATCCTGTAATAAGCAGGGCCAGCGCAGTAGCGAGTAGCATTTTTTTCATGGTGTTATTCCCGATGCTTTTTGAAGTTCGCAGAATCGTATGTGTAGAAAATTAAACAAACCCTAAACAATGAGTTGAAATTTCATATTGTTAATATTTATTAATGTATGTCAGGTGCGATGAATCGTCATTGTATTCCCGGATTAACTATGTCCACAGCCCTGACGGGGAACTTCTCTGCGGGAGTGTCCGGGAATAATTAAAACGATGCACACAGGGTTTAGCGCGTACACGTATTGCATTATGCCAACGCCCCGGTGCTGACACGGAAGAAACCGGACGTTATGATTTAGCGTGGAAAGATTTGTGTAGTGTTCTGAATGCTCTCAGTAAATAGTAATGAATTATCAAAGGTATAGTAATATCTTTTATGTTCATGGATATTTGTAACCCATCGGAAAACTCCTGCTTTAGCAAGATTTTCCCTGTATTGCTGAAATGTGATTTCTCTTGATTTCAACCTATCATAGGACGTTTCTATAAGATGCGTGTTTCTTGAGAATTTAACATTTACAACCTTTTTAAGTCCTTTTATTAACACGGTGTTATCGTTTTCTAACACGATGTGAATATTATCTGTGGCTAGATAGTAAATATAATGTGAGACGTTGTGACGTTTTAGTTCAGAATAAAACAATTCACAGTCTAAATCTTTTCGCACTTGATCGAATATTTCTTTAAAAATGGCAACCTGAGCCATTGGTAAAACCTTCCATGTGATACGAGGGCGCGTAGTTTGCATTATCGTTTTTATCGTTTCAATCTGGTCTGACCTCCTTGTGTTTTGTTGATGATTTATGTCAAATATTAGGAATGTTTTCACTTAATAGTATTGGTTGCGTAACAAAGTGCGGTCCTGCTGGCATTCTGGAGGGAAATACAACCGACAGATGTATGTAAGGCCAACGTGCTCAAATCTTCATACAGAAAGATTTGAAGTAATATTTTAACCGCTAGATGAAGAGCAAGCGCATGGAGCGACAAAATGAATAAAGAACAATCTGCTGATGATCCCTCCGTGGATCTGATTCGTGTAAAAAATATGCTTAATAGCACCATTTCTATGAGTTACCCTGATGTTGTAATTGCATGTATAGAACATAAGGTGTCTCTGGAAGCATTCAGAGCAATTGAGGCAGCGTTGGTGAAGCACGATAATAATATGAAGGATTATTCCCTGGTGGTTGACTGATCACCATAACTGCTAATCATTCAAACTATTTAGTCTGTGACAGAGCCAACACGCAGTCTGTCACTGTCAGGAAAGTGGTAAAACTGCAACTCAATTACTGCAATGCCCTCGTAATTAAGTGAATTTACAATATCGTCCTGTTCGGAGGGAAGAACGCGGGATGTTCATTCTTCATCACTTTTAATTGATGTATATGCTCTCTTTTCTGACGTTAGTCTCCGACGGCAGGCTTCAATGACCCAGGCTGAGAAATTCCCGGACCCTTTTTGCTCAAGAGCGATGTTAATTTGTTCAATCATTTGGTTAGGAAAGCGGATGTTGCGGGTTGTTGTTCTGCGGGTTCTGTTCTTCGTTGACATGAGGTTGCCCCGTATTCAGTGTCGCTGATTTGTATTGTCTGAAGTTGTTTTTACGTTAAGTTGATGCAGATCAATTAATACGATACCTGCGTCATAATTGATTATTTGACGTGGTTTGATGGCCTCCACGCACGTTGTGATATGTAGATGATAATCATTATCACTTTACGGGTCCTTTCCGGTGAAAAAAAAGGTA
>NZ_JBLVUN010000006.1:0-83033 GCF_048282715.1 Mycobacterium sp. 134
CGACGCCGCCACCGACCGGATCCTCGGCTGCCACATCGCCGGACCCGACGGCGGCGACCTCGTCCACGAAGCCGTCATCGCCATGACCTGCGGCGCCACCTACGGCCAACTCGCCGCCGCCATCCACATCCACCCCACCCTCGCCGAAGCCGTCAACGCCGCCGCCGGCGGCGTCCACCGACCCGCCGCCGACTGATCCCACAGATAACACCCTGTTATCTGTGGCACCATGAAACCCGGCCTGCGACGACTCCGCTCCGGCGGTGCGCGAAGCGGCCCTGTTATCTGTGGCAAGCAGGCCAGGGAGGTCACAATGTTGTCGTCCGGGATCACCGTCCGCGCCGCCGGCGACGGCTTCCTCGACTCGATCCGCTCCCCGAACACCCGCCGCTCCTACGCCATCGCCGTCGATAAGACCACCGCCAGGCTCGGCGAGGCCCGGCCGCTGGCCAATGTCGCCGACGACGAGATCGGCGAAACCCTGGAAACTTTGTGGGGCGAGGCGGCGGTCAACACCTGGAACGCCCGCCGCGCCGCGGTCGCGTCTTGGCTGGCGTGGTGCCGCGAGCACGGACACCTCGCCCCGGCGGTCCCCGCGTGGGTGAAACGCTCCACCCCGCCGGACTCGGCCACCCCGGTGCGCTCGCGCACCGCGATCGACCGGCTCATCACCCGCCGCGACATCGACCTGCGGGATAAGACGCTGTGGCGGATGCTCTACGAAACATGCGCCCGCACCGAGGAACTGCTCCAGGTCAACATCGAAGACCTCGACCTGGCCGGGCGGTGCTGCCCGGTGAAGTCCAAGGGCGCCAAGCCCCGCACCCGCCGCCGCGGCGCCGCCCATCACGAGTACGCGCACGAGCTCGTGTACTGGGACGCGGGTACCGCCCGGCTCCTGCCACGCCTCACCAAGGGCCGCACCCGCGGACCGCTGTTCGTCACCCACCGCCGACCCGGACCCCGCAAAGCCGTCGCCGACCGCGACATCTGCCCCGACACCGGCCTGGCCAGGTTGTCCTACGGCCAGGCCCGCGCCCTGCTCGATGCCGCCACCGCCACCAACGGACCCGGCACCGGCTGGGACCTGCACGAACTCCGGCATTCTGGCCTGACGCATCTCGGCGAGGCCGGAGCCAGCCTGCTCGAGCTAATGGCCAAGTCCCGCCACCGCAAACCCGACAACCTGCGCCGCTACTTCAAACCCTCACCGGCGGCCATGCGCGGCATCACCAGCCTCCTCGGTCCCGACCGCGGCCACCGATAGCGGCCACCAACAACGACTCGTCCGTCTACCCGGACCAGGCGCTACGCGAACCTCGTTGTTTTTTGCGCCATTACTGCCGGGACCCCGGCGTCACCGGGCAGATCATCGTGCGCGGTGACAGCGCCTATGGATCGCGGGCGGTGATCCGGGTATGCCGCCGCTACGGGGCGGTGTTCTCGCTGGTGCTGACCCGCAACGCCGCGGTGCAACGCGCCATCGACAGCATTCCCGAGAACGCCTGGACCCCGGTGAAATACCCGGGTGCGGTGCTCGATCGCGAGACCGGGGCCTGGATCTCTGATGCCGAAGTCGCTGAAGCCGTCTACACCATGGCCAAAACCGGCACCTATGAGGCGGTCACCGCCCGGCTGATCGTGCGCCGGGTCAAAGACGCCAACCAACCCCAAGACGGGCTGTTCCCGATCTGGCGGTATCACCCGTTTTTCACCAACACCACCGAGTCGGCCACCGACGCCGACATCACCCACCGCCGCCACGCCATCATCGAAACCACCTTCGCCGACCTCATCGACGGCCCCTTGGCCCACATTCCCTCCGGGCGCTTCGGCGCCAACAGTGCCTGGGCCGTCTGCGCCGCGATCGCCCACAATCTGCTGCGCGCCACCGCGACCCTGGCCGGGACCCGTCACCGCACCGCGCGCGGGGCGACCCTGCGCCGTCACCTGGTCAATATCCCGGCTCGTCTGGCCCGACCCCAACGACGACCGATCCTGCACCTACCCCGGCACTGGCCCGCCGAACCAGCATGGATGACCCTGTGGCACAACACCATCGGCCACCGATCCAGCGCCTGAACCACCGACCACCCGACCCGACAACCAGGAACCCGACAGGAAAAGCTGGACAGACCAGCGGCCTCGTCATGCCCACCACCAGCCCGGATCAAGACCATCAGCTCAACCGGCCACCACACCGTCGGTCGGTGGAATCAGGCTTAGTGAGAGGAATGATCAGAACCTGTGGATGAGCCTCGGCGTGGGGGCGTGAAAATGAGCGCACCTTCCCGAGGATGATCATCACGGAATCAGGTATTCGATCAAGACCGGCGTTGGCGCGCTGGTTGGGAAGGTACGCCCATGCTCACCGTAGTTCACGACGGCGCGGAGGCCAACGACAACACCGACAGTGGTGCTGGTCGGTCGTTGTTGGATGAGATTGTCCGTGATGGCGCTCGGCAGATGCTGGCCGCGGCGTTGCAGGCCGAGGTCGCCGCCTACGTGGCGCAGTTCGCTGACCAGCGCGATGACAACGGCCACCGATTGGTGGTCCGCAACGGCTACCACCAGCCGCGCGAGGTGCTGACCGCAGCCGGTGCGGTGCAGGTGAGGGCCCCGCGGGTCAACGACAAACGTGTCGATCCCGACACTGGTGAACGCAAGCGGTTCTCCTCGGCGATCCTGCCGGCCTGGGCGCGCAAGTCCCCGCAGATGTCCGAGGTGTTGCCGCTGTTGTACCTGCACGGGTTGTCGAGCAGCGATTTCACCCCGGCCCTGGAGCAGTTCCTCGGCTCCGGTGCCGGGTTGTCGGCATCGACGATCACCCGGCTCACGTCGCAGTGGCAAGATGAGGCCGCCGCGTTCGGTCGTCGCGATCTGTCGGGCAGCGACTATGTCTACCTGTGGGTCGACGGCATCCCCCTCAAGGTCCGCCTGGACCAGGAAAAGCTGTGTCTGCTGGTGATGCTCGGTGTGCGCGCTGACGGCCGCAAGGAGCTGGTGGCGATCAGCGACGGCTACCGTGAATCGGCCGAGTCGTGGGCCGATCTGCTGCGCGACTGCAAACGGCGCGGCATGACCGCCCCGTGCTCGCCGTCGGTGACGGTGCACTCGGGTTCTGGAAAGCGGTCCGTGAGGTGTTCCCGGCCACCAAAGAGCAGCGCTGCTGGTTCCACAAGCAAGCCAATGTTCTTGCCGCACTGCCGAAATCAGCACACCCGTCGGCCCTGGCGGCACTCAAGGAGATCTACAACGCCGAGGATATCGACAAGGCCCAGCTCGCGGTCAAGGCCTTCGAGGTCGATTTCGGCGCCAAGTACCCCAAGGCGGTCGCCAAGATCACCGACGACCTCGATGTGCTGCTGGAGTTCTTCAAGTACCCGGCCGAACATTGGATCCACCTGCGCACGACGAACCCGATCGAAAGCACCTTCGCCACAGTGCGACTTCGGACCAAGGTGACAAAAGGCCCGGGATCGCGAACGGCCGGACTAGCGATGGCCTACAAGCTGATCGACGCCGCCTCGGCCCGCTGGCGCGCCGTCAACGCCCCGCACCTGGTCGCCCTGGTCCGCGCCGGCGCGGTCTTCCACAAAGGCAAACTGCTCGAACGCCCCACCGACATCACCCCACCAACACCGCCCTCAGACGACGATCAGGACGCCGGAACGGAGGTCGCCTGAAACACCCCGATCCACAGGTATTGACAATTCCTCCAAGTGACGATTCGCGAGGTGAGAGTGCGAGGTGGGCAGGATGGATTCCGCCGCTGATCGTTGAACGGCGGACCCTTTGCTGATGCTTTCTCAGCTTCAACTGGGGGATCGGTCGCGTCTATCCCTCCACCGCGGCGCGGACTCCGATTCGCGCCAGATGTCATGGCAGTCACCACTTTTTCGACGGCTAGCGACGGTGTCGCGTTTTGTCAGAAGCCGCCCGACAGCACAGCGATCGCTGCTGCGGCGGCCCGTGGGTCACAGCAGCCGGACGATGCCGCGGGCAGCCACCTGCAGGGCGCCGAGCAGTCGCTGGCGACCTCGCTTCAACGACGGAACTACGACGGCGATCGCGGCCACCACAGCGTCGTCGGACTGCCGGACGATCGGCACGGCCAGTGAACAGGCGCCTAGCGACATCTCTTCCACGGTGGTAGCCAACCCCTCGCGCCGCACCCCCTCCAACTGTCGGGACAGCACCGCAGGCTGGGTGATTGTGTAGGGAGTAATCGGAGTCAGATTGGCAAACACCTGATCCTGGACTTCGCGTGGCGCGTGCGCCAACAGCACCTTGCCGACGCCGGTGCAGTGCATCGGCAACCTGCTGCCGACGGTGCTAACGATCGGCACGGATGCCCTACCCATCATCCGCTCGAGGTACAATACTTCGTTGCCGTCGCGTACCGCGAGGTGCACGGTGGCGAGCGTTGCCGCGTAGACATCGTGCAAGAACGGCTCTGCGACCTGCCGTAATCCGCCTCCGACCGGGGCGAGCAGCCCAGCGCTCCACATCAGTCGGCCGACCTCGAAACGACCGTCCGTGCGGCGCTGCAACGCCCCGCCCGCAACCAGTTCGGCAGCCAGCCGGTGGGCCGTGGCCATCGGCAGGCTGGCCCTACCCGCCAGTTCGGACAGCGTCAGTGTCCGGTGCCACTCATCGAAGGCGGCGACCATGCGCAGCAAACGAGAAGCGACGCTGGTGCCGGGCGTTGAGGTATTTCCCGCCACTCACGGATCCTTTCCGCTCAGTGGTAATCTAGCGTAGGTCAGTCGCCGAGGAGCCAATAGTGTCAAGGCTATGACAGCAGTGATCGACCCCGATCCCGACGGCGGGTTGCCGAGGCAGCAGGCGATCAGCGCGGAGATCGAGGCGATCGAGTCCGAGTATCAGCGCGCTGGCATCGAGGAGACGCAGCCGCGGCTCGGCTACGCGCCCTACCGCAGCAGCCTGCTGCGTCATCCCACGAAGGACCTACACCACGCTGACCCGGAGGGCGTCGAGCTGTGGACGCCCTGCTTTTCCGAACGCGACGTGCATCCGCTTGAATCGGACCTCACCATCCAGCACTCAGGCGAACCCATCGGCGAACGGATAGTGGTGACCGGCCGGGTGGTCGACGGCGACGGACGGCCGGTGCGACGTCAACTCGTCGAGATCTGGCAGGCCAACGCCGGCGGTCGCTACATCCACAAGCGTGATCAGCACCCGTCCGCGATCGACCCCAACTTCACCGGCGTCGGCCGCTGCCTGACCGATGACGACGGAAGCTACCGCTTCACCACGATCAAGCCAGGGCCGTATCCGTGGAGGAACCACCGCAACGCTTGGCGCCCAGCCCACATCCACTTCTCGGTGTTCGGAACGGAATTCACGCAACGGCTGATCACCCAGATGTACTTCCCCGGCGACCCGTTGTTCGCGCTGGACCCGATCTATCAGTCGATCACCGACCGAAAGGCCCGAGACCGACTGATTGCCAACTACGACCACGACGTCACCACCCACGAATGGGCCACCGGATACCGGTGGGACATCATCCTCACCGGCGCGACGCGCACTCCGACCGAGGATCCCCACCGCGGAAGCGAACACTGATGAATACCCTGCTCACCGCCACCCCGGGGCAGACCGTCGGACCCTTTTTCGGTTACGCACTCCCGTTCGACCGGTGCGACCAGCTGGTTCCGGCCGGCTCACCGGGTGCCGTCCAGCTTTCCGGCTTGGTCCTCGATGGTGACGGCCAGCCTGTTCCCGACGCCCTACTTGAGATCTGGCAGGCAAACGCCGACGGCACCATCCCCACGTCCACCGGCTCGCTACACCGGGACGGCTGGACCTTCACTGGGTGGGGCCGCGCCGGCACCGACGATGGCGGACGGTACAACTTTTCCACCGTCATCCCAGGTCCCTGCGATCCCGGTGCGGCACCGTTCTTTCTGATCACCGTGTTCGCCCGCGGGCTGCTCAACCGGCTGTTCACCCGCGCCTACGTGCCCGGGGGGCAGCTGGCCGGCGATCCACTGCTGGCGTCCCTGCCGCCCGAGCGTCGCGACACGCTCATCGCCACCCGCGAGGGCGCCGGACTACGCTTCGACATCCAATTGCAGGACGCGCCAGGCAAACCCGAGACGGTCTTCCTGCGCTACGCGGGACACCAGCGATGACTGACCTCTTCTGGCCGGGCGACGACCTCGCAGGCGACCTGATGAGCGGCCCCGCATTCCTCGAGGCCATGGTGGCCGTGGAACGGGCGTGGCTGGACAGCCTCGTCGACGCCGGTATCGCACCGCAAGAGGCGCGTGCCAGCTTGGCAGACCTCATCGCCGACGCCGACACCGAGTCGATCGCCCGCCGCGCCGCCACCGACGGCAGCCCCGTCAGCGCTCTGGTCACGTTGTTGCGTGAGCGCTCAACGGCGGCGACAGCCCGCTGGTTACACCGCGGGCTAACCAGTCAGGACGTCGTCGACACAGCGCTCGTCATCTGCGCCCGTGATGTCCTCATGCGCATCGGCGACGAGTTCACCGTCCAAGTCCGGGCGCTGTCCGAGCTCGCTGAGAGGCACCGGAGCACACCAACACTCGCGCGTACCCTGACCCAGGCCGCCCTACCAAGCACCTTCGGCGCCAAGATGGCACGTTGGCTTACCGGCATACTGGACGCCGCCGAACCGCTGACCGGGCTGCTGCCCTCGCTGCCGGTGCAGGTCGGTGGCGCGGTGGGAACGCTGGCGGCGGCTACCGAATTGACCGGTTCGGTGGACGGCGCCATCGCGTTGAGCGACGCGCTCGCCGGCGCACTGCGGCTGGCGCCGGCTCCGCCCTGGCACACCACCCGCTCGGCGATCACCCGCATCGGGGATGCGTTGGTGAGCTGCTGCGACGCCTGGGGGCACATCGCCGCCGACATCGCGACCGGTAGCCGGCCCGAGGTCGGCGAGCTGGCCGAGGGGACTGGTGGCGGCTCATCGACGATGCCGCACAAGAACAATCCCGTCCGCTCTGTGTTGATCCGGCGCACCGCGCTCACCGCGGGCACCTTGGGCGCCACCCTGCACCTGGCCGCAGGAGCGAGTGTCGACGAGCGCTCCGACGGCGCGTGGCACGCCGAATGGGCCACACTGCGCACGCTCGCCCGCCACACCGTCGTGGCGGCCATCCAAGCCTCCGAACTGCTCTCCGGGTTGCAGGTGGACACGGCGCGGGCGGCCGCGAACCTGGCCGACGCGGGCGGGCTGCTCACCGAACAACGTGCAATGACCGAGTTGACCGGTAGCCCAGCACGGCCCGACTACACCGGTGCCGCCGATCGGCTGATCGATTCGACCTTGAGTCGGGCCCGCCGCTTCATCAAGTCTGCGTCATGACCATTCCGGCCTTGGCCACAATCGACTTCGGCGGACCCGACGGTGCGCCTGTCCTCGTGCTGGGGCCTTCACTGGGTACCTCGGCAGCCACGCTGTGGAGCGCTGCGGCTGGATGGCTGAGTGCGCACGCCCGCGTCGTCGGGTGGGACCTACCCGGTCACGGTCGAGGCGGTCCTGGCGAGCCCTTCACGATCGCCGAACTCGCGGTCGCCGTGCTGGCACTCGCCGACGACATGCACGCCGAGACCTTCCACTACGCCGGTGATTCGCTCGGTGGCTGTGTCGGTCTGCAGCTGATGCTCGACGCGCCGCAACGGGTGGACTCGGCGACCCTACTGGGCACCGGTGCGTTGATCGGCACCCCAGCTGGCTGGCTCGAGCGCGCCGCCACCGTCCGCGCCGAGGGCGTCGAAACCTTACTCTCGGGCGCGGCCCAGCGGTGGTTCGCGCCGGGCTTCGTCGACCGGCAACCAGGTGTCGGCGCGGCGCTGCTGGACACCCTCAGCCACACCGATCCGGAGTCCTATGCGCAGGCCTGCGAGGCCCTCGCGGCATTCGACGTCTCCGACCGATTGCGCGAGATCGTCACTCCCGTCCTGGCCGTGGCAGGCAGCGCCGACGTGCCCACACCGCCGGAGTCATTGCGGCGCATCGCCTCCGGTGTCCAGGACGGTGACCTCGTAGTGCTCGACGGTGTCGGCCACCTGGCACCCGCCGAAGCCCCGGACCGGGTCGCCGGCCTCATCGCAGAGCAGGTGGGTATTCCGCAGCCTGCGACTAGGACCGTCGAGGATGTGTGTCGCGCGGGAATGGCGATACGGCGCCAGGTGCTCGGCGACGGGCACGTCGACCGGGCAATCGCCGGTACCACCGACATGACCGCCGATTTCCAGCACCTGATCACCCAGTACGCCTGGGGAACCATCTGGACACGCCCAGGTCTAGACCTTCGCAGCCGCTCGATGATCACCCTGACGGCGCTGGTCGCGCGCGGGCACCGCGAGGAACTGGCGATGCACCTGCGAGCGGCCCGCCGGAACGGTTTGAGCAACGACGAGATCAAGGAGCTGCTGATGCAGACTGCCATCTACTGTGGCGTCCCCGACGCCAACTCCGCGTTTCGCATCGCCGCCGAGGTATTGCCGGAATTCGACGAGGACGAGCGGGCGTCGTCATGAGCCGCACCGCCGTCTGCGCCGCCGCCCACGAAGCCGTCGCCGGAATCGCTGACGGCGCCACAATTCTCGTCGGCGGATTCGGCATGGCGGGCATGCCCACCACACTCATCGATGCGATCATCGAACAGGGCGCCGCCGAGCTCACCATCGTCAGCAACAACGCGGGCAACGGCGACACCGGTCTGGCCGCGCTGCTGGCTGCCGGTCGGGTCGCGAAGGTCATTTGTTCCTTCCCCCGACAGGCCGATTCGTACGTGTTCGACAGGCTCTACCGGGACGGCATGGTCGACCTCGAAGTGGTCCCGCAGGGCAACCTGGCCGAGCGGATCAGAGCGGCAGGCGCGGGCATTGGCGCGTTCTTCTGCCCGACCGGTGTCGGCACCCCGCTCGCCTCGGGCAAGGAGATCCGCACGATCGACGGCCGCGACTACGTGCTGGAGTATCCGATCCGCGGCGACGTCGCACTCATCGCAGCACACCTGGCCGACCGGGCCGGAAACCTGTTGTACCGCAAGACTGCTCGCAACTTCGGTCCGGTCATGGCGACCGCCGCCACGCTGACCGTCGTTGAGGTCTCCCGCGTCGTCGAGACCGGAGGCATCGACCCCGAGACGGTCGTGACGCCGGGTATCTTCGTCGACCGCATCCTCGACCTGTCCTCGATTCCCGCCGCCCGCACCGAGGCCGCCTCGTGACGGGAACGCTCGATGCAAGGACACGGCGTCGTGTCGAGCATCTCGACCGTGGCCCGTTGGACCGCGGGGAGATCGCCGCGATGATCGCCCGCGACATCGCACCTGGGTCGTACGTCAATCTCGGCATCGGCCAGCCCACGATGGTCGCCGACTACCTCGACCCCGCCGCCGAGGTGGTGCTGCACACCGAGAACGGCATGCTCGGCATGGGAGGCGCCGCGACAGGAGACGCCATTGACCCGGATCTCACCAATGCAGGCAAGGTTCCGGTCACCGAAACCCCTGGGGCGTCCTACTTCCACCACGCCGACTCCTTCGCCATGATGCGCGGCGGCCATCTCGACGTGTGTGTGCTCGGGGCGTTTCAGGTCAGCGAGCGTGGAGACCTCGCCAACTGGCACACCGGAGCACCGGACGCCATTCCCGCGGTCGGGGGTGCGATGGATCTCGCCATCGGAGCGAAGCGCGTATTCGTGATGATGACGCTGTTCGGCAAGGACAGGACCGCGAAGTTGGTTCCGGAGTGCAGTTACCCGCTGACCGGGCTTCGGTGCGTCAGCCGGCTGTATACCGAGTACGCGATCTTCGACATCGACAACGCCGGAGACGGACGCGTGCGCGTACTCGAGACCTTCGCCATCAGTATCGCCGCGCTCGAGAAGCGCTTGCACATAGCTCTGTCGTGACCCTGGCGCTTGGGTCGCCGAAAAGTGACTCCATGCTCGCTCAGCGACGAAATTCCCAGAGGAGTGGATTGATGACCCTATCCCGTGACGAGCTAGCCGATTTCGCCGAAAGTATGGCGCGCGCAGGGGATCGCGACACCCAGCACGTGACCGAGGAGCACCTCGTCGTGAACTCCACCGAGGCACACTGGATCCAGACCGGAAGCCCATCAGAAATTGGATTGCTTCTGCGGATACCCGCCCGCTCCATTGAGTTCTTCCTGCAGAAGATCCCCGCCGGTGCGGGCAGTGACCTTCATCGACACGTACACGAGTCAGTTCACTTCGTGCGACATGGCTCGGGCTGGTCGGAGATTGGCGATCAACGCGTAACGTGGAGCGCAGGCGACTTCGTGTATACGCCGCCGTGGGTATGGCATCGCCACTATGCAGATGACCAACAGGACGTCGAGATGATAGTCATCGAGAACTCCCGCCTCCTGGCTGCCGTGGACGCAACCCAGAGGGAAACCAGGGGCAACGTTAGCTTCGCCGAGGCTTTCGGCGTCGGCGACACGTAAGCAGTGGAGAAATTGTCAAGGTAATCGCTTCGAAGGGCGCTTGACGACGGCGGTCAAACACACGGCGGCCGGTCAACCCATCCACGGCGCTAATGTCCAGCCGCCCTGCAACTTTCGTGGCCGCGGCGTCTCCCGGCGAAGCAGGCGGCCTGATCTGCACCCGTGTTGTCGGCCCACGGGTTGTGCGAGTAAAGCGCAAAGTGATCACGATGCGGTCACATGCGTTATTCGTCGAACCCTTCATCTGGGATAGCAAACGCCGCCCTGGCGTTGTCGTTGAGATTTGCAAATCCATCGATAACCACCCGGGCCACG
This sequence comes from Mycobacterium sp. 134, assembly GCF_048282715.1. NCBI lineage: Bacteria > Bacillati > Actinomycetota > Actinomycetes > Mycobacteriales > Mycobacteriaceae > Mycobacterium > Mycobacterium sp. 134. The sequence continues at coordinate 10,801 of NZ_JBLVUN010000006.1, forward strand.
CGGGTCTCATGGTCGACAATGCGGATCAGCCACGTGTGAAAGGCCGCACCGGTGAATTCTTCGCTGACCGGCGAAGGAGCTCTCCAGCGACGGAAGAAGAACTCGAGTCGTGTCGTCAGCTCGATGACATCCTCCTGCACCGGAACGTAGGAAAGTACTTGACGCAGTTCGAGGCGTTCGTCGAAAATCCCGTCCCGCTGCGTGAGATACAACCGCAGACCATTGAGTCCCTTCCATTGGTGGCCGCCGCGAAAGCCGATTTCGAAGTCGTCTGTGAGGACGGTTGCGAACATTTGCTCGGCCGGCGAGTGGCGCTGTTCTAAGCGCAGGTAGTCATCGATCGTCGAAACGAACGCCGGCAGGTCGGGGGTACTCGACACAGAACATCTCCTTTGCCAATGTAGTTAGACCAGCTTAGTAGCAAGCTCTGCGGCAGCTTCGCCGATGATGCCAGCTACTTTGCGGACATGTGATGGCCGTAACCGATAGCTCGGCGCTGATGCATTTAGTGCCAGCCTCACGTCGGGACCTCTTGCAGGTATGGCGACAGCAACGGATGCGACACCTTCTTCGCTTTCCTCCCTACTGGTCGCGAAACCGCTCTTTCGAGAAATAGTCAAATCCTGTGGATCGAGGGTCGTCAGGCGACCTCGGACACTGGGGTGTCGGGCGATGGTTCCGGGGTGATGTCGACCGGACGTTCGAGGAGCTTGCCCTGGTGGAACACTGCGCCGGCCCGCACCAACGCCACCAGGTGTGGTGCGTTGACCGCCCGCCACCGCGACTGCGCTGCTTCGATCAGCTTGTAGGCCATCGCCATGCCCGCCGCCCGTGATCCCGGGCCCTTGGTCACCCTGGTCCGAAGCCGAACCGTCGCGAAGGTCGATTCGATCGGGTTCGTGGTGCGTAGATGCACCCAGTGCTCGGCGGGATACCGGAAGTACTCGAGCAGCACGTCGGCGTCATCGACGATTTTCTTCACCGCTTTCGGGTACTTCGCGCTGTAGTCACGTTCGAACGCTGCGATCGCCAACTGCGCCTTGTCGATGTCCTCGGCCCCGATGATCTCCTTCATCGCCGCCAACGCACCCGGATGCGCCGATTTCGGGAGTGCAGCAAGAACGTTGGCTTGTTTGTGGAACCAGCAGCGTTGTTCGCGGGTGGCGGGGAACACCTCCCGCAGTGCCCGCCAGAATCCCAAAGCTCCGTCCCCGACCGCGAGCGCCGGCGCGCGCATCCCGCGGCGGCGGCAATCCCGCAGCAGGTCCGCCCAGGACTCGGTGGACTCTCGGTAGCCGTCGGCCAGGGCGACGAGTTCCTTGCGGCCGTCCGCCCGCACCCCGAGCATCACCAACAGGCAGAGCTTTTCCTGCTCGAGCCGGACTTTCAGGTGGATGCCGTCGACCCACAGGTACACGTAGTCGACCTGCGAGAGGTCCCTGGTGCCGAAGGCCTTCGCCTCGTCCTGCCACTGGGCCGTGAGCCGGGTGATCGAGGATGCGGACAGTCCGGCGCCGGTGCCGAGGAACTGTTCGAGCGCCGGCCCGAAGTCACTGGTTGACAGGCCGTGCAGGTACAGCAGCGGCAGCACCTCCGATACCTGCTCGGACTTGCGAGCCCAGGCGGGCAGGATCGCCGAGGAGAACCGCTTGCGCTCGCCGGTATCGGGGTCGATCCGCTTGTCGTTCACGCGGGGCGCCTTCACCGCCACCGCACCCGCCGAGGTCACGACCTCACGTTCGGCGTGGTATCCGTTGCGGACCACCAGTCGGTGGCCGTGTTCGTCGACCTCACCGGCATACCGGGCTACATAGTCGGCGACCTCGGCCTGCAACGCCGCGGCCAGCATCTGCCGGGCACCGTCGCGGACGATCTGGTCGAGCAACGACCGGCCCGCACCGGCCGCATTGCGGGTCTCGTTGGAGTCGTCGTTGTTGTCTACTACCGTGAGCACGGGCGTGCCTTCCCGCCAGCGCGCCAACGCTGGTCTTGATCAGAATTCGGATTCCTTGCAGATCATCTTCCGGGAAGGCACGCCCGCCCGGGATCCACAGGTTCTGATCATTGCTCTCGCGACCCCGATGGTCACGACTATCTCTCTCCAGAATTTTTTGATGCTAACCATCAATGGGTTGTGCACAACTGCATCACTCTTTTCGAGTGCCTCAAACGTGGGGGTCTCCTCGACTCCGAGGCGCAGCCACAGGGCTCCGAGAGTTGTGAATATGGCGAGAAGGAAGGGGATCCTCCATGCCCAAACGAAAATTTCTTCCTGAGTGAATACGGCTGACAGGACACCAATCGCTCCCGAGCTAAGCAATAGACCTCCAGCTGTACTTACCTGCTGCCAGCTTCCGTAGAGGCCGCGGTGCGCGGGCGGGGCCGACTCAACCATAAAGATGGCCGAGCCAGATGATTCGCCTCCAGCTGCGATGCCCTGGAGCAGGCGGAGAATTGTAAGTAGGATAGGCGCAGAAATTCCGATGGAGGCCTGGGTTGGCAGCACACCAATAAGTACCGTGCAAATACCGATGAGCAGGACTGAAGTAACGAGAGCCAAGCGCCGGCCGTAACGGTCTCCAATGTGGCCAAACAGCACGGCGCCCAGTGGCTTCGTGAGGTAGCCGGAGGCGAAGACGGCAAAGGTTAAGATCAACGCGCCGGTTCCGTTGTCAGAAAAGAAGAGCTTGGCGAGGATAACCGCCGAATAGCCATAAATCCCGATGTCATAACCCTCCAAGACATTACCGGCTGCGGCGGCGATGGCGGCACGGCGAGAGTGGGTACGTACCGACTCAGACTCGAATTTGGACAGTGTTTGTTTCATTGGTCAGTCTTCCTTCTCTAATAGGCGGAGGGTGAGAATGTCGAACTTCTCCATGTGTCTAATTCGCGATCACTGATGCATCCGACCACTTGAAGCGAAGTTGTGTCGAACACGCGACGGCATGTCGCGTCGCAGAAGCTTTTTGTCTCGCTCGAGAGCATTTTCACGTCGAAGGTCAATCTCTCTTCCTGGGGGAGATTGACCTGGCGCTGCATTCCAGTTGGAGCATGATGGCCTGTGGGCCACTGCCCTCTGTTAGGCAGAGAGTGACTCTGATGGGTGCTATCCACTCGCTCGTCGTTCGTCAATGGTTCCGCTCAATCCGGGCTTCGCAGCTCGTGGCGGTCGCCCGCCTACTCGATCGCGTTGACGCTGGCCAGGCGGCCCAGTGGAGCCGTGGAGAGCCAATGTCGAGTAGGCGCACGGATGTTGGTATGGCGCCTGGCAGCCAGCCGGTTGTGGTTGCTGTTGTATCGGCGTGTATTCACGTCAACCAAGGCGTACCAATCGGGATGGGCTCGGCGGGCCCCATCAGCAGCTGGCGCACAACGAGCGTCAACCGACGACCGGGATGTCGACGGCGATCGCGGGCGTTCAACTTGTCACCGGCGTTGAATCACGGATCCCTCTTGACAGAAGGCTTCTCTGTGTGACAGAAATGGCAGATACTCGCCCCATAGGCGAGCCAGTTGCTTTGATCAGGAGGCTTGAGTTGAACACAGACCTGTCCGTGAACTACATATCCGTCGGCGGAATCAGGACGCGCTATATCGATCAGGGCGAGGGTCCGGTCATCCTCCTGATCCACGGTGGCCACTCGGGTATGAGCATGCCGGGCGGCGGGGATGGTTGGGCTCCCGTCATCGCTCCTCTGGTCGACAAGGGCTTCCGCGTCGTGACCTTCGACAAGCTGGGGCAGGGAGAGACTGACCTCGCGCCGACGCATGCCGAGTGGACGTTCGATGCGGTGGTCAAGCACGCCAGGGGCTTCATCGACGCTCTGGGACTCGAGGACATGATTCTGGTCGGGCACTCGCGCGGTGGCCTGCTGGCGAGCAAGCTCGCTCTTGACATGCCGGAGTCGACCAAAGGTCTCTTCATCGTGTCGAGCGCGACGCTCGCTGGCACCGACGCTAAGTTCCGCGACGTTGAGTTCTACGACGCGATCACGCGTTCGCTTCCGGCGGACGCGTCTCCGGAGGAGATCTGCGGAGCCTACTTCCGTGCGCTGTACGTGACCCCGGTGCCGCAGGAACAAATCAATGCGGCCGCCGCTAAGTACGTCAAGGAGAACCACCAGAACGCCCTCAAGACCTACCCGATGGTTGAGAAGAAATACTGGGAGCCGAGTCTTCAGGCGGCGAAGGACGACATCCGCGCTCGCCTCTTCGCCGGCGAGGTCAATATTCCCGTCGAAGTCGTCTGGGGCCGCGACGATCGCTCGGCGCCGGTTGACCTGGGCATCGCCTTCTACCAGAAGCTCGCCCTCGTCTCGGAGACCACGAGCCTGCACATCCTGGGAACCGCGGGCCACAACGTCTTCGCGGAGCGAACCGAGGACTTCGTTCGAATCCTGGCGGACTACGCAGGCCGTCGCAGCGCCAGCTATGCGACGCGTCGTTGATGGTGATCCTGGGGAACTATCCCGCTTGACGGGGTCTTCGAGTCCGTGCCGGATTGGCGCAGCGCGCCCAGATCGTGCTGCTGGCTTCGGCGTGCGAGTCGAACACCGCGATCGCGGACAAACTGGCCTGTATCTCTTGAAGTGGCCCCCCTGTTCGTGTCCGGTTTCCGGCGACCACGGTGGGCTCTGGGAGAGGGGCCGAAGACAGCGGCGGTTTTCGGCTGGGCGTGATGTGCCCGTGAAAGAGATCGCGGCGCCCGTGGCTCCGTCCTCCCCGGACGAACCCGGTTGAGGGAATTGTTGCCCGGGCTGGTGTGCCGGTTGCGCTCAGCGCGCCGGGCCCGGCGCAGGCGCCGGATGACGCACAAGCGCGGGATCCTTCGGCGGGCGACAGCCGCAGGGCGGCCCGCATTGGGGCATGGCGGTCCTCCCGCGGGGTGGATTCTACCCCTGATTCCGCTCCCCCTTCCACGGGCCACTGGCTGGCCCCGCCAGAGGGGGCGGAGGAAGAAGCGGTCCCCATCGTGGAAGCCCTCGGCTGCGGCCGGTTCTGGGTCTGAGATCGGTGCCGGGCGGGGCTCACACTGGCCGGGCCTTCAGATCGGACTTGGTCATGCGGAAGGACGCCTCAACCTGCCACAGGTCGTGATACGCGCCGATCACCGCTGCTGCGGACATCTTCTCGGCGCCGGTGACCTTCAGGAACCTCGCCTTCTTCAGCGGCGTGCTGCCCGGGCAGGGACTGGGGAATTAACGGTGTATCCGGCTCGACACGCCGGGGCGGCAAGCCTGGCGGGAAGGAGCCCGATATGGCCGCAACACTTGAGGCTGTGCCGAGTACGAAAACCGTTGACGAACTGACAGAGAAATCCGAGGCCGAGGCTGCCCGCGAGCTGGTCAGGATGGCGAGGGAGCAGGGGCTGTCCCTGGCCGGTCCTGACGGACTGCTCAAGCAGCTGACCAAGACCGTCATCGAAACCGCCCTGGACGAGGAACTGACCGAGCACCTCGGTTATGAACGGCACGACACGGCGGCGAAGGATACTGCCAACTCGCGCAACGGAACGCGGTCCCAGACCGTGCTGACGGAGACGACAGGCCCGGTGCAGATCGACGTTCCGCGGGACCGGGAGGGGTGCCGATAGGCCCTGCTGCGAAGGTCCCGTGCTGCGTTGGCGCCGAGGATCAGCCCCCGATATACGGGGCGGTTTCTAGTGAACGTTGCGAATTAGATGTGTTTGCATCCGGTGTCCTAATCGTTGCATGGCTGCCCGTGGCGAGCGGTCGTTGAGACATGCTCGGGGCCTGTCGTTGAGTCCGTCGCAGACGTCATCGAGCTGGTCTAACTCCACACGTTCAGGTCCGTGCCCTTTGGAAAGTACTGCCGGAGCAGTACGGGGTCGCTTTAAGGGCCCTTCGCAGTTAAGCATGGTTGATGTCTCGGCCGGGCAGGGGCACTGACGGTCGGTGTTGTTGAAACCAAAGACCGGGCCGTGGAGAACGCGGCCTTGAAAGCTGCCGTTTCGTATTTGGCTGCGTCGATCGGGAGGTGCGCCCGGGCTTGTAGAGCCGCAGACCGTCCGTGCCGCAGGCCCATTCCGGTGGCGGACGGTGTGAGGTGTGTCAAGGATGTGAGACAGTCGGGTAGTTTCTTTTCGGTCAGGCAGCAGCGGGAAGCGGCTGGTTTCTGGTTGTGAAGTTGGCCATTGCTGTCGCGGGCGGCAGACCCTCGTTGTTGGTGTGAGGGCGCCAGCGGTTGTAGAACACTTCGATGTAGCGCATGGTCGCCCGTCTGGCGTCCTGGCGGGTGGTGAAGCTGTGGTGATGGTAGAACTCGTTTTTCAGGGATGAGAACAGCGATTCTGCGACTGCATTGTCCCAGCACACCCCGGTGGCGCCCATGGATTGGCGGATCTTGTTTCCTGCGCACCAGGCGCCCATTTCCCGGGAGGTGTACTGCGTTCCGTGGTCGCTGTGAAAAATGGCGTTGGGGCTCAGGTGGCCGCTGTCCCTGGCCATCGTCAGGGCTCCGGTAACCAACGAGGCGCGCATGTGCTCAGCCATGGCCCAGCCGACGACCATGCGGGTGCACAGGTCAATGACAGTGGCCAAATACAGCCACCCTTCGCCGGTGCGCAGGTAGGTAATATCGCCCACCAGACGCGTTCCAGGGGCTTCTGCAGTGAAGTCCCGGCCGATGAGGTCCTCGAAGACTTTATCCGGATCCGAGGCGATCGTGGTGCGCTTGAACGCTCTCATCCGCTTTGCCGCCCACCCGTTTTCGGCCATGATCCCCGCGACAGTGCCCACCGAAACCTCGATGCCGGCGGCGGCAAGTTTCGCATGGACCATGCGGTGCCCGAAGATCCCGTCGGAGGAATCGAAGACGGTCTTCACCTGATCCGTCAGTTCCCGGCGGCGCAGCGCAGTCGGGGTGTCGCCGGCGTCCAGCCGCCGGTAATACGTCGCCCGTGGGAGACCAAGCTGGCGGCACATCCAGGCCACCGGGAAGTCGGCGTTCTTCTCCTGAACAACTCGGTACAAGTCCTCTACCGTTGTTCTTTGGCGAAGAACGCCGAAACTTTTTTCAGGAAATCGTTCTCCCTCTCCAGCTCACGCATCCGTGCTTCCAACGCCTTGTATTTCGCAGGATCCACCGGATCATCCGGTTTCCCCCCACCGCCTGGTTGCCCCTCACGGGACACCCGCACCCAGCGTTTCAACGCGGTGACGGAAATGCCGAGCTCCGGAGCGACAGAAGCCGGCGAACGGCCAGATGGAGCAATGATCAGAACCTGTGGATGAGCCTTGGTAGGGCGGCGTGAATGTGGGCGCGCCTTCCCGGGGATGATCACAAGTCCAGTTCGTTTCTGATCAAGACCGGCGTTGGCGCGCTGGTTGGGAAGGCACGCCCGTGCTCACCGTAGTTCACGATGTCGCGCAGGCCAACGACACCCGCAGCGGTGCCGGTCGGTCGTTGTTGGATGAGATTGTCCGCGACGGTGCCCGGCAGATGCTGGCCGCCGCTTTGCAGGCCGAGGTCGCCGCCTATGTCGACCAGTTCGTCGATCAGGTCGACGAGAATGGGCACCGGCTGGTGGTCCGCAACGGCCACCACAACGTCCGGGAGGTGCTCACCGGCGCTGGGGCGATCGAGGTGAAGGCGCCGCGGGTCAACGACAAACGGGTCGATCCGGAAACCGGTGAGCGGCAACGATTCTCGTCGAAGATACTGCCGGCGTGGGCGCGTAAGTCCCCGCAGATGGCCGAGGTGCTGCCGTTGCTGTACCTGCATGGCCTGTCCAGCAGCGACTTCGGTCCGGCGTTGGAGCAGTTCCTCGGCTCGGGGGCGGGGCTCTCGGCTCCGGCGATCACCCGACTGACCGCGCAGTGGCAGGACGAGGCCGCCGCGTTCGGCCGCCGGGACCTGTCGGGCACCGATTATGTGTACCTGTGGGTGGACGGCATCCATCTCAAGGTCCGCCTGGAGCAGGACAAACTGTGCCTGCTGGTGATGCTGGGGGTGCGCGCCGACGGCCGCAAGGAACTGGTCGCGCTGACCGACGGGTACCGCGAATCAGCGGACTCGTGGGCGGATCTGCTGCGGGACTGCCGGCGCCGTGGCATGCGCGCCCCGGTGCTCGCGGTCGGGGACGGTGCTCTGGGGTTCTGGAAAGCGGTCCGTGAGGTGTTCCCCGATACCCGTGAGCAGCGGTGCTGGTTTCACAAGCAGGCCAATGTCCTTGCCGCACTACCGAAGTCGGCGCATCCGGGGGCGATCGCGGCGATGCGGGAAATCGCGGGCGCCGAGGACATCGACCACGCGCAGGTCGCGGTCAAAGCCTTCGAACTGGACTACGGCGCCAAGTTCCCCAAGGCCGTGGCCAAGATCGTTGACGACCTCGATGTGCTGCTGGAGTTCTACCACTATCCCGCCGAGCACTGGGTACATCTGCGCACCACCAATCCGATCGAGTCGACCTTCGCCACGGTCCGGTTGCGCACCAAGGTCACCAAGGGGCCGGGTTCCCGCGCGGCGGGTATCGCCATGGCCTACAAGCTCATTGACGCCGCACAAGCCCGCTGGCGGGCGGTGAACGCCCCGCACCTGGTCGCCCTGGTCCGGGCCGGAGCGGTGTTCCACAAAGGCAAACTGCTCGAACGACCCGTCGACATCACCCCACCCGAACCGGCCGACAACCCGGCCACCCCGACCGGAACGGAGGTCGCCTGAAAAACACCAATCCACAGGTATTGACAATTACTCGGCCAGATGAAACCACGAGCTCAACGGCATCAGCCTTGAACTCATCGGAATAGGTAGGTCGAGCAGACATGAGCACAATCCTTTCAAACTGTGTCTCACATCAGTAGTACACCTCAGTGTGCCTGCGGCGCGGACGATCTGCGGCGGGACGAACCACCCGAGACTCCCCTTCCGTCGTACCGGAAGCACTCCGAAAAGACCAGGACTTTGAACAACCTGAAGGACAGACCCATGACCACAAACTCCTCAGATCTGGCCCTCACGGTCGCCGTCACCCACCGTGGCGCTGGAAAAGAAGCCTTCGCGCACCTAACGCGGGGTGAATCCCTGGCCATGATTCCGCCGTTGATCCTCGAACTTTCCGGCAGGATCAGCCGCCGGGCTGCGCTCCTAGAGGCGTCATCAATCGACGCGGCCCACAGTTCCGATGACCTGGCCGCCCTCGCCTGGATTCAGCAATCCCTGGAAGATGTTGAAGCCACCATCATGGGACTGTCGGAGGTAAACCGCCGCCGTTCTGCAGCGTTCCACGGTCCTGCCCCTTCTTCTGCCGGAAGCCTTGGTCCCCTAGGTTCCGCCGGGGCCGCCGGGATTTGGGCCCTGGCTTGATCATGCCGGCGGGCTGCCGCTCCTCCGTTCCGTCCCAGGGACATTTGGCGTGTCCCAAAGTACTGATCACCGCCCTCAGATTAAGGATTTGACCATGCACGCAGCACCCGGTTGTCTCGTCGTCGCCGTTCACACCCGAAAAGAACTGGACGCCGCCCTGGATGAAGCGGTGGATCTGCTGAAGCCGGCGGCGATGGCTGAACACGTCGGCATCTCGGTGGCCCGCCTCGCCCCGGGCCGCTATGAAGCGCGCCTGGACAGCGACGTTCCACGCGGTGTGACACTCGAAAGGTGGGGGAGCGGGCTGCGATGAACGGACAGCAGAGCGATCTCTCCGGCGCGCCGGCTGGCAGCGTTTTTAGCATGGTCTGCCCCGCCGCCCGCCAGGCCGGCTGTTCCCTGCGTACGGCGGCTCTCGGCGCAGCGCCGGGGAGGAATGGGTTGAAAGAGTCGCTGACAGAATGCGAAATCGAAGTCTTCCTGTCCCTGGCCCGCGGGCACCGCATCGCTGTGAGGGATCATGAAACCGGGGCATTGTGGTACGGGCGGGTTGACATGACGTTTCCGGAACACGGATTTGTCTGGGTCATCACGGACGTCGGTGAGCGGAAGTTGCTCGACGTTGGCGTGCACACAATCTGGCGGCCGGAGGAGTCCGGCGCCTGCGGCCGCGTTCGCCGGGAAGCCGGTCGCCTTGGGCCTTCGACGATGAGCAGGGTGAGGGCCGTCTGACGCCGGGGGCAGGGCGTGGCCGCATGCAGCTGCGGCGTGGTGCGGCAGGAAAGAGGTCAGGGCCTCTTTGAATTGGTCGCGACCAAGCAACCAATACCCAAAAGAGACCCTGACATGAATAACTCTATGTCGTGTTCCGGTGGCCGCTGGTGCACGCGCGCGGATGCGCTGCTCGGTGTCGAGGGCGTCCGCGTCAGCTCCGTCACGGCAACCGGTACCGGCCTGCTTCTGGGCGTCGAAACCGGGGAGAACGTCACCGGCTGCGCCGACTGCGGCGTCATCGCGGTCGGGCATGGACGCCGCCAGGTCCGTCTCCATGACATTCCCTGTTTCGGCCGCCCGGTGCGGCTGCTGTGGGCCAAACGTGTCTGGCGGTGCCCGGACCCGGACTGCCCGAGAACGACGTTCACAGAGGAGCACCCGCTGGCAGGACCACGGGCGAAGCTCACCGCCAGGGCCGCCGGGTGGGCGACCGATGCGCTCCAGCATTTCGACACCTCGGTCTCCGCCTTGGCCCATCAGCTCGGCGTCTCCTGGCACACCGTCTGGGACGCGGTCAGGATCGAAGCCACCCGGCGGATCGCATCGACCGGCCGGCTGACCGGGGTAGATGCGCTCGGGGTCGATGAGCATGTCTGGTCCCACACCGGCCCGCCCGGAACCGGCATGGTCACCGGGATCGTGGACCACACCCGCGACCCCGCGGGGGTGGTGCACGCCAGGTTGCTTGACCTGGTTCCGGGCCGGTCGGGGAAGGCCTATGCGGACTGGCTCAAAGAACGCGGCGCAGGGTTCACTGCCGGGATCAAGACCGCCGCGCTGGATCCGTTCCGCGGCTACGCGAACGCGATCCGTGACGAGCTGCCCGAAGCCATCGCCGTTCTGAACGCGTTCCATGTCGTGAAGCTCGGCTCGGCCATGATCGACGAGGTCCGCCGCCGGGTCCAGCAGGACACCCTGGGACACCGCGGCCGCAAGGGCGACCCGCTCTACGGAATCCGTCGAACCCTGCAGATCGGCGCCGAACACCTCACCGACAAACAAGCCGCCCGGCTCGATGCTAAGCTCAGCGCCGGGGATCACGGCCACGAAGTCACCCTGGCCTGGCAGTGCTACCAGAAGCTCCGCAACATCTACCACGCCCGCCCGGAGCGGGGCCGGGAACTCGTCAACGAAGTAATCACATCATTCCCGACCTCCCCATCCCGGAAGTCGCCCGACTCGGGCGGACACTCAATGGAAGACAGCGATCCTAGCCTACTTCGACACCCACGGCGCTTCCAACGGACCCACCGAAGCGATTCAATGGCGTCATCGAAACCACCCGCCGAATCGCCCGCGGCTTCCGCAACTTCACCAACTACAGACTCAGATGCCTACTGGCCGCCGGCGGCCACCGCCCCTACCGGAACAAACAGACCAACCATGCCTAAACGCGAAGCCGCTTTAAGTCTTCTAGACCAGGCGCCCCTGGAGTTCTTCTGCGGCTGCCCGGAGCATGCCCCCGAGGTCGCTGCGAAGCTCCTCCGACATGCGGTGGGCCGGCACAGATACGTTGATTCCGTAGACAGTGCCGCTTGGGCCGGCAACCGCGGCGGCGACCGATGTCACCCCGTCTTCGCTCTCTTCGCGGCTATTTGCGTAACCCCTGTGCCGGATTTCGTCGAGCTCCCTTTCAAGGTCCGACCTGGAGGTAATTGAGTTGGTAGTCAGCTTGGGGAGTTCCTGCCCTGGGTACAGATTCCGCAGCTGCTTCTCACCGAGGAGGCTCAGCATCGCTTTACCAGTCGCAGTGCAGTTTGCTGGCAAGGTGAGGCCCTGGCGGGAACCGACGCGGACCGCTCGCCTGCTTTCGATGGCGTCGATGAATTGGACGTCAGTCCTCTCAAGCCTGGCGAAGTGGACGGTTTCTCCCGTTTGTTCGAAGATCCGCTCGAGGACCGGCCGGGCCAGTGTCCGGATGTCCACCTGCCGTCTGATCGCAAAGGCAATCGAGCTCAGCGCCTGCCCAGGTTCGTAGGCCCGGGTCGCCGGGTTCTGCCGAACGAAGCCACGGTAGAGAAGCATGCCCATCAGCCGGTGCGCCGTCGACGACGCCACGCCCAAGTAAGTGCTGGCATCGGTCAGCCTGATGCTGGGCTGGGTTTCGAACAGCAGGAGCAGCCGCAGGGCGTTATCAACAGACTCGATGGGGTATTGCGGCGGCGGACCGTATTTGGATCCGTCTTCTGTCTCTGTCGATCGCATGCCTTGTATCGTACCCAGCGTCGGCGGGACTGTCGGCACTGCCGCGCTGGCCGGCTTCATGGGCTGACGCTCAGCCGGGCGAGCTCGTGTCGCCAGGCGGTCGCGATGTTGAACGGCCCTCCGAGATCTGGCAGCTCCGCCATGTCGGGACCGGGAAGGTCGTGCAGCTGCCCTCCGGCTGCTGTGATCTGAAGCGACAGGCCTGCCAAGGTGTTTACGCTGATGGCTTGGAGGACCGCCTGCTCCATCGTCGGCGCCGCGCTGGTGAGGCCGTGTCCGCGCAGCAGCACCACGGGCCGATCGCCCATGGCGTCGAGCATTTCCGCTGCGAGCTCGCGGTTTCGCACGAGCACTCCTCTGGGGTAGACGGGTATTCCGTCTGCCGCCAGGCGGGTGCCCGGGATGTCGAACGCCCCGACGATCGGCCGGATAGCGAGCCCTGCCAAGTCGGCGGCCACGACCTGCGGGGGGGGTATTGCGGCGGCGGACCGTATTTGGATCCGTCTTCTGTCTCTGTCGATCGCATGCCTTGTATCGTACCCAGCGTCGGCGGGACTGTCGGCACTGCCGCGCTGGCCGGCTTCATGGGCTGACGCTCAGCCGGGCGAGCTCGTGTCGCCAGGCGGTCGCGATGTTGAACGGCCCTCCGAGATCTGGCAGCTCCGCCATGTCGGGACCGGGAAGGTCGTGCAGCTGCCCTCCGGCTGCTGTGATCTGAAGCGACAGGCCTGCCAAGGTGTTTACGCTGATGGCTTGGAGGACCGCCTGCTCCATCGTCGGCGCCGCGCTGGTGAGGCCGTGTCCGCGCAGCAGCACCACGGGCCGATCGCCCATGGCGTCGAGCATTTCCGCTGCGAGCTCGCGGTTTCGCACGAGCACTCCTCTGGGGTAGACGGGTATTCCGTCTGCCGCCAGGCGGGTGCCCGGGATGTCGAACGCCCCGACGATCGGCCGGATAGCGAGCCCTGCCAAGTCGGCGGCCACGACCTGCGGGGGGGGTATTGCGGCGGCGGACCGTATTTGGATCCGTCTTCTGTCTCTGTCGATCGCATGCCTTGTATCGTACCCAGCGTCGGCGGGACTGTCGGCACTGCCGCGCTGGCCGGCTTCATGGGCTGACGCTCAGCCGGGCGAGCTCGTGTCGCCAGGCGGTCGCGATGTTGAACGGCCCTCCGAGATCTGGCAGCTCCGCCATGTCGGGACCGGGAAGGTCGTGCAGCTGCCCTCCGGCTGCTGTGATCTGAAGCGACAGGCCTGCCAAGGTGTTTACGCTGATGGCTTGGAGGACCGCCTGCTCCATCGTCGGCGCCGCGCTGGTGAGGCCGTGTCCGCGCAGCAGCACCACGGGCCGATCGCCCATGGCGTCGAGCATTTCCGCTGCGAGCTCGCGGTTTCGCACGAGCACTCCTCTGGGGTAGACGGGTATTCCGTCTGCCGCCAGGCGGGTGCCCGGGATGTCGAACGCCCCGACGATCGGCCGGATAGCGAGCCCTGCCAAGTCGGCGGCCACGACCTGCGGGGGGTGGGCATGCACAACGGAGTTGATATCCGGGCGCCGCCGCAGCAGCTCGGTGTGCAGAGGCAGCTCGTTGGGGACCGTGTAGCCGCTGTCGAGCTCGCCTTCGGCGGCGGGATTGCCGTCGAGGTCGACCAGCCGGATGTCGTTGGCTTCGGTGTGCGCGAGGCCACGCTCCTTGGGACCCCTGCAACGGACCAAGAGCTCGTTCTCCCCCGTTCGCGCACTGATGTGGCCGAGGATTCCGTCGGCGAGGCCGCGGCCGGCCAGGACCCGGCAGGCCATTGCGATGGCCTGCCGTTGCTCTTCGTGGACCACCGGCGGCTGACTTCCCCGCATCAGAGTGCCGCCGTCGGCCGGGGCTCGAGCAGGAGCTCGAGTTTGTCGCGCAGTTCCTGCACGCCGATCCCTGATCCCATGCCGCGGCGGCAGGCAAGCAGGGCCTTCGGCCAGTTCACGATCGCGGCACCGTACAGTTCCACTCCGTCGGTGGTGTAGAGCGCTGCGAACCGACCGTGCAGCTCAGGGTCTCCGATGAGGACATGGTCGGCGTTGCCTCCCACGCGACCGACGACCTGGATTTTCCAGTCGTGCTGGTCGCTCCAGACGTATTCAACCGGTGTGTACTCGCGGGGACTGTCCGGATGGGTGATGTTGTGGGCGACGCATGAGGCTTGCTCAACCGCGTTTGTCCAGTGCTCGATCCGGATGTCCGCACCGTGCTTCTGATGCCGCCAGCGCGCCACGTCGCCGACGCCATACACGTTCGGGGCGTCCACAGCCCTGCAGAACTCGTCCAGCACGACGCCGTTGTCCACCAGCAGTCCCGAGGAGGCCAGCCAGGCGTCGTTGGGAACCGCGCCGATCCCGATGAGAACGGTGGCGGCTTGTACTGTCTGGCCGTTGGTAAGCCTGACGCTGAAGGACCCGTGCTCGCCCTCAATGGCCTCGACTCCGGTGCCAAAGATCGTGGTGACGCCGTTGTTGCGGTGGAGTTCTCCAAACAGCTGTGCGATTTCGGCGTTGAAGATGCGGCTCATTGGTATGGGCATCGGGTCGATGACTGTCACTTCCAGACCGAGCGTACGTGCCGTCGCGGCTGCTTCGGCACCGATGAAACCGGCGCCGATCACTGCCAGTTCCCCGCCTTTGAGGAGGTCGGCGCGCAGTTTCCGGGCATCGTCCAGGGAACGGAGCACGTGGATCCCGGGCCGTTGGCCCCAGGGTGAGGGTCGGGCAGATGCGCCCGTGGCGATCACAAGGTTGTCGAAGTGTAGGGGTTCGTGGTCCTGGAGGTACAACAGGTTTCCGGCGACATCGATGCCTGTGGCGGCGTGCCCGAGCAGCAGCCGGATGCTGGCTTCCTCCGCCTGCTCGCGGGTAAGGAGGCGGATGGACGACTCCTCTGCTTTGCCGGAGAGGACGGATTTGGACAACGGCGGCTTGTCGTACGGGAGTTCCGTCTCAGCACCGACGAGGACGATGTCGCCTTCATACCCCTCCAGGCGCAGGGACTGGGCAGCACGCACGCCGCCGGTTGAGGAGCCGACGATAACTGTGGTCGTGTTCATCAGTCCTCCACTACTAGGGCGGACACCGGGCAGCTGCGGGCAGCCTCGGTGACACGGGAACGCTCGGCCTCGGGAACTTTGGTCCTGAGGAGAACAACGATTCCGTCGTCATCCAGATCAAAGTAGTCGGGTGCCCCAACGACGCAGTTGGCGTAGCCCTGGCAGGCTTGCAGATCTGCTTTTACGGTAGGCATTGTCAATCTCCTTGGCCTCTAGATGTTGTTTTTGTTCTGGGGCGGCTGCTCGTCCTCGGTGACAAGCGGCCCGAACGGATGCCCGATCATGGCCGAGAAGGTTGCCGGCGCCTGCCAGGTGAGGGCTTCCAGCTCCAGGGGGCACAGGGACACCCACTGGCCGGAGCGCGGGGACTTGATCATCAGCCGCGAGCCGTTCCGCGTCTCGACGCGGCTTACCTGGACTTCGGAGAATTCGTTGGCGATCACGATCGGAGCGCCGTTGACCCGTGCTTCCAGCCGGTCGCGCTCCTCCGCCGCTCGAATGGCGGCAAGGCGGTCCTCCTCTTCGCCTTCCCATTCGAGTTTCATAGGAATATGGCCAGATTCTGCATCCGGATGACCGCCTCGTCGACCATGATGGTGCGGCGGGCGAGCTGCCAGCCGGAGCCGGTGCGGCGCAGCAGATCCTCCCTGCCTGCCGACACGGTCGCGGCCTCGCGGACGTCGCCCCGGCTGCGGAACAGCAGGACCGCCGAATCCACGATGATCTCATCCGGGTTACCGGTACGGAACGTCCGGACGTTGGTGACGTAGTGGCGCAGCCGCGACGGAGGGTCTTCGGTCCAGGCGTGTTCCGTGGCGAAGCGCGCCGCCCTGCGGCTCAGCGAGTACTTGTTTTCATCCATGTGCGCCATCCCGGGAGACGTGCTGTAACCGGCCCCGAGGGCAGTGGTCACCCTCACCGGCATGAGATAGTGCACGTCGTCCGTGAGGCGGCTCAGCCACTCGTCGTACTCCTGTGCGTCGAGCAAATAGGATTCATCGACAAGCCACTTGTGGGCTTGCAGATGAAGTTCATCATTGAACGGCAGGGAGTCACCCGTCCTCTGAGTACGGGGGGCGTGCCCTCCCAGCACCGACTGCTCCGAGAGAGATTTGTTGCTGCGTTCGGTTACGGCTTCAATACCCACGGCTAGCCCTCCTTCGAAACGGTCATTGCCGGGGCGTGCCCGTTGTGCTCAGCGGGAGCCGGGAAAGAATCCGGGGTGTCAGACGGACAGTCCTGCACCGGATTGCTGCCGACGTGCACCTGGGCCGCTTTTTCCATCGGTCGTTCAAGATGGTTGGCCCATCGCAGGAGCAGTTCACGCTGGTTGTATTCGCTGTATCCGACGCGGGTCGAGCCGGGGCCGGAGTACTGCTCGGGGGTCAGGGGTTCGACGACGTTCTGTCCGTTTTCCAGCATGCCCATGCGGCTGTTCAGCAGCAGGCGCCGTGCCATCGGGCCGCCGGCGGTGCTGGTCAAGGAAACCCAGTTTTCCACGTCGTCCTGCTCGAACATGCCGCCGCTGCCAAAGCACATGAGATAGGCCTTGTAGGAAAGTGCCTTAAACTCTTCGGGCGCGTTCTTGTCGACGGCGAACCACGATACGATCTCGGTCTCGTCTTCACTGATTGGCTGCCACTGCCGGATGGAGATGAACGGGAGCACTTCATCGGAGTCTTCTTCGACCCGTGGCCAGTTGTGCACGAAGCTCATGTTCGGGAACACCGACGCCGCCGACACCATGAACCCGTCCTTGCCCACGACGTCGAGCTGCTCCTGGCTCCACTGCTCTTTCATGCGGGCGATCATCTCGTCCGGGTAGCCCACGTAGCGGAGGCGGTCCTCCAGGCTTCCTTCGGGAAGCTTGTAGGTAGTTCCGCCGCCGTTGCCGGCCCAATAGGTTGTCCCGTCCTTGCGCTTTTCCGCCTTTGGTTCGCGGAACAAACCAATTTCGACGACGGAGGTGTGGGTCTGGGGGGTGTGATACATGTCGCCGGCGAAGTTTTCGGCTCCGATTTTCCAGTTGGCCTTGACCCGCCACCGCTGCGGCCCGCGCAGTTCAATCCCGCCGGAGCTTTGCTTCGTGTAGTAGTCCATGTAGAACTTGAAGTCACCCAGGAAGTCCTCCAACGGCTCTGCGTCAGGATCCAGGCTGACGAAGATAAGGCCGTTGTAGATGCCCAGGGAAGGAGCAGGCAGCAACGTCTGCCCCTGCTTCTTGAAGCCCTCTTCGCCGCCGTATGCCTCTTTGTGGAAGGGCAGTCCGACTATGCGGCCGTCGTTACGGTAGGACCACCCGTGGTACGGGCAACGGAAGTGGGAAGCGTTTCCCATCTCCGTGCGGCAGACCTGCATGCCGCGGTGAAGGCACATGTTGAACAGTGCCCGGATTTCTCCATGTTCATCACGGGAAATGATGAATGAGTCTTCCAGGACGCGGCGCACCACGTAGTCGCCAGCTTCGGGCACCTCGGATTCGTGGGCGACGAAAAGCCAGCTGCGACCAAAGACCCGCTCCTTTTCAAGCTCGAAGATCTCTTTGTCGTTGTAAATGTGTGCAGGGATCATGCCCTGCCGTACATCCTGAATCACGCCGCTGTGGTCAGTCATTGATGGATCTCCTTGTCCGGGCCGGCAAGACGCCAGTCATCTCTGGTAATCAGAGATAGTTTCTTTTAGAAAGAGAATGACTTAAAGTGTGGCGTTCGTCAAGCCCCCGACGAGACTCATCTAAAGTGCTCGCGAAAGAGGAATAGTCAAATCCTGTGGATCGGGGGTCGTCAGGCGACCTCGGACACCGGAGTGTCGGGCGAGGGTTCCGGGGTGATGTCGACCGGCCGTTCGAGGAGCTTGCCCTTGTGGAACAGCGCGCCCGCTCGCACCAGTGCGACCAGCTGCGGTGCGTTGACCGCCCGCCACCGCGACTGCGCGGCCTCGATCAGCTTGTAGGCCATCGCCATCCCCGCCGCTCGTGAACCCGGACCCTTGGTCACCCTGGTCCGAAGCCGCACCGTCGCAAAAGTCGATTCGATCGGATTCGTCGTACGCAGATGCACCCAATGCTCGGCCGGATACCGAAAGTACTCGAGCAACACATCGGCGTCATCGACGATCTTCTTCACTGCCTTCGGATATTTCGCACCGTAGTCCTGTTCGAACGCCGCGATCGCGATCTGCGCCTTGTCGATGTCCTCGGCTCCGATGATCTCCTTCATCGCCGCCAACGCGCCGGGATGCGCGGACTTCGGGAGTGCTGCAAGGACGTTGGATTGCTTGTGGAACCAGCAGCGTTGTTCGCGGGTGTCGGGGAACACTTCCCGCAGTGCCTTCCAGAATCCCAGCGCGCCGTCCCCGATCGCGAGCACCGGGGCCCGCATTCCGCGGCGGCGGCAGTCCCGCAGCAGATCGGCCCAGCATTCGGTGGATTCGCGGTAGCCGTCGGCCAGGGCGACGAGTTCCTTACGTCCGTCGGCCCGCACCCCCAGCATGACCAGCAGACAGAGTTTCTCCTGCTCGAGCCGCACCTTCAGGTGGATGCCGTCGACCCACAGGTAGACGTAGTCGACTTGCGAGAGATCCCGCTGTCCGAAGGCTTTCGCCTCGTCCTGCCACTGCGCGGTCAGCCGGGTGATCGAGGCCGGCGACAGGCCGGCACCGGAGCCGAGGAACTGCTCGAGGGCGGGCCCGAAGTCGCTGGTCGACAGGCCGTGCAGGTACAGCAGCGGCAACACCTCGGACACTTGGGTGGACCTGCGGGCCCAGGCCGGCAGGATCGCCGACGAGAACCTCTTACGCTGGCCTGTCTCGGGATCGATGCGCTTGTCGTTGACCCGTGGCGCCTTCACCGTCACCGCACCGGCGGCGGTCATCACGTCGCGTTCGGTGTGGTAGCCGTTGCGTACGACGAGGCGGTGGCCGTTGTCGTCGACTTCACCGGCGTGCCGGGCGATGTAATCGGCGACCTCGGCCTGCAGGGCTGCGGCGAGCATCTGCCGGGCACCGTCGCGAACGATCTCATCGAGCAGCGACCGGCCTGCACCGGCGGCGTCGCCGGCCTCGTTCGGGTCTCGGCCTTCGTGTACTACCGTGAGCACGGGCGTGCCTTCCCGCCAGCGCGCCAACGCTGGTCTTGATCAGAATCCTGTTTCGTCAAAGATCATCATCCGGGAAGGTGCGTCCTCCCGGGATCCACAGGTTCTGATCATTGCTCCTCGCGAAATGGGGTGCGTGCCTAATACGAAAGTAAGGTGGGTCAGGCTGCCTCCTGGTTACTTAAGGTGACGTTGTAGCCGAGTTCTTGGAGGCGGCGGATGGCGTTGTTCTTGGTGCGGGTGGGGTCCTTTTTGGTAAAGAAGTCGGATCCTGGGTCGTGGTAGCACTCGCCGTCCGCGAGCATGTGCCAGACGGCGGTGAGGATGGAGTGTTGGGTGGCGACGATGGCTTTCATCTTGCCGCGGCGCACAATGAGTCTCTTATAGCGTGCCCCGAGGTAGCTGTTCTTGGGGTTTCTGGAAATCGACAAGGCCGCGACGCCCAGAGCGCCCTTGAGATAGCGGTTCCCAGGTCGGGTCCTGGTGGACTTTGCCCGGCCGGCAGACTCGTTGGATCCTGGGCTTAGGCCCGCCCAGGATGCGAGTCGGCCCGGGCTCTGGAAGGAGCTCATGTCTGCCCCGGTTTCGGCGATGATGACATCGGCCACGAGGGTGGAGACCCCGGGAATGGTAGCTAGAAATTCCCGTGCCGTTTGAAAGGGTTCCATCGCCTCGTTGATGCGGGTGGTGAGTTCCTCGACGCACCGAGTGATGGAATCGATGCGTTCCAGATGCATGTTGCAAAGATAAGCATGGTGCACCTCGAAGCGTCCGGTCAGCGCCTCTACGAGCTCGGGAACCCGCACGCGCATGCGCCCCCGAGCCAGGTCAGCCAACACCTGCGGATCCCGCTCACCCTTGATAAGTGCCTTGAGCATGGCCCGGGAGGAGACACCCATCAGGTCCGAAACATGGTCCGAGAGCTTAAGGCCGGTAGACTCCAGAAATTTCTCCAGTCGTTGGACTTCCCGGGTCCGGTCCTGGGTGGCGATGGTTCGTGCCCGGGTCAAATCCCGAAGTACGCGGATCGGTTGAGGCGGGACAAAACAAGGGCGCAGCAGCCCGTGCGCACCGAGCTGAGCTAACCAGGAAGCGTCGGACACGTCAGTTTTTCGCCCGGGAATGTTGCGGGCCGCCTTCGCATTGACGAGCATCACTGGCAGGAGGTCCTCCATCAGGTAGTAGAACGGCTTCCAGTAATCACTGGTTGCCTCCATGACCACCGTGGTGACCTTCGCGGCGACCAGCATGTCCCGCAGGGCGAGGATCTGATTGGTGGTGGAACCCCAGGTGGTGACCTCGGTGGAAAAAGTCCCGGCACGCTTGCCCGGGGACCGGATGGCGACCTTCGCGTCACCCTTGGAAATATCAATGCCCGCGGCACGTTCATGAACCAAGTCCACGGGACACCTCCTAACCTGCTTGTTTCAATGGGTGGTGATGCCTGCCATGTAGAGGGTGGAATTAAATCAGGACTCTAATACTCGTGCTCACAGCAACAATCCACGGTTCCCGTGGAACCCTCCGCACCACGCTCATTTACGGGCCAAACAACAGCACCAAGGAACGACCGGCGTCGGACACGGCAGACACCACCATCATCCCGCTGAGCCATCCGATTCACCAGAGGCAAGGTGCGTCAAGAGGGACTTTCGACACCCACGGCGCGCAGCGGCGCTGGCACGCTCATTTGGGAAATGCTCGCGAAATCTCTGGTGCATGGTCGGGTGCTTTGGTGTGCTGGAGGGATGTATGGGTTGACGTTGTCTGCGCGCAGGGAAATCACTAAGAAGGAAGCCGGCGCGTATGTGGCGGCGTCGAAGAAGGCCAAGGGCGAGATCCTGGACCGGTTGGTGGCGGAGGTGGGCTGGTCGAGGGCGAATGCCCGGCGGCAGCTGGGCAGGGCCTTCAAGCGGCGGGGCCCGGCCCGTATGGAGGTGCGCAAGCCGAGACCGCCGACGTATGGCTATGACACGGTGAAGGTGCTCCAGCAGGTCTGGGTCGTGGCTGGGCAGCCCTGCGGGAAGTACCTGGCCGCGGTCATGGGCACCACACTGGCCAACATGGACGCCCATATCCGCGCTGGCGCTTTCGGGAGGGTGCGGGCCCGTTACAGCCCCGCAGTGCATGACCAGTTGCTGGCGATGAGCGCGGCAACGATCGACCGGCTGCTGGCACCGTTCAAGCTCTCGATGTATCCGGACGGGAAGTCCACGACCAGGTCGCGGCGGAACCAGTACACCGAGTCGATCCCGATCATGTCCCGCATCCCGGATATTGACTGGCAGCCTGGCCTGGTTGCCATCGATACGGTCGCGCATTGCGGCAACAATGCCAAAGGCCAGTACGCATTCACACTGACCGCCACGGACGTGTACACCGGCTGGACCAGCAACCGGGCGATCAAGAACAAAGCCGCCAAATGGGTGGTCAAGGCGATGGATGAAATCCTGGACGAATTCCCATACCCCATCGACCACATCCATAGCGACAACGGCTCTGAATTCCTCAACGATCCGGTCACTACCTGGTGCAATGCCCATAACATCCGCATGACCCGGTCCCGGCCCCACCACTCCAACGACAACCCGTTCGTGGAGCAGAAAAACGAGGCCGTCGTCCGCCGCTCGGCGTTCAACTACCGCTACGACACCGATGCTGAATTGGGGCTCCTGAACGAGCTCTGGCCGCTGGTGAACCTGCGCAAAAACCTGTTCCTGCCCACCAAGAAAGTCACCGGATATCACCTGAGCCGCAAGGGGAAGTCAGTGCGCAGCTACGACGACCCGCGGACCCCGGCAGACCGGATCAAGGACACCGGGATCATGCTCGAACCCCAACGTCACTACCTGGACGAGCTCTACGCCAGTCTGGACCTGGCCGGCCTGACGAACCGGATCAACGAGATCCAGCAGCGACTCATCCGGCTGGCCGCCGCCAAGACCTACTCCCAAGCACCCCACGCAGCATGAGACTTTCGCGAGCACAATAGATGAGGCACGCAGGAATCATTTGGCGAGCATCTTGACATGAGGCACCACGGCCCCAGTCGGCCGAGTGGCCGAGGCCCCGCCGGACCGCGTCCGTTGGCCGGGATTCAGTGACCGTTTTCCGCAGCATCTGAGTCCCGCGCAGCAGTTTCGCCCATATCCAGGCGGGCCAGATCGTTCATGTCGTCGGCGGTCAGGGTGAAATCGAACGCAGAGATGTTCTCTCTCAACCAGACGGGGTCCGAAGCCTGCGGGATGGGCACCAGGTCCTGCTGAATGTGCCATCGCAGCAGGACCTGGGCAGGTGACCTGTTCAGACGGTCGGCGATGGCCACCACAAGGGGGTTCGCACGCAGTCCGGATTCACGGCCGATCGGGCTCCAGGATTGGGTGAGGATTCCCAGCTCCCGGTGGACCGCACGCGGTTGTGTGCGCGCCAGAGCAGGACTTAGCTGAATCTGGTTGACGTCCGGAACGACTCCGGTCGCTTCGATGATTTTCCTCAGGTGGGCCGGCTTGAAGTTGGAGACGCCGATGGCCTTGACGGCGCCTTCCTCTAACAGGGTTACAAGGCCTTTCCATGCCTCCGCATACGCGCCAAGCGCCGGCACCGGCCAATGGCACATGAACATGTCCAGATAGTCGACCCTAAGCTTCCGCAGGCTTTCGTCGTACGCCCGACGGACGCCGTCGACGCTGTGGGACTCCTTGTTGAACTTGCTGGAAATAAAGAGTTCCGCCCGCGGGACGCCGGCGGTTCTGATGCCGCGGCCCACGGCTTCTTCGTTGCGGTATTGAACGGCCGTGTCGACCAGCCTGTAGCCGGTCTGCACGGCACAGCGGACGGCTTGCTCGCATTCGGCGTCCAGCATCGGCCATGTTCCGAGGCCGATCCGCGGCATACTGTGTCCGTTCAGCAAGGGCAGCCTTGAGGTCGCACCTGGTCTCGGAGCCGTACTCGTTTCATTTATCATCGGAGGGCCTCGTCTTTCGGATCTGTCGATAGTTTGCTAAACGGCTGAAGCCTCAGCTCTTTATGTTTGGGCCATCACGGGTGCGGTCAGCTCAAGGTAGGCGTTTGCCTCCTGCAAGCCAACGCCGCCGCCACACTTGTTGTCGATGTCGAACAGACTGGCCAGATGCGGCAGCTCGGCACGGTCGCCGTAATCCAGCAAGTGAAGCACAACGCATAACTGCTGTCCAGATGTTAATTCCGTTCAGCAGAGAACTGGCGAGATCTGCCGGTGTGGCAGTGGTAGCCGCCCGCCCAGCGCCGTCTGGCCTGTAATCCTCGCCAGTGGGGGCCATTAAACGCATCGCCATGAGATAGCTTCGGATAGGGCCAAGCCTCCCGGAGACCGCCTCCCTTTTGAAGAAGAGCGACCCGGGCCATGTCGAGGCGTTGGCCCGGGCTTTGTCCGTGCTGAAGGCCTATCAGCAGCCAGGACAGGCCATTGTCGGTCTCGGATGTTGCCGAGTTCGTCGGGATCGCCAGGACCGCGGCGGGGCGATTCATCCTCACCCTGGAATACCTGGGTTATCTGTCCTACGACGCCAGTGGCTATTCCTTGCGGCTAGCAGTGCTGGAGATCGGGGATGCCTATCTGCTGAGCCATAAGCTGCTGGCGGTGGCCCATCCGCACCTTGAGCAATGATCAGAACCTGTGGATCCCGGGCGGGCGTGCCTTCCCGGAAGATGATCTGCAAGGAATCCGAATTCTGATCAAGACCAGCGTTGGCGCGCTGGCGGGAAGGCACGCCCGTGCTCACGGTAGTAGACAACAACGACGACTCCAACGAGACCCGCAATGCGGCCGGTGCGGGCCGGTCGTTGCTCGACCAGATCGTCCGCGACGGTGCCCGGCAGATGCTGGCCGCGGCGTTGCAGGCCGAGGTCGCCGACTATGTAGCCCGGTATGCCGGTGAGGTCGACGAACACGGCCACCGACTGGTGGTCCGCAACGGATACCACGCCGAACGTGAGGTCGTGACCTCGGCGGGTGCGGTGGCGGTGAAGGCGCCCCGCGTGAACGACAAGCGGATCGACCCCGATACCGGCGAGCGCAAGCGGTTCTCCTCGGCGATCCTGCCCGCCTGGGCTCGCAAGTCCGAGCAGGTATCGGAGGTGCTGCCGCTGCTGTACCTGCACGGCCTGTCAACCAGTGACTTCGGGCCGGCGCTCGAACAGTTCCTCGGCACCGGCGCCGGACTGTCCGCATCCTCGATCACCCGGCTCACGGCCCAGTGGCAGGACGAGGCGAAGGCCTTCGGCACCAGGGACCTCTCGCAGGTCGACTACGTGTACCTGTGGGTCGACGGCATCCACCTGAAAGTCCGGCTCGAGCAGGAAAAGCTCTGCCTGTTGGTGATGCTCGGGGTGCGGGCGGACGGCCGCAAGGAACTCGTCGCCCTGGCCGACGGCTACCGAGAGTCCACCGAGTCCTGGGCGGACCTGCTGCGGGATTGCCGCCGCCGCGGGATGCGCGCGCCGGCGCTCGCGGTCGGGGACGGAGCTTTGGGATTCTGGCGGGCACTGCGGGAGGTGTTCCCCGCCACCCGCGAACAACGCTGCTGGTTCCACAAACAAGCCAACGTTCTTGCTGCACTCCCGAAATCGGCGCATCCGGGTGCGTTGGCGGCGATGAAGGAGATCATCGGGGCCGAGGACATCGACAAGGCGCAGTTGGCGATCGCAGCGTTCGAACGTGACTACAGCGCGAAGTACCCGAAAGCGGTGAAGAAAATCGTCGATGACGCCGACGTGCTGCTCGAGTACTTCCGGTATCCCGCCGAGCACTGGGTGCATCTACGCACCACGAACCCGATCGAATCGACCTTCGCGACGGTTCGGCTTCGGACCAGGGTGACCAAGGGCCCGGGATCACGGGCGGCGGGCATGGCGATGGCCTACAAGCTGATCGAAGCAGCGCAGTCGCGGTGGCGGGCGGTCAACGCACCACACCTGGTGGCGTTGGTGCGGGCCGGCGCAGTGTTCCACCAGGGCAAGCTCCTCGAACGTCCGGTCGACATCACCCCGGAACCATCGCCCGACACCCCAGTGTCCGAGGTCGCCTGACGACCCTCGATCCACAGGATTTGACTATTTCTCGGGGATCGCATTACCGTCATTCAGCGTGATCAAGGGAGATGCCATGACTGCGAGTCTGCCAGCTGACGGCGCGTACAGCCCGGGACGCAAGGAGGCGCTCGTCACCGCGATGGCGGGTGTCACCCTGCGCGCGTTGCCGCGCATCCCCGACCCGGTGAAACGCCTGCTGCTGGCGGGCCGCACGGTGACGGTGGACGGCAACACCCTCGACACCACGGTGCAGCTGATGCTCGCCGGGCAGAAGCTGGTCGGGATCGACGGTGGCACCAACAACGTGGCGGCGGCGCGGGCGCAGCTGCGCGACCTGTCCGGCGGGTTCCGGCAGGCGATCCCGGTGGCCGCGGTGAGAGATCTCACCGTGACCGGCGGGGACGGTGAGATCCCGGCCCGCCACTACGTTCCGCCCACATCCACCGCCGACACGGCCGCCCCGCTGCTGGTGTTCTTCCACGGCGGCGGCTTCGTGATCGGCGACCTCGACAGCCACGACGACCTGTGCCGGCTGATCTGCCGCGACGCCGGGGTGCACGTGCTGTCGGTCGACTACCGGCTGGCCCCCGAGCACAAGGCGCCCGCCGCCGCCGACGACGGGTTCGCCGCCTACCGCTGGGCGCGCGAGCACGCCGCCGAACTCGGTGCCGACCCGGACCGCGTCGCGGTCGGCGGGGACAGCGCCGGCGGCAACATCGCCGCCGTCGTCGCCCAGCGCGCCCGCGCCGAAGGAGTGCCGCAACCGGCGCTGCAACTGCTCATCTACCCGTGGACCAACCCCAGCGGCGAGACCCGGTCGCAGACCCTGTTCGCCTCCGGCTACTTCCTGACGAAGGCCGACATCGAGTGGTCCGCCGACAAGTACGTCACCGGTGCGTCGGTGCAGATCACCGATCCGGTCGTGTCACCGCTGCTGGCCGACGACCTGTCCGGGCTCGCGCCTGCACTGGTGCTGACCGGCGGCTTCGACCCACTGCGCGACGAGGGCGTGGCCTACGCCGAGGCACTGCGCGCCGCCGGGGTGGCCGTCGACCTGCGGCAGGCCGGTGCGCTGATCCACGGCTTCGCCAACATGTTCCCGATCGGGGGCGGTTGCGCGGCCGCGGTCGCCGACATGATCAGCGCGCTGCGCACCCGTCTGCGCACCCGTCTGCGCACCCGTCTGCGCGGCGTCTGACGGGCCGCGAAAACGCCGCCGGTACGCTTGTCCCCGTGGCCTCGAAACCGAAGAAGACCCCGAAGTACGACCTGAAGGCGGCCGACAAGAAACGCAATCTGGCCGTACAGATCGGGTTGACCGCGATCGTCGTGATCTTCGCCGTCGCGCTGGTGCTCTACATCGTCATGACCAAGGAGGACAAGCCCGGCGAGGGTGAGGCCAAGCCGATCCGGGTGGCGTCCAGCGACGTCATCACCGGTGACGACGGCGAGCCCAAGGCCGTGCTGTCGCTCTACGAGGACTTCCTGTGCCCGGCGTGCGGCAACTTCGAGAAGGCCTTCGGCCCGACGATCAACCGGCTGATCGACAGCGGCGCCGTGGCGGCCGACTACTACATGGTCTCGATCCTGGACCGGGCCGGCCAGGGGTACTCGACCCGCGCCGCGAACGCCGCCTACTGCGTGGCCGAAGCCGACACCGAGGCGTTCCGCCGCTTCCACGCCGCGCTGTACGCCCAGCAGCCGCCCGAGGGCGTCGGCCCGTTCCCGGACGAGGCCCGGCTGACCGAGGTGGCGCGCCAGGCCGGCGTCGTCGGCGACGTCCCGAACTGCATCGAGAAGGGCCGCTACGACGACATGGTCAAGGGCATGGCCAAGGCGACCGAGGTCAAGGCCACCCCGACCATCCGCATCAACGGCAAGGACTACAAGCCGACGACCCCCGACGCGCTGATCGACGAGATCAGGAGCATCGTCGGTGACCTGCCCGTGCTCGACGCCGGTGCGCCGCCGCCGAATCCGGATCCGACGACCCCGGCGCCCGCTCCCGCTCCCGCTCCATGAGCGTGAGCGCGCCAGGGGAGGTGTCCCCGGCCGAGCCGGACAGCCCCGAGCACGGTGGGGTGCACGTCGGGAGGCTGAGCGCGCTGTGGGTCCTGATCGCCGGCGTGGTGGGCCTCTCGTCGGCGCTGGCGCTGACCATCGAGAAGGTCGAGCTGCTCAAGAACCCGGCCTACGTGCCGACGTGCAGCCTCAACCCGGTGCTGTCCTGCGGTTCGGTGATGGTCACCCCGCAGGCCGCCGTGTTCGGTTTCCCGAACTCGCTGATCGGCATCGTGTCGTTCACCGTCGTGCTGGTGACCGGGGTGCTCGCGGTGGCCCGGGTTCAGCTGCCCCGCTGGTACTGGGCCGGGCTGGCGGTCGGCACGCTGCTGGGCACGGTGTTCGTGCACTGGCTGATCTACCAGAGCGTGTTCACCATCGGCGCGCTGTGCCTGTACTGCATGGTGGTGTGGTCGATGACCATCCCGCTGCTGGTCGTGGTGACGACGATCGCGGTGCAGCCGCAGCGCGGCAACGCCGTGCTGCGCGGGCTGCACACCTGGCGCTGGTCGATCGTGGCGCTGTGGTTCACCGCGGTGATCCTGTTGTGCCTGGTGCGGTTCTGGAGTTACTGGTCCACTCTGCTCTGA
The DNA here is from genome assembly GCF_048282715.1 of Mycobacterium sp. 134. NCBI lineage: Bacteria > Bacillati > Actinomycetota > Actinomycetes > Mycobacteriales > Mycobacteriaceae > Mycobacterium > Mycobacterium sp. 134. Next base: position 39,008 of record NZ_JBLVUN010000006.1, read on the forward strand.
GGATCTAGGTGTAACTCCCAGACAGGTTGTGAACGGCGTGGTGAGCGGAAGTAGGTGAGGACCTCCGGTATCGGTGTGGTTACCAAATACGCACATCCGATTACCGAGAGGTCCTCATGGTCCACGCTAATGCTTCGTTGACTCCTCGTGGGCGGTTGCGGCTTGCGCAGGCGGTTGTTGATCAGGGCTGGAGTTTGCGGCGCGCGGCTGAGCGGTTCCAATGTTCGGTGGCCACAGCCAAGAAATGGGCCGACCGTTATCGCGACGGTGGCGAAGCAGCGATGGTAGACCGGCCCAGCCGGCCGCATCGCAGTCCGTTGCGGTTGCCGAAACGACGTGAGCGGCGCATCGTCAACCTGCGCTTCACCCGGCGCTGGGGCCCACATCGCATCGCCGCTTACCTGCACCTGCCACGCTCGACCGTTGAGGCGGTGCTGCGCCGCTACCGGATGCCATTGCTGCGGCACCTGGACCAAAACACCGGGTTACCGGTACGCCGGCCCAAACCCCGCCGCTATGAGCACCCGGCTCCCGGCGACTTGGTCCATGTCGACGTCAAGAAACTGGGCCGCATCCCCGACGGGGGCGGCCATCGCAAGCTGGGTCGCCAAGCCGGCCGGCGCAACCGCTGCGGCATGGGATACACGTTCTTGCACCACGCCGTTGATGACCACTCCCGGCTGGCCTACTCCGAGGACCTCACCGACGAACGCAAAGAAACCGCCGCGGGATTCTGGAAACGCGCCAACGCGTTCTTCGCCGACCACGGCATCACCGTCAAACGAGTGTTGACCGACAATGGATCCTGTTACCGGTCAAAGAATTTCGCTGAAGCGCTCGGCCCCGACATCACCCACAAGAGGACCCGGCCCTACCGGCCACAGACCAACGGCAAAGTCGAGCGATTCAACCGCACCCTGACCACCGAATGGGCCTATGCGCAGACCTACCGCTCTGAGGCCGAACGCGCCGGAACCTACCAGCACTGGCTGCATCACTACAATCACCACCGACCCCACACCGGCATCGGCGGAATGACACCAATCGAGCGCCTACGCGTTCACAACCTACCCGTGAAGAACAACTAGCGCTAGGAATCGAACTGCATTCCAGGCCGACACAGTGCTCACCGACCAGCGGCTCGGTGACCAGCGTCCCCTCAACAGATCGCTATCGGGTGAAAACTCGCTGATCGACTCCCATTAGGCCCGACACCGGACACGCAGGGCCACCCGGACCACCGCCGTGCAGACGCGGCGTCCGGTATCGCCTGCCAAGGAGTCTGTCGGCATGCCAACAGCACGGCGGTGACCGCATCCCGCTCGCCACCAGACGATGCGAAGGTGCGGACGTCGGGAAAGCACCGCCGCCGGTCACGGCCGGGGTGCCCCGACAGCCACGCCGCAGCGCGATACAGCACGCCCAGATCCACCGACCCACCATTACGTGACGTGTCGGCGTCCACGCCGCCATCGACGTTCCCGATGAGATCCGCACGGCGCAGATAGCCGACGCCATGATCGGTGGGCAGGCCGTCGACATCGCGGCCGACGATCCGGGTGGGGATCGCGTGCCGAGCCAGACGGGCATTCCACCACTCCAGATCCACCTCGGCCATGTCATCGCACACACTCACCCCGACGTCCTGGCCACGACACCACGCCACACACTCCGCCGGCACCACCAGGTCCCCACCGTCGTCCACCCGTCAATGCTCACACCCACCACCGACACACCCCCGAAGACGTCTGGCACATTGGCACAACGTGCACGCCGGTCGCGGTCGCGTCCGGGAGCCCAACACCGGCCGGTCACCCGCGCCCTCGCTCCGCCACCCTCCACCGCTGCTCACAAGCCCATTCGTGTCCGTTCGAACCGGTCCACCGTGTCCTTGCCACCCCGTCCCCGGCCTGACCGTCTGCTGCCGCCCATCCCCGTCCACGCCACGGGCCTTCCCGAGCTCACCGCCGAACCACACACCTTTTGCATTCAGGTCGCGAAACCATCACATAGCGTCCCAGACGAAATAGAATGACGGTCACAACTGGGAACGGAAGGGGGCGGCGTGGACGGCACGAACACCGACGCGGACCCGGCGGCTCTGGCCGCCAGAGTCGACACCACCCGGACCTGTCCGCGGTGCGGAACGGTCTTCGACATGCCCGACCGCGGGCGGGGTCGGCGCCCGGTGTGGTGCTCGGGGGCGTGCCGCCGGCTGGCCTCCGCAGAGCGGGTCGCCGCCCGCAACGCCGGGTCGGCAGTGACGGTGGTGGAGGTGCCGCGATCCCATCGCCCCGACTCCGATGCCCGGCTGGCGATCCCGTCAATGGGCACCCTGGCGCGGTTGTTCTTGAGCTCCCCGGTGCACTGCCGCCAGCTCTTGGACACCCTGATCTACAGGTACACCCACGACACTTTGCACACCGAACTGCGCGCCGACATGGAGGACTTCGCCGTCTCGATTGCCCGCCAGCACGCCCTGGACCAGGAACCCGAATACCGGGCTGCCCGCGGTGACGTCCAGCGGCTACGCCGCCACCTTCAGGCCGACGCCGACAGGGCCGAGGAGCGCCGCCGCGAGGTGGCCACCCTGCGCGCTGAGTCGTTGGCCCAAACAACCCTCATTGCCGAGTTGCGGGCGGAATTGGCGCACCCCACCATCCCCATGCTGGAGACCAGCGACGGCGGCACCCGCGACGCCCCTTGGGGTGGTGATCCGGGCGTGCGGATGAGTCGCCAACAACGCCGCGCCGCCGCCCGCGCTGCACACAAGAACGAGTAGCGACAACGCGATCCGCGCGGCCTCGGGCATGCCCGTTACGAGATGCTCAGCGGCCCCTGATCGTGGCGATGAGACCTTTGATCGCCACGGTGACCCGCTGCCGAATGTGGCCGTGTCCGCCGACGGGCGTGGTGTCGTTCTCCGGGGTGACGCGGGGTGGGGTTGGGGCGTCGAAGAGTTCGTCGCGGGCTGTCTTGGCCCGTCGATCGCGGTGGCGTCCGGCGGCGATGTCCGCGTCGCTCATGGCGGGCATCCAGCGCACCTGGCCGCGTCGAATGACGTAGTGGGATCGGCAGTGAAAGTTCCAGTTGCCGATCGAGGGGGACAGGCTGATGGTCTCCCCGTCGAAAGTGATGGCGTAGTCAGTCGGGTCGAGTGCGGACGCGACCTTCGTTGCGCATCGGTCAAGTCCACGGACGTGGTGTACGACGTCGTCGTGTGATTCTTCGTGGTGATGGTTCAGGCGGTCAGTGCCGCGGGGGTGTCCTCCTGTTCTGTCGGGGCGTCGTTGACGGTGCGTGATTTGCTCAGCACGTCTAGGCCGAGGTAGCGGCGGGATTCGGCCCATTCGTCGTGTTGTTCGGCCAGCACGGCGCCGACCAGGCGAATGAGGGCGTCGCGGTCGGGGAAGATGCCGACGACGTCGGTGCGGCGTCGGATCTCCTTGTTGAGCCTATCGGTTAACCGGCCCTCCCACGACACGACCGTGGATGCGGCGTGAGGTTCGAGGCCGCCGGTCATGCGGGGCGCATGCTGACAGGGCCGAGAGGGGTAGGCGATGACTGTTCGGGTGCGTACCAGCAGCGAGGGCTATGCGATCGACGGCCCGTGGGAGGGGTGCGCAGCGGCGAACGCATTCCTGGTGCATCTGGTCGGACGCGGGTTCAGTGCGGCGACGGTGCGGGCGTATGCCTTCGATGTGCTCAATTTGGCTCGGTTCCTGCTCGACCGTGATCTCGCGGTGGCGGCGGTGACGCCGGTGGAGGTGTTCGAGTGGATCGACTGGCAGGACGTGCGCCGTGACCCCCGGTGCAACCCGGCGAGAAGGAATGGCGGGAGCGCGGCGGCATCGACGATTAACCGGCGGGTCGCGGCGGTGCGGGCATTGTTCGAGTACCTGGTGATGACTGGGATACGTACCGACAACCCGGTGCCCTCACCGCGGCGCGGGCAGGGACTGCGACCGGTGGCGCGGGGGCCGCTCGGGCATCTGGGCCCGGGTCGGCCTCGGGCCGGAGGCCGACTGGTGCGGCAACCGCGATTGCTGCCCGAGTCCCTCGACGCGGATGCAGTCGAGCGGTTCGTGGCGTCGTTGCGAACCCATCGGGATCGGGCGATGGTGTGGGCGATGCTATTCGGGGGCTTACGCAGCGCCGAGGTGCGATCCTTGCGGTTGGCCGACATCGACTTCGGCCGGCGACGAGTGCGGGTGCTCGGCAAAGGCTCAAAGGAACGGGTGGTGCCGGTCGATGCAGCATTCTTCACCGAACTGTCGGCCTATCTGCGCCTGGAACGCCCACCAGGGTTGGCGACCGAGGAGTGTTTCGTGGTGCTGCGCGGACCCTCCGCGGGGGCCCCGGTCAGCGAGGCCGGACTGCGGTCGCTGTTTCGGCGGCACCGAGACCACTCCGGTGCGACGAGGGTACGTCCGCATCGGCTCCGTCATACCTACGGCACTGAACTCGCCTCTGCTGGCATCGATCTGATGGTGCTGCGGGAGTTGATGGGCCACGTGTCCCCGGAAACCACCGCCGGCTACGTGCACCTGTCGGTCGAACAACTCGCCGCCGAATACGGTGCGGCTCGCGCCAGCCTCGCTGGGACACGACGATGACCAACCGGACGCTCGCATCGATCGACCTACTGGCCGACTCGGATGCGGTGCTGGACGACTATCTCGAGTACGTTTCCGGCCTAGGTCTCAGTGGCAGGTCGGTGCGTGGTCGCACCCGCAGCGCGAGCACCTTCCTGACCGAGCACCCGGATCTGCAGGACTGGATGACTCGACCGGCGGCCGAGCGGTTGGCCGAGCTGCGCCACAGCGGGGCGTGGCCATTGCTGTGTCATGTCGTTGGCCGGGGCGCGTTACGGCTCGACCTCGAACTCGCGGCCGTCAAGAACCTCACTGGCCTCGGCCGGGCCGTCGAGGACCGCGACCCGGACGGATTCGCCGCCGTGCGCACGGCCGGGCTGGCCTTGGGCTGGACACCGCAATGGATCGAGACGGTCCTGGGTGAATGCCTGGCGGTGCTGCTCGCCTGGCACGGCGGACTCGTCCACGATGTCACCAACGGCACGGTCGACAAGTTCGATGCCGCACTGGCTGCCACACAGTCGATCCCGGCATCGTCGAGGCGCGCCTACCGCAACCGGATCGCCGGGCTGCGGCAGATGCTTTTTCACGCCCGCATCGTCGACACACCACCACAGCGTCGGCGGTGGGCCCGCAGCTACGCCCAACGCTTCGCCGACGTGGCGATGACCGGCCCGATCCGGCAGACGCTGCTGCGTTACGTCACCGTCAGGGCATCGGTGCTGCGGCCGAAATCCGTCGAATCGTTGATCAACGATCTGCTGCCGTTCGCGGACTATCTCAGCACCACTCATCCCGAACTCACCTCATTCGAGAATCTGGATCGCCGTCACATCGAGGGTTTCCTGGTCTGGAATCGCACCCGCACCTGGCGTGGGCAACGCGCCGCCGCCGGCGCAGGACGCACCATCTCCAAGGCCGTGATCCAATCGACGGTGCTGAGCGTGCGCAACCTCCTCGATGACATCACCGAATGGGGTTGGGAGCAGGCACCGCCGCGTCGTCTGGTCTTCGCCGTCGATATCCCGAAACTCGATCAACCCCTGCCACGCGCCCTGCCACCTGATATCGACGCCGCGGTGATGAACGCGGTTGCCCAGCTGGAGGATACGTTTACCCGCGTCGGGTTGACGGTGCTGCGCGGGGCCGGGCTGCGAATAGGGGAACTGCTCGACCTCGAACTCGACAGCGTCATCGACTACGGACCCGCCGGCACCTGGTTGAAAGTTCCGTTGGGCAAGCTCGCCACCGAACGCATGGTTCCACTCTCGGCCAACACCATTGCCGCGTTGGACCAGTGGACCAGCAGACGTGGTGTTTGCCGCCCACTGCCGCATCCCCGTACCGGAGCGCCTACCGATTTCCTGTTCGTCGCGCACGGCCGCCGCCTCGGGCAGACGCGGTTACGCAAAGGCCTGCTCGCCGCCGTCGAGTCCTGCGGGCTGCACGGAACTGGCGGCGCACCGTTGGTGGTAACCCCGCATCAGCTACGCCACACGTGGGCCACCGAACTCGCGAACGCGGGCATGAGCCTGCAGGCTTTGATGGCACTGCTCGGACATGTCACCCCGCAGATGACGCTGCGTTACGCCACCCTGGCCTCCCCGACGCTGCGCGATGCCTACGACCAGGCCATGGGAAAGATGCGACGACAGTTCACTCTCACTCCGGTCGGCAAACCCATCGTCCCCGATGCGGTCAGCTGGCTCGGTAGTGAGATGCTCAAAACACGTGTCGCCCACGGCTACTGCGCCCGCCACCAGAGTGCCGGCGCCTGTCCCTATGCCAACATCTGCGAAACCTGCGACAACTTCGTCACCGGCCCCGAGTTCCAAGGCGCACTCAAGGCACAACGCAGCGACATCCAAACCCTCGAAGCAGATGCCCGCGCCCGTGGCTGGCTCGACGAAGCCGCCCGCCACCACCGTGTCGCCGACGCGTTGACCGACCACCTGCACCGCCTCGACCGCTGACCGAATCGACCACCTGGGGTTGATGCGCCCCCGAGGGCCGGATAAGTTCCTGGGGGTTGTTGGACCAGATCTGGCGCCAGATCTGTTTGGGGAACGCGGTGAACGCCAGCAGATCCGCCCGTGCGGCTTCCAGGTGCTCGGCGGTCTTGGGCAGCTTGTCGGCCAGGGCGTCGATGATCCGATCATATTGAGCCTCAACGGATTCTGCGTCGGGCTGGTCGAACACCGAATGCAACAGCGTCTTGACCCACGGCCACGAGGCCTTCGGGGTGACGGCCATGAGGTTGGTCGTGTAGTGGGTGCGGCAGCGCTGCCAGGCCGCCCCGGGCAAGGTGGCGCCGATCGCGGCGACCAGCCCGGCGTGCGCATCGGAGGTCACCAGCTTGACCCCCGACAGGCCGCGGGCGGTCAGCGACCGCAGGAACGTCAGCCAGCCGGCCCCGTCTTCGGCGGTGGTGACTTCGATGCCGAGGATCTCCCGATAGCCGTCGTTGTTGACACCGGTGGCGATCAGGGCGTGCACGTTGACCACCCGCCCGCCCTCGCGGACCTTGAGGACCAGCGCGTCGGCGGCCATGAACGTGTAGGGGCCGGCATCGAGTGGGCGGGTGCGGAAGGCCTCCACGGCGGCGTCGAGTTCCTTGGCCATCACGCTGACTTGGGACTTCGACAGCGACGTGATCCCCAGGGTCTCGACCAGTTTGTCCATCCGCCGCGTCGAGACTCCGAGCAGATAGCAGGTGGCCACCACGGTGGTCAGGGCCCGTTCGGCGCGTTTGCGCCGTTCCAGCAGCCAGTCCGGGAAGTAGGAGCCCTGGCGCAGCTTCGGGATCGCAAGATCCAGACTGCCGGCACGGGTGTCGAATCGGCGATGGCGGTAGCCGTTGCGGGAGTTGGTGCGCTCGGTACTGCGTTCGCCGTATCCGGCGCCGCACAGGGCGTCGGCTTCCGCGCCCATCAGGGTGTGGATGAACGTGGCCAGCAGCTCGCGCAGCACATCGGGATGGGCGGTGGTGAGTCGTTCGGCGAGCACCGCGGGCAGGTCGATATTGTGGGCAGTGGTCATCGCGTCGGTTCCTTTGCTCGAGTGACTTTGGACGGTCCCTCGAAGAATCACGCGATGACCTTCAATCAGTCGGCTACGACACGCCGGTACCGCTGATCAGGTCCGACTCGTACACCACTCTGCTGGACGCAACCTGCGCATCCGCAGGCGCAGAGATGCATCACGGTGGCGTACGGCAGCGACACGTAGAGGACACCGGCGTCGAGGTCGGCGGGGATGAAGTCGACGAACTCATGGGTGAAGCGATCCGTGGGTAGCACCGTCACTGGTCCTCGTTGGTGATGTCGTTGCCGTCGCTGGCGTAGAGGCTGAAGTGCTCACCTTCGAGGTCGGCGTAGATGCCGACGTGACGCTTCCACCGGTTGACCGCCAGGGCAGCGTTGAGTGCGTTCATGTCGACGATTTGCACGTTCTGGCCGTAGAGATCGGCGGCGGCGACGGAGGTGGGGAGCCGCTTGCGGTCGTCCCAGAGGTGATCTCGGTGGCCGGGAAGGCTGCTGGTGATGCGGACCTGTCCGCCGATGCCGCGCTCGGCCAGGTACAGGCCCATCCCGACGTCGAGCTGGAAGGCGAGCACCTCACCTGGCTGCGAGATCTTCCGATCACTGCTCTCCAACTCCGCGGTTACCTGCCCACCACCAATGACCGGCGGGAGCTTTACCACGCCGCCTTGGCCTTTTTCGGCGTCGCCAACCTGGCCGCGTGGCGCCGCATATGGAGTCGCCCAGTGGCCTCGTTCAAGCGGGCGAACACATTCACCAGCCACGCCGAGTCGGTGGCGTCGTGGATTCGGATCGGGGAGCTCACCGCCCAGCATCTTCACGCCGAACCCTTCGACAAGGACGGATTCCGCACCGCACTCCATCACGCCCGCACACTCACCAGAACCGACGACTTCCTGCACGAACTGCAAGGCTTATGCGCTGCCCAGGGTGTTCTCGTCGTCTATGTCGCAGAGATCGACAAATGCCGCATCAGCGGAGCCACCTGGTGGTCCAGCCCCACTAGAGCGGTCATCGCTCTCAGCGATCGCTACAAGACCGAGGATCAGTTCTGGTTCTCGTTCTTTCACGAGGCCGGACACGTTCTCTTGCACTCGAAGAAGGAGACCTTCATCGACGACGGCTCCGAGAGCGACGACATCGAAGACGCGGCCAACCGATTCGCGGCCAACACCCTCATCCCCCCGCGGGAGCAACACCACCTCGCCGCACTGACCACGACCACCGAGGTGGAGGCCTTCGCCACACGCATCGATGTCAGCGAAGGGATCGTCGTCGGACAGCTCCAACACCGCGGCCTATGGGAATGGCGAAAAGGCAACGGGCTCAAACGCCGCTTCGACTTGACACCCACCTAAGACACGCAGCGAGCTCGCAGTCGAAGAATCCCTGGTAGCGGACGTCAACCGACGACGAGTCGATCATGCGTGCCTCCTACCGGTGGGCGGAGTGCTTACCGGGTGCCACCTCAACCCTGAGGAAGCGGTGGCACCCGGCATGCTCGCCTACGCCGAGATCATTCCGTGCGGGTCGATGATGAACTTGTTGGATGAGCCCTGGTCGAAGATCGCGTAGACGTCCGGCGCCTCGTCGAGGCTGATGACCTTGTTGTTGAGCATGGGGCTCAGGTAGGGCATGCGGTCCCACAGGATCGCCATCATCAGTTCGCGGTGATAGTGCATGATCGGCGCCTGCCCCGCCGACACGCGCGGCGACTTGATCCACGCCTTGCCGAAGTCGAGCGGGAAAGTGCCTTCTTGCCGGCCTCTGTCGGCGCCAGGGGGTCAGGTCCGTAGACGCCGATGACGCCCGTGGCGCCGCCGGCGCGAGTGGCCTCCAGCACCTGGTTGATGGCAGCCTGCGGCTGAAGGTCCTCCGCCTCCTTACCGATGCCGTGCGCTTCGGAACCGACATAGTCCACGGCACAATCGACTTCACGCTCGCCCAGGATGGCCTCGATCTGGTCGGGCAACGGAACGTCCTTATTCAGATCGATCGTCTCGCACCCGTTGTTCTTCACCAGATCAAGCCTGTCCTGGTAGTAGTCGCCGACGATGATGCAGGACGCACCCAGCAGCCGCGCCGCCGCCGCACCACAGCGGCCGACCGGACCGGCACCGGCGATATACACCGTCGAGCCAGGCTTGGCGCCCGCCTCCATCAGGCCATGAAAGGCCGTGGGCAAAATGTCCGAAAGCAGGGCGAGATCAAGGATCTTCTCCATCGCCTGGTCTTTGTCCGGGAACCGCAACAATTGGAAGTCGGCGTACGGGACGAACAGGTACTCGGCCTGACCACCCTGCCAGTCGCCGAGGTTGAACCCGTACGCGCCGCACGCGACGTCGGCATTCGTGGTCTCGCAGACATCGGTACGGCGCGCCTTACAGTTGCGACACCGCCCGCAGGCAACGTTGAACGGGACCGAGACGAGATCACCCTCGGTGAGGAACTCGACGTCGGAGCCCACTTCGACGACCTCACCGGTCATCTCGTGGCCCATGACCATCCCCTCGGGCACAGGAAAAGAGCCTCGGAAGATGTGCAGGTCGCTGCCGCAGATGTTGGTGGCGACCATTTTCAGGATCGCGCCATGGGGAGCCTTCTTGCCGTTGGGCATGACCAGTTTCGGATACTCCAGCGAATCGACCCGCATGTCCCCCGGATTGTGGAAGACGACTGCGCGATTACCTTCAGCCATGGTTGTGAACCTCCTTGCAGCACAATTGATGTGCTGATGTGACGGTCAGTCGGCCTGGTGGCGAACTGTCCTGTCAGCGTATGCAGGACCATGCATCGTGTCGGTGACCGCGCGCGCCACCGTTATGACAATCCGTGCCAAGGCGTCAGTCGGCGAGTTCAGCGGCAAGATACGCGGCGGTGGCGCTGTCCCGGTATGCCGCGACCTCCCGCGGGGTACCGGCGACGACGATGCGGCCACCGGCGCCCCCTGCGCCGGGTCCCATGTCGATGACGTGATCAGCCTGGGCGACCACCCGCATATCCAGTTCGGCGGCGACCACGGTGTTGCCGGCGTCGACGAGCCGGTGCAGGTGTGCCAGCAGCCGGTCGGTGTCGGCGGGATGCAGTCCGGCGGTGGGCTCGTCGAGCAGGTAGAGCGTGTCACCGCGGTGGGCACGCTGCAGTTCACCGGCGAGCTTGACGCGCTGCGCCTCGCCGCCGGACAGTTCAGTGGCCGGCTGCCCGAGCCGCAGGTAGCTTAGCCCGACATCGCACAGCGCCTCCAGAGCTTGCAGCACGGCGGGTTCGCCGTCAAAAAACTCCCGGGCCGCCGACACACTGAGTTCGAGTACCTCAGCGATGTTCTTGTGCCGCCAGCGGATCGCGAGAGTCGCGGGGTTGTAACGGGTTCCGTGGCAGTCGGGGCACGGGCTATAGACGCTGGGCAGGAACAGCAACTCCACCATCACCCAACCCTCCCCTTCGCAGGTCGGGCATCGTCCGCCGCTGACGTTGAACGAGAACCGTCCGGGTTTGTAGCCGCGCTTCTTGGCCCCGGGGGTGTCAGCGAAGAGCCGGCGAACGTGGTCGAACAGCCCGGTGTAGGTGGCGATGTTGGATCGCGGTGTGCGGCCGATCGGCTTCTGATCGATGCACACCACCCGCCGCACACCGTGGGGGTCGCCGAGCACCTCGCCCGAGGCGGTGACCTGCGTGGCCTCAGTGAGCAGGTCGTCGTCGCGGGCGTCGTCGAACCGCACCGGACGGCCGAGGTGCTCACCGACGATCTCGGGTAGGGCCTGGGCGACGAGGCTCGACTTGCCCGACCCGGACACCCCGGTGACCGCGGTGAGGCAGCGCAACGGCACCGATACCGACAGATCATGCAAATTGTTGCGTTGCACACCAGCGAGTTGCAGCCAGTCACTGCGCTCCCGCGGTGTGCGCGAGGCGACGCGGGTCTCGTCGCCGAACAGATAGCGGCGGGTGACCGAGTCGGTGACATCGGCCAGCCCGGCCGGGGGACCGCTGTAGAGGATCTGGCCGCCGTCCAGCCCGGCGCCGGGCCCGATATCAACCAGCCAGTCCGCCGCGGCGATGACATCCAGCGAGTGCTCGACGACGAAGACGCTGTTGCCGCTGCGTTTGAGGCCGGCCAAGATGTCCAGCAAGGCGTCCCGGTCGCGGGGGTGCAGACCGGCCGACGGCTCGTCGAGGACGTAGACGACGCCGAACAGTTGTGACGAGAGTTGCGTCGCGAGCCGCACGCGCTGCAGTTCCCCGCCCGATAGCGTCGGCGTGCTGCGGGCCAGGGAGAGGTATCCCAGTCCCAGATCGATGAGCGGTTGCAGCCGCTCCTGCAGCTCTGCGACCAATCGCTGTGCAGCGGCGCGCTTTTCGTCTGACATGTTGGGTGTTTGCCGGACATCTGGTGCCGCGGCATGCGCGGAACCCCCGGCCACGACCCGCGCGTTGACCGCCGACTTTCGTGTCTTCTGGTTCAGGGCCGCACCGGAGGTGGCCGGCTTCCACCGCGGGCTGAGCACCCTGGCGCACAGCGCGGCGAGCTGGTCGAGGGTGAGCCGCGACAGCTCGGCGATGTCCAGACCTTCGAATGTCACCGACAGCGCTTCGGGTTTGAGCCGCTTTCCGTGGCACGCCGGGCATGGGCCGCTTCCGACGAATTGAGAGACCCGTTTCTTGACCGCAGCGCTCTTGGTGTTGGCGAACGTGTCGAGGACGTAGCGGCGGGCACCGATAAAGGTGCCCTGATAGCTGGGCTCCATATCGGCTTTCACGGCGCGTCGAGTTTCCGCCGGGGTGAAGCCCGCGTACACCGGCACCGTCGGACGCTCCTCGGTGAACAGAATCCACTCGCGGTCCTTGCGCGACAGCGTCTTCCACGGAGCGTCGACGTCGTAGCCGAGCGTGGTAAGGATGTCGCGCAGATTCTGCCCGTACCAGGCCGGCGGCCATGAGGCGATGGCACGCTCACGGATCGACAACGACGGGTCGGGCACCATCAGTGCTTCGGTCACCTCATACACCCAGCCCATACCGTGGCACGTCGGGCAGGCACCCTGCGGGGTGTTGGGCGAGAAATCCTCCGCGTAGAGCATCGGCTGGTCCGCAGGGTAGGTGCCCGCACGCGAATACAGCATCCGGACCAGACTCGACAGCGTGGTGACGCTGCCCACCGACGAACGGGTACTGGTACCACCGCGCTGCTGCCGCAACGCGACCGCAGGTGGCATCCCTTCAATCGAATCGACATCCGGGACACCCACCTGATCAATCAGACGCCGCGCGTACGGCGCCACCGATTCCAAGTACCGCCGCTGGGACTCGGCGAAGAGCGTGCCGAAGGCCAGCGATGACTTGCCCGAACCCGACACCCCGGTGAACGCGACGAGGGCATCACGCGGCACCTCCACGTCGACGCCGCGCAGATTGTGCTCGCGGGCACCGCGCACCCGAACTCTATTATCTGGCTCCACTACTCATCTCCTCGTCCGACGAGGCTAGCAATGGCGGCGGGACATCCCACTGTCGATGCGTGCCACAACCCTGACGTCCCGTGCCAGTTTGGCCCGCAGAGGATGGCCGGGCTGCGCATTCCTTTTGAAGGATGCTGCGGGCCCCTCCACAAGATGCACGCCCGGCGAGGTGCTGCGCTCGGTGGTGCTGATCTGACGAAGTTACGGCGACGGATCGAGCCGGTCCTGCACGTCGCGCTACGAGGTGCCTCACCTAATTGTGAGCGCGAAGGGTGAGCTGGTGCCTCACGCATAATGAGCGCGTGGGGGCTTGCGTTACTTCGCCGTGGCCAATCGGTTGATTGACGGTTGCAATGCTTCCAGGTCGAGGTGGCGGGCGGCGGTGAGGGCCTCGGTCTTGGCCTGGGCCAGATCCAGGAGTTGCATTTGGATGGTGTTGATCTGCCGGGTCAGATCGGCCGGGTTGATGCCCTCGATTCGGTCGGCAACGTTCGAGAGTTGTTGTGCTTCAAGGAGTCCTGATGCTTGCAGGCGTTGCCACGGGGTGGCCGGCTTGTCGTAGATGCGCTTGCGGCGACCGTTTGCGGTGGTGGTGTAGCCAACGGGTTTTTTGGTCGGGGTGAAGAAGTTCAGGCGCAGCGACACCAGCTTCCACAGCCGGTTGAGCAGCTCTAGCTCGTCGGGGGTGTCGTAGCGCCAGTAGAACGCGTGTTTGCGCACCACATGGTGGTTCTTCGACTCCACATGCGCCTGGTCGTTCTTCTGGTACGGCCGCGAGCGAGTCTGGGCGGCATGGTGCGCAGATGCGCGGTCACGGTTTGTCCGGTGCCCTCGAACAATCGGTGCAGAGTGCGGCGGGACACACGTGGCAGCCGACGGCGATCCGGTCCACATCGAGGTCTGGGTAGCCGAGGTGGTGGCGCAGGTAAGCAAGGGCCCGCTCGCGCTGCAGCAGGAGCGAAAGGTCTTGTACACCTCGAGTTCTCGCTGCGTAGGCGAGCAAGGAACTGGCCAGGTTCGCCCCGTACGGGGCCAGCAGGCCGGCTCCCTCCGGGTCGGTGGTTTGCGTAGCAGCCAAACTTTGGAAGAACGCGGACACTGACGAGAGCGCCCCGTCCACGGGGATCTCCACCGCGAGCAGATCAGTACTAGGCCGCAAGCCGGCGTCAGCGAATGCACGCTCGGCCGGTAGATGAACCACGACCTGCTCGTACGGATCGCGGTAGTCCAACGAAAACGGCCGCGCGCTGGCATAGATCACCACCCGGCCAGGTCGGACTTCCGCGCTGTGGCCAGCCTGCGTGACGACTCCCGTGCCACGGCTCTGAAACAACGCGTATAGGTACTCCGCTTCGGCCCCCCGGGATATCAGAGTGCTGCTTCGACTGACCTTCTCGCCGCTGGCCCGCTTGACGGACAGCGCAAAGTCACCGTAGTCGGCATAGCTAATCTCGCCGGAGAAACTCCGATCATAGGGGCTCGGCGCAACATCGACGTAAGCCTGGCGTCGCACCGAGCGCCAATAGTCGACGGCGGCGTCAGCGTCGACCGCGTGGGTGGACCACGTCGCAGTTTCTGGAGACGTGGCCGCATCGCGCTCAGGCACTTTGTCGCCTCCCTCCATCGCTGAATCTATGCGATAGCGCCGCCAGACGCGTTCAGGATTGCGCCCACATTGTGTGGGAGTGCCCCGCCGGATGTGCGCAAAACCTCTGTTCAAAGGTGCGGGGCCGTAGCTGCTGCGCCCCCACCACGAAGAAGATCGAGGTTTCCCCGGGTGCAGTTCCAGCGCGTCTCGCTTCTAAAGAAACGAGACACGGTTGAGGCGCCCACTCCCCCGTCGCATCGCCCCAGGTGGAACCGTCTCATATCTCGTCTCACACAGCGTGTCTCGCATCTTCCCTGTCGCCGCCAGGTGAGACAGTGAACGAATGACAGCCATTCTCGGCTACGCCCGAATCAGCACCACCGGCCAGGACCTCACCGCTCAACGCAACGCCCTCGCAGCAGCCGGCGTCGACCCGGAACGGGTTTTCACCGACGAACTCTCTGGAGCGGTTGGCACCGCCCGTCCTGGTCTCGCTGCGCTGCTCGACTACGCCCGAAGCGGAGACACCGTTGTGGTGGCCGCTATTGACCGTCTCGGGCGCTCCGCTGCCGAAGTCACTCGCACTATCGCCGACCTCGACAAGCGAGAAATCGTGCTGCGCGCCCTCCGCGAGGGCATCGATACCGCAACTCCCACCGGCCGTGCCGTCGCTGCCATCATGGCGACCCTGGCTGAACTGGAACTTGAACTCGGCCGTGAACGACGCGCCGCCTCACGTGAAGCCCGCCGATCGCGCAGCCTGCCAGCCACTAAACCGCCGAAGCTCAGCGCCGCACGCCAGGAACAGCTATGCCGGCTGGCAGCCACCGGTGAACCGGTCGACGAGCTCGCCGCTGCATTCGGCATCGGGCGTGCGACCGCGTACCGATATTTGAGCCGGAGTCGGGCCACGTGAACGAGATCCCGCGTATCCCAGCACCAGGTGGTGACGATCCTCGCATCGAGCTGATGCACAAGGTGGCAAGGCTCGAATCTCAGTACGCCGATCGAGTGGACGAGACGGAGACCGGCTGGATGACGGTGGTCAACGTGGCACTTGATCGGTGGCGCACGTCGTGGCAGGAGCAGACGTCGACACCGGAACTAAACCCTGAGCTGAGCAGGAAGTTTCGAGTCTGTTTTCCGCTGGCCGCTCATGCGTTGAACCACGTCGAGGCCGCGGTAACTCTGCATTCATCATCTCCCTGGGTGGCCATGTCTTGTGTTCGGATCGCGTTCGAGCACGCTCTGACTGCGCAGTGGGTCTTATGGACCAAGGACGGGGAAGACTTGCTCGCACAACAGATGTCACTACAGGATCACCGACGGTCGAGTGAGTTCATTGACGCAGTCGTACGGGCCGCCGCCGATACACCCAACCTGGCCGAGTCCGCCGCTCTGGCCGAAGAGTTGAGTGAGTTCCTCGGCGAGAAACCAGTCTCGGTCTGGTCGGTCTTCAACCTTTGCGAGAGGTTCTCATCCACTCGCTTGCTCTATGGAATTTACCGCGATCTATCGCAGGCAGTCCATCCGACGTATGGACTCGTCCGGGCGCACTTCGACATCACGCCTCCCCCGGAAGTTGTTGTGGGCCCTATAAGACCGTTCGGGGCCGAATTGGATTCGCCGGAACTGATTCGCGGTATGGCTGTTTCAAGTTTGTGGGCGCTCTACGTCCTCGAAGTATCGAGAGCTGGGCACCCGGACGCAGCCGAGGTGCTCCGCTTAGCCTCGATCCGTGGACTTGAGTGATTGATGTGTCTGCCGTGGCTGGTTGTCGTTTGGTGGGCTTGTGAGCGTGACGTAACCGCTGGTCTGCCCAGCTTTTCCCTGTGCGCTCCGGTAGGGGCCTATTCGGCCAGGTGGTCAGGTGGTGGCGGTGAGTGGTGGGCTGTGGCCGATGGTGTTGCGCCACAGCGTAAGCCAGTGGTCAGCCCAGGGCCAGTGGCTCGGTAGGTGCAGAAGGGGTCGGCGTTGCGGTCGGACCAGGCGTGCGGGGACGGTGATGAGCTTGCGGCGCAGTGTGGCGCCCCGGGCGACTGCGTGGGCTCCACCGGCCAGGACGCCGGCGGCGCGCAGCAGGTTGTGGGCAATAGCGGCGCACAGGATCCACGCCGAGTTCGCTCCGAAACGTCCCGAAGGCATGTGAGCCAGGGGTCCATCGATCAGGTCGGCGAACACGGTTTCGATGATCGCGTGGCGGCGGTGGGTGATGTCGGCCGCAACGGTGGGTTCGTCGGTGTCGGTGAAGAACGGGTGATACCGCCACACCGGAAACAGCGCATCAGGAAAGCGGGCATCTTTGACCCGACGCACGATCAACCGGGCGGTCATCGGGTTGTCGGTGGAGGTGAAGGCGGTGTAGGTGGTCTCGGCGACTTCGGCATCGGAGATCCAGGCTCCCGTGTCGGGATCACGGACCGCTCCGGGGTATTCCACTGCAATCCAGGCGCTCTCGTCGATGGACTCGATGGCTGCAGCGACGGCGCGGGTCTTGGTCAGCACCAACGAGAACTGGGCACCGGCGCGGCGGCAGGCTGTGGCCACGGTGCTGTTGCCGTAGGCCGAATCGCCGCGCACCACAATCTGGCCGGTGACCCCGGCGGTGCGGGCGGTGGCGACGGCTTGGGCGATCATCCGGGCCGCACCCTTGCCGGAGTTGGCCTTCCCGGCTCGCAACCGGGCGCCGGTGATCACCGGCGCACTCGTGGCGGTGCTGATCGTGGTGACCAACGGCGACAGGCCCTTGCGCAGGATCTGCTTGCCCGCGATTTTGGTGTGTCCGTAGGAAGCACCTTGTTTGGCGTGGCCATAGACCGGACGCAGCAGTGAGTCGATGTCGAGGAACGCGCGCTCGTCGGCGCCAGGCAACAGATCGACCCGCGCGCAGAGTCCGGCCAGGTGCTCGCGCAAAACCGATTCGAGCTGGCGGGCGTGTCCGAAAGTAAACTCGCGCAACAAAGTTCCGATGGTCGAGGGTGCATACACGCCGCCGAACAGTGTCTTCATCCCACCTGCCCGCACCAGGTCGAGATCGTCAATGCAGTCCGCACCGGCACACATGCCCGCGATGACTGTGCTCAGCTTCGGTGCCGGGTTGGCCGCCCCGGACTTGATCCTCGGCTCGGCAATGACCACCTTGTCACGTAATAGCTGCGGCAAGGCAGTCTGGGCCGCCAGGGTCATCACCGGGACCAATCCAGCACAGGACACGAGATGGTCATCATCGAAGACCGCCGACGACACAGCGAAACTATGGGACACTTTCACCGGAAGTGCCTTTCTGACCTGGACTGATTAGTGCGTCGAGAACACCAATCTTCCCAGTTCAAAGGGCACTTTCCTCATTCCGACACCCTGCGACCAGCCGATACATCGGTGGATCGAGGCTTAGGCGAAGAAGCCGGGTTGCCCGTCGACCTGCGCGCCAGTGATCTCCACCCGCACCTCCAACCTGATTACGTGGCGGTCTTCATGCCCGCGGGTAGCCCTGGCGCACGCCGGATTAAGTTGACGCCGCCTTGAGCGGACCTCCGGGTAAATACATACATGTTAACTTACATACATGTTTCCTTACATGTAAGTGCACATGTAGACATGTAAGTAGTAAGATCGCAGCCATGAATGTTTCCGCCGCTGGGCAGTGTGAAATCGTGGCAGTGGCGCTGCAAAAGGGAGGCGTGGGAAAGACCACAACCACGATCAACCTGGGTGCCAGCCTCGCCGCGATGGGGTTCCGCGTTCTCCTGATCGACATGGATCAGCAGGCCCACAGCACCAAAGGCCTCGGCGTCGACCTCGGCGCCGACGATGCCTCGATGTACGAGGTGCTGCACCCGGACAGGGCAATGCGGGTTCCGCTGCCAACTGTCATCAGGCCGAGCGAGTTCGGCATCGACGTCGCGCCCGGCCATCTCGCGCTCAAGGAGCTGGAGCGCACAGGGCTCGGTTCAGGCGGTCAGCTGCGGCTAGCCCGCCAGCTCGACGACCTCGAGGGCTATGACTTCGTGCTGATGGACTGCCCGCCGGCCTTAGGGGAGTTGACGACGGCGGCACTGGCGGCTGCCGATTACGTCTTGGCGGTCCTCAAGGCCGGCCCCGACGAAATCGACGGCCTGGTCGAGTTGGGCAACGCCGTTCTCGATGTCCAAGAGACGCTCAACCCTGACGTGGAAATCCGTTACGTGCTGCTAGCTGACTTCGACGGCAACCCGAAGGCCAGCAAGGACGTGCGCAGGCAGTTACGCACCGATTGGGGGGAGTGGTCCGCAGGCGGGGCGTACCTGGGTGAAATCCCGCATACCGTGCGGGTGGTGGAGGCCAAGGGGAAGCGCATCCCGGTCCAGGTGCATGCCCCCACCTGTACGGCAGCAGTGGCATACCGAGAAATCGCCGAACGGATCGTGGCGAGGCGGCAAGCAGCATGAACGCCGCATCGAAACCCAGTGGCTTGGAGGTGGGCTCCACCAGGCCCTTGTCTCGCGCAGAGCGCCGGGCACAGGCCGCCCGGGTCCAACCCGAACAAACCCCTGCGGCACCGGCAGCAGAGGCCACATCGCCGCAACCGGACGATGAAAATCCGCCTCCCCGACCCGCGTCGGCGGCACCGACACCGAACCAGGACCAGGAGTCGGCAGAGCTGGCAGTGCGGTTGAAGCCCCGGCAACGCAAGGCGAAGAACCCGTTCGCGACGCAGCTGCACTCAGGGACGTTGGCGCGACTGGAATGGATCAAAGCGCGCGGATACGTCATCACCGACACCGTGGACGATGCGATCAACACCTACCTGGACGGTGCGGGCATCCCCAGGCCAGACCACAACGACCGCATGCCGTGATCAGGTGAGGTGTCAGGACCCTTCATCAGCCCGTAATTGCGGTGAACGTGCTGGTAGCAGCTGTTCACCCCTAGGGACTGCACGGTAGGTAACTACCGTTTCTGCCCATGCACATCTACGTCGATGAGACCAAGCAGCGCGACTACCTGCTCGTGGCCAGCGTCCACGTCTCGACGGATCTCACTGGACTGCGCCAGATGGTGCGTGGGCTACTCCTGCCTGGGCAGCGCTACCTGCACATGAAGGATGAGAAAGACGGCCGCAAACGCACCATCGCTCAGGCCTTCGTCGATGCCGGCGTGCAAGCCACTGTCTACCGCGCCGGTCCTCAACACCGTAACGAACGCCAACGACGGTCAGCATGTCTACAAGCCCTCGTTGACGACCACGCCGGGCTGGGCGAGGCGCACATCATCCTCGACGAGGACGAAACGATGGTGAAGTTCGACAACCAGAAACTCATCGAATACACCCGTGCCGCCGGCTGTCGAGACACCTTGCGCTACGAGCACCAACGCTCCCACGTCGAGGCCCTGCTCGCCGTCCCTGACGCGATCGCCTGGTGCTGGGCGAAAGGCGGGCCCTGGCGCACTCTGATCGCTCCAGCGGTCACGGCCATCCGCGACGTCTGACCAGGCCCGAGAAAGCGCAAAGCCCGAGCGCCACGGTCGTCCGGCCGGGTCTCGGGCTTACTTCCTGAAGCTCAACGCAACAGGCACCACGAATAATACGGGCACAAACGTCCGTCTGACAACAATCAGCGCTTTTGAAGCAGTCGCGTCCCAAAGCGCAATTTGAACCAGTCGCCACAAAAACAGCCATTTTGGCCCACCCGAAACGAACAAACCGGCCCGAGTCGGTGCCGTTCAACGCTGTTCTAGAAACAGGCCGGGCACCCTAGGCGTGTCGCGCGTTTCCAAAACGGGTTTCGATGCGAGGGTGTGCAGTATGGCTCGCCCAAGCAAAGGTGACCGTGCAGCTCACATGGTCAAAACCCATCCGGCCGTCACCCAGCGCCTCGTCGAGAAAGCCGCCGCCGCGGGCTCCTCTTCGGCGACGCAGTATGTCGCGGACGTACTCGCCCTGTATGCCGGGCTGCCTCAGCATGTCCGCGAACTCACCAGCTCCTCAGCGCTAACCGTCCCGCGCGCGCTCCAGGCGCTTCGTGGCGATGTCTACGGGCGAATCATGGTCCGCCCGCATCGCGAGGTTTCTGAACGCCTCACAGCACAAGCACCCGGTCACAAAGTGCCGCCGCACATTGCCGACATCCTCTCCGTACACGTCGGGCTGCCCGAATACGCCCGCACCCTCGACCACGGCGAGGAGGTCTTGCCGCTGGCGATGTGACGACACCAGCGCCAGGCCTCAAATTTTGGCGACGACAAGGCCTTGGCAAATGTGACATCTGAATAGCCGGTGTGCGGACTACCCCGCTGACATGACGAAGGCCTCGCCGTAGCGAGGCCCTGTCGAGGTTTTGAAGCGAGTTAGCAGCTCGGTTCTGGGTCCGCACCCATCTCCCCGAAGGGACTGTCTTTGCCGGACAGCTCTCACGGTAGCGCACGCCTCGAAGCTGCACCAGATTCGCCGCGCGATCGGTGCGCAAACCGTGACCTCTCCATTGCCCGATCACGTCGGGCGAGCCGTGCGTGGCCCACGTCGCTCGGCGCATCTGTAGCTCCTACCGCTCCCAGCCCGCACGTAGTGCGCGCACTGGCCAACGAGCGACGCCGCGAATGGGTGCAGCGCGCCGGGGCGTGCGCACCGCGTGCACCGATGTGGACTAGTCGCGCCGGTTGGCTTGACGGTCTGCGCAACTGGGCGCACTCAGCGGCCTTGGGCCAGCTGTGCGCCGAGGAACGGGTGTCGATCACCGCGGCCACGCTGTTGTCGATCGCTGCGGTGATGGCCGAGCACGCCGATCACGCTACTGGCCGCCACGTCGCCGTCACACGGGCGACGATCGCGTCCCGGGTGGGTTGTGACGTACGCACGGTGACTGCTGCCTGGCGCGTCCTACGGGTGTCCCAGTGGGCCGTGGAGGCGCAACGTGGCCACGGCTCACCAGGCACCCCCAGCATCGGCCGGCGACCCTCGGTGTACCACCTGGTGCCGCGCCGCGATCCCCGTCCTGTCACGCGCCCAGTTGTGCATGATTTCCACCTACCGCCGTCAGGCGGCGTTGGTTCTTTTTCTCCCGTAGGGAGTTACTCACCAAGCGGGCGCGCAAGCGCACCCGCCCACAGAATTTCCGACAACACACACCGGCAAGCCCGGCCGTGGCATGATCGCTCAAGCGGCCGCTACCGCCCGTGCTGCCGGGGTCACCGGGCAGATCCTGGTGCGTGGCGATTCGGCCTACGGCAATAGCACCGTGGTCACCGCCTGCCACCGAGCAGGTGTCCGGTTCTCGCTGGTGCTGACCAAGACCGCCGCAGTTGCCGCCGCCATTGACGCAATTCCCGAGACCGCGTGGACCCCGGTGAACTATCCCGGTGCTGTGCGTGACCCCGACACCGGCGCCTGGATCTCCGATGCCGAAGTCGCCGAAACCACCTACACAGCCTTCGGTTCCACCAAGACTCCGGTGACCGCCCGGTTGGTCGTGCGCCGGGTCAAAGACGCGCGGTTCCTCGATGCGCTGTTTCCGGTGTGGCGGTACCACCCGTTCTTCACCAATTCCGACGAACCCGTCGACGCCGCTGACATCACTCATCGCCGCCACGCCATCATCGAAACCGTGTTCGCCGACCTCATCGACGGACCTTTGGCGCACATGCCCTCGGGGCGGTTCGGCGCGAACTCGGCCTGGATCCTGTGCGCCGCGATCGCCCACAACCTGCTGCGCGCCGTCGGCGTCCTGGCCGGAGGTGCCCACGCGGTCGCCCGCGGGGCGACACTGCGCCGCAAGATAATCACTATCCCGGCCCGCCTGGCCCGTCCGCAACGCCAACCTATCCTGCACCTACCAGCGCACTGGCCCTGGACAGAGCACTGGCTCACGTTGTGGCGCAACACCATCGGCTACAGCCCACCAGAAATCGCCACCACCTGACCATATGCCGAAAGGCCCGACCGGAGCGCACAGGAACAGCTGGACAGACCAGCAGATACCCCCTGCCCGCGACCAGGACCAGCCCTCAACAGCCCAGCGAGGCACACCTACCCCAATTCATCAGTGGATCGAGGCTAAACCACTCCGCACAGCACTCCCCCACACCCCTACCTTCATGGCCCGACCTGGAGGACCTCGAACCAGGCATCCGCACTGTCGGCGGCCCGCCACCCCACGAGGGCCTAGAACACCGCATTGAGCACGCCTTGGCGCAACTGAGCGCGGTCGCCAGGATTGCGGCAAGGCGGACCCTCCCCCGGCCACAGTTCCAAGCATTTCCCGCAGTCGATGCCCCCGGCGCCGCCTATACCCTCGACGCGGAGAACTCTCTCCACTATCGGTGCATGGATGTACTGACCGGTCAGCCAGGCACGCGTCAAACTGTCGACGCCGACGAGCTGGTGTACTGGATCGTCGACGACGCGGCTCGCGCGGTCGCCTGGAGTTTTGCCTACCGCTCCCCCGCCGCGCGCGGCACCGGCGCCGACACGCTCAAAGCGACCGTGGCCCTGCCATTGTGGGCCGCCTTCGTCAGTGCGCTCGACCCGCGATGGGGCTCGAAGACGCAGGCCACGATTGACGCTCTCCTGCACAACTCCAAACCCACCCGACGCGCGAGCTAACCACTAAATGCGCAGGTGAGGGCCGCGACGACTCAATCGCTGCACTGTCGTTTTCTAGGGTTCCCTCAGCACGAAAGTCGTGCATCAGAGGGAAGGAAACCCGACGTGACCATGAAGATTCGCAGCCCGAAGATTCTCGTTTTTGATGTCGCCCCCAGCCGCTTGATGGAGATGAGCGTCGACTACTACCGCGAGTGCCAGATCGCGGGAGCCGGCAGTGTCGAGGTCGACGTGGCCGACGATGACACCACCATCGTCTCAGCGACCCGCTACCTGCCCGCCGACGCCGACGTCGCCGCGGTCGTCCGCGACGGGGTTCTCCAAGTGCTCTGCACGCGCGCCGGCCGCGACCCGATCATCATGTGCGAGTTCCCTGCGTGGACGAACTACACCGTGCACCGCTCGCGCCGGTGAGCCGTGCACGCTGACTCGTTGTGGCGGCGCCCGGTCCTGTTCAGCGCTTCGGAACTTCGCGGCCATCCATAGCGATGAAGGCACACTCCGAGGTGGCCGGCGGGTCGTAGACCGTCCTGTCGCAAGTTCCTACACGTATACGAGCGGTGCGGGCCCATCCCCCGGTTGGCGCACGTTGAGCACTGCTGCGTCCCTACAAGCACCAGCTGCGGCCCACGGAGCGGATGCCCCCCAGGACAATGCTGCGGCGGGCCGGGTTCCGCATACCCGCGCCGGGTCCGCCGTAGCCTCGTCACAGCTCCACATTCTAGGTGCGTGCTCGAACATATGTGCGCATGCTTGGGTCTGCATCACGTGGTTCGCCGGCCCCTTCGGAGCCCCCCGGCCTCGGGCGGTGGGGGTTGAAGATCACCTGGGAAAACGCCGCGTAGGGCCCGCTGACGCGCTTTCGACACGTCCGCCATATGCCTGGCGCTGCGAGCGGCTACCGTTGGTCAGCAGCGACTACAGGCCGCAGTTTGTAATGTTGCACCTCCGAGCAGGGCTAATGTCACCTGCAACATTGCGCACAACACTGCCGACAACATCACGTCCAATATCAAGGATTACATTGCACGCGGCACGGTCTTGCGCTATTGGCTGTGATAGTGGCTCTGGTACATGCTGACACGCAGGCAGGTAATAGTCAGGGTGCTATCGGCTGTGCGGCGCGCCGCGATACAAGTTGTGCACGCACACACAGCGTGGTCGACTAATATCGAACGCAGCACATATGCACCTTGTCAGCGGTGCACACACGCACAGAAGGGGTGCGCGATATGCCAGACAGCACTGCAGGTGTTGCGACACGCAATGTCAGCGGCAAGCGGCGGGCAGGCGGCGCTGAGGCGCAGCAGCCCGGCATCGCGCTAGAGCGGCTCGGTGTCGCCTCGTCGCCGGCGCTGATGGAACTCCTGCCCCGCCTAATCGTCACGGTTGCGGCGTGGAAGGGGGGAGTGGGCAAGACCGAACTCGCCAAGGAGTTGGCGTTCCTGCTCGGCGGAGTCCTCGTCGACTTGGACTGGGACGAGGGAGGGGCCACCCGCGCGTGGGGGTACCGCCATGAGACAAGAACCACCGCACCTCTTCTTGACGCGCTGGAGGCTGGCCGCGTGCCACGCCCTCTCTCGGGCGGGGGAGTGCGCGCTGACCTCATTCCGTCGCATCCCGACTTCGCCATCCACCAGCCACCGGCTGACCAGATGGCCTCGACACTGGAGAAGTGGTCGCAGTCGCTAGGCCGACCGCTGGTGGTCGACACACACCCGGGCGGAGTGAGCTCCACGATGGGGGCGGTCGCGGCCGCACACGTCATCGTGGTCCCGGTCAACCTTGAGACCCGGGCGCTGAAGGCGACCGAGAGCATGGCCAAGGAATTGCAGGGAGGCTATCCACTGCTGTTTGTCATCAACCGCGTGGAAGCAGCCCCAGAAGCCGAACTTCGCCAGCTGGAGAAGCTGAGCGACACCTTCGACATCCCGGTTGGCCCCGTGGTTTCCAGCCACACCTTCCTCAAGCGGCGCAAGCTCACGATGGCGGTATGCGCCCCTGGTCGTTCCGGCGAAATACCCGCTCGGGCAGCTGGTTTCGTTGAAGAAATGCACGAGGTGGCGCGCAGCGTCCTTGACCTCGCGCTCAAGGCTCAACAGTAACGGGGGAGAGGAACACCCATGTCCGACGGAATCGCATCCCTGCGCAACCGCAAAGCAGAGCGGGCAGGGCGCCAAGCGCCCCCTCCCCGTCACCCGAAGCCGGCCGCCCCGGTCAGTGCTGATGCGGGCCCAGCAGATGACAGGCTCCCCAGCTCGTCGACCGCTGCTCCGGCCCCCGCCGAGGAGCCGGCAGTAACTGTCAGCGCGACGCCGCCGCGGGCTGCGCCGGCGCCTGCGCCCGCCGTCACCGAGACCGAGACCGAGGTGACAGCCGACGTGGATCACTCGCCCTCCCGGCGGGATCTGCCCGCGCTGGAGATTGATTGGACCGACCCGCTAATGCATGTCGCCTCACCGACGCGGGTCAGCGTCGCCAACTCCGTGGCAGCGCGATTCAAGGCCGTCGCCGACCAGCCAGGGTCGGCACCACAGACCGAGCTCATCATGGAAGCAGTGAGCAGCCACCTCGCGGATCTCCCCGAACTCGTGCTTGCCCGCCGACCCGAAGAGAACGCCACGCAGCCCCCTGGCTTTTTCGTCAGGCGCGCACCTGTCCAGAAGGCGGAACCTGTTGTGCCGGTGTACATGCGGCCCATTGCGGGTGAGGTTGAAGCGCTGCGCCGCATTGTGGACTGGGTGAACAGCATCATCTTGGCGGGCCACCCCGGGCGGCCAAAGTCGACGCGTTCGGAAATCGTCACTGCCGCCCTAGACGCCAGCTATCCGAGCACGCGCAGCCGCTAGCGCAACCCCACGCGCAACATCACCCCTGACAGAGGTAGTGATATTACCTATGACACCACCCCAGTGGCCACCCTACTATCCGACTGCCAAGCCGTCGCGGCGCTGGCTTCCGGTCGCCATCATCGTCGCGGCCATCATCATCGCCACCTCGGTAATCGCAGCTGTCCTACTGAGCCGCGGCTCCGACACCGCAGCACCCGCTAGCCCCGCTCCGACAGCTGCCCAGAATGCCCCAGCACAGGGCAACGCCACCGAGACCAGCTCGACGTGCGAGGCGTGGCCTTCCACTAAGGCCGCCCTGACGGCTATCCCTCAGCTGCCTCCGGGCTGGGATTGGTCGACGCCGAATATCGACACCTACATCGGGAATCGGACCGCTGCGATCGCCAAGGCCTTGACCTGTTTGAGCCGCAGATTTCAGCCGAGCCAGCCACTACTGCATCCGTCGCGCGGCAGTATGTCGCGGAGCGGCGTACTGAAATCGAGTTGCTGCGCAATCGCACGTACACGCAGGCCGATGGTGTGGCAGCTACGGCCGCGTCCGCACGGCTCGATGAGCTGTGTGGTGCCAGCTAAGCGATAAATTGTGCACGAGGCGCATCGGCGGCGCCCATAGGCTCGATGCATGAGTCTCCAGGACCAATACGCGCCTGAGCGGCCTCCGGTTGGCGGTGCCCCAGCAGAAGGCGACCGTCGCCGCGCCGGCACCTTCTTCATGGGGTGGTTGATTCTTGCGGCCTCGATGTCGTTGGCCGGCAATGTTGGACACGCGCTGCTCATCGCCCCGTCCGAAACACGATGGCTGGCCGCACTTGCAGCTTTGGTACCGCCGATAGTTCTTCTGGCAGCGACTCATTCGGCAACTTGGCTGGTGCGAGCCCGTTCCGTCGGCTGGGTGTATTGGGTAGCGCTCGCGCTCACGGCAGCATTGGCACTGGGCTCGTTTGCGCTCTCGTTCGACGCTTTGCGCTCTCGTTCGACGCTTTGCGCTCCTTCGCAGTGATGCTGGGTATTCGCGAGTCCATGTCGTGGATCTGGCCGGCGGTGATCGACGTCGCTATCGCGCACGCGACTCTGTGCCTGCTGTCACTCACTAGACCCAAGCGGCCCAACGCATTTGCCCACGGCCGCGAGCAATTGGCTACGGCGTCGGCCACGACGACGACCGCGGCCGTGAAGGCCGGCCCCCGGCAGGCCCAGCCGGTTACGGCGGGCGAGGACCGGGCGCAGCAGGTGCCGCCACGGCCTTCGGTGCCATCGCCCAGTTCGGTGCCACAGCCCATTGAGAGCCTCACCGAGCACGCATCCGACAGCCCTGCGCGCGTCAGGAATGCGGTCCCGGACACATCGCATTTAGCCTCGATCCACCGATGAATTGCCTGTGTAGGTGGGTGTCGATATAAGGAAAGTGCCCCTTGAGCTGGGAGGATTGGTGTTCTCTACGCATCAATCAGGCCAGTTAAGAAAGGCACTTCCAGTGCAAGTGTCCCACGGGTTCGCTGCGTCGTCGGCGGTCTTCGATGAGGATCATCTCGTGTCGTGCGCCGGACTGGTGCCGGTGATGACACTGGCTGAGCAGACCGGCCTGCCGAATCTGTTGGCTGACAAGATCTTCATCCCCGCGCCGAAGATCAAATCCGGGTCAGCGAATCCGGCACCGAAGCTGGCCACGGTGATCGCCGGGATGTGCGCCGGCGCCGACAGCATTGATGACCTCAACATCGTCCGGGCCGGGGGCATGAAAACACTCTTCGGCGATGTGTACGCACCATCAACCATCGGAACCCTGTTGCGGGAGTTCACCTTCGGACACGCACGCCAACTCGAATCAGTCCTGCGCGAACACTTGGCCGCCCTCTGCCGGCGCGTTGAGTTGCTACCCGGATCCGACAGCGGTGTGTTCATCGACATCGACTCCCTGCTACGACCGGTCTACGGCCATGCCAAACAAGGCGCCTCCTACGGACACACCAAAATCGCTGGCAAGCAGGTCCTGCGCAAAGGACTCTCGCCGTTGGCGACCACGATCAGCACCCCCGGTGCGGCGCCGGTGATCGCCGGGATGCGGCTGCGGGCCGGCAAGACCGGCTCCGGTAAAGGAGCCGGTCGAATGGTCGCCCAGGCCATCACCACGGCCCGAGCGGCCGGGGTCACCGGCCAGATCCTGGTCCGCGGCGATTCGTCCTACGGCACCCGCGCCGTCGTCGGCGCCTGCCGACGCCATGGTGCGCAATTCTCGGTGGTCATGGGCCGCAACAGCGCGATCAACCGGGCCATCAACGCCATCGACGACGCGGCGTGGACACCGGTGAAATACCCGGGCGCGGTGCGTGATCCCGACACCGGAGAGTGGATCTCTGATGCCGAAGTCGCCGAAATCAGCTACACCGCATTCGCGGCCACCACAGACCGCTTCACCGCCCGACTGGTGGTACGTCGGGTCAAAGATGCGCGCTTCCGCGACGCCCTGTTCCCGGTCTGGCGGTATCACCCGTTCTTCACCAACACCGACCTACCAACCGCCGACGCCGACATCACCCACCGTCAACACGCGATCATCGAAACTGTCTTCGCCGACCTGATCGCCGGCCCCTTGGCCCACATGCCCTCCGGGCAATTCGGCGCCAACTCCGCGTGGGTGCTCTGCGGGGCCATCGCCCACAATCTGCTGCGCGCCGCCGGTGTGCTTGCCGGTGGAGCGCACGCAGTGGCCCGGGGAGCCACCTTGCGACGCACGATCATCACCGTCCCGGCACGGCTGGCCCGACCGCAACGCCGACCCATCCTGCACCTACCCAGCCACTGGCCCTGGACCGAGCACTGGCTCACCCTGTGGCGCAACACCATCGGCTACAGCCCACCCGCTACCGCAACCGTCTAACCGTCGCCGAACAGGCCCCACCGAAGCACACAGGAAAAGCTGGGCAGACCAGCGGCTACATCCTGCCCACCCCACAAACCGCCGTCAGAATCACCGTCGAACCACACCACTCAAGTCAGTCCACGGATTGAGGTTTAGAGGGGCCGCCGGAAAGCGCGGCGCTGGCCACCGACGGCGCGGCAGGGGCCCCGCGGCGGCCGGAGCGCGCGTTGAGCGTGGTTCCAGCTAGGGATTCTGTGCCGCAGCTGGATACCTCGTCGCGGCCTGCGGAACCGGACTCAGACACCGAATGCGCTGTGTCTGTTGAGCGTTGGCAACCGGTCGCCGAGTCGCTGGTTCGCGACGGCATCACGACCAAAGATCCCGACCTGATTGCCAAGATTCTGGCCGACAGCGCGGCAGGCACCCCGCCGAGCACCATCGGTCGCCGTCACGAGGTCCACCACACCACTGTCAACCGGATTCTTTCGGCCGCCGAGCAGCTCACCGAGGCCAGCACCGCAGCAGGGTAAGCGCCCGACGAGCCGATCACTCCGGCTCCGCGGGTAGGCCTCGCGCGGCGCGGACGGCGGCCTCGCGCCGGGCCGCGTCCTCGGCTGCTGCCGCTGCGCGGCGGTCGGCACTGCGCCGCCGGACGCGAGCGAGCTCGGCGAAGGCTTGCGTGTGCCCCGGACCTCCGCGGGCGCGCCGGCCAGCCTCTCGGGCCCGCCGGCTTTCGGCGAGTTCGGCCTGCATCGCCGCTCGTTGCTGGGCGCGCTGCTGGCGCTCGGCGTCGATACGCGCGGTTTCCGCGGCCGCCGGGCGATCGTCAAGACTGTTGTGGGCCAGGTGCCAGCTGATGATCGAGCGTACGAGTCCGATGGGTTTGTGGGGGTGGGCGGGAAGCCAGTGTCCACCGGCGCCCTGCCAGTCGGTGAGCAGCTGGTTGATGTCGTCACCGGTCCACCGGTGAGCTGCCAGCGCCGCCAGGGCGGGTGCCCAGCCGCGCGGTGAGTGCCGACGTGCCCAGCGCGGCGTTCGGCTGTCACGTAGCCACGCACAGGCCAGTAAGTACGCTTCCCGTGGCGGTGCCGCGCCGGCGAACGGCCCCGCCGGGCTCGTCTGGTCGATGCTGGGCGCGAAGCGCCGCTTTTGGTGTGGGCCGAATGGCCCCCGGCCCCGCCGGATATAACTTTTCTACTCGAAAAGGGGAGAAGAGAATCTAAAAGAGACCCCTTATGGGGGTGGGGTGACAGCAAGGTAATCCGCACGTCGTGCAGTGCCCAGACCGATGCCCAGCCGCGGTGGCGATCCCCGACGCGCCAGGAGGCGAACCGTTCGGTGCGGGTGCGCTGCCGGCCCCGGAGAACCTCGGTGGCCAGTCCGAGCAGTCGCAGCGCTGTGTCGGCACGTTGGACGGTGCGTACGGAGTAACCGGTGTCAGCGGCGAGGCGTTCGTTGGTGGGTCGACTGTTGCGTCCTGTTCCCCAGTCGGCGTAGCGGGCGCGGGCCTCGGCAACGCGCACGAGGGCGCGCAGCGAGATCGGGTTGCCCGGCATCACCGGGCGCACCTTCGTGTCGTAGTGGCTGTAGTAGGCCACCGGAACCGCGACCCGCGCCCAGCGCTGCTCGCCGGCAAGCCAGCAGGCGACTCCGGCGTAGGCGTCGTCACCGAGGTCGAGGTGAATGGCCGCGGGAGCTCGTCCGTTGGCTTCGTCGACGAGCTGGCGCAGCAGGTGTGCCGGCGCGACCGGCGTGGTGAGTCGACGGCGTGATCTGGTGCGGGCGGTGCCGCGGCGCGGCCGGGTGACCGTGCATCCTCGGTAGGCGCGGGGTGCGCGGCCTGGGCCAGAAAAATTGTGAACACGGGGCGCAACGATTGGTGCTACAAGTGGACGTGCGCTACCGTGAGAGGTGTCTTCCACGACAGCTCCCTAGTTAAGAGCGGCAGCAGTACCCGGAGTGGTTCCCGGACAACTTCAGATGGCGTTCACCCTCGGACTGGTACTCCGGGGGTTTCGCCGTTTCTGGGGGCTGCCGCGCGTTATTCAGATGTCAATAGGGCGGAAGCTGAGTCGGGGTGGTTAGTCCCTCGTCGGCATCGCGTCCTATGCGCTGGTCTGCAGCGGCAGCACCTCCTGGCGATCGAGTTCGCGGACGTGTTCGGGCAGGCCGACGTGCAGGGCTAGGAAGTCGGCAAGGTACTGCGAGATCGACGTGACGCCGCTGTCTTGCTGTAGTCGCCGAAGTCGTTCGGAGACTTGGGAATGCGGGCGCACCATGAGTCGCTCGTAGCGGCGTGCCACGACCCGCGGCTCGGTGGCTACCAGAGTCTGGCGGTTGAGTTCGCGGACGTGTTCGGGGAGGCCGACGTGGAGGGCGAGCACGTCGGCGACGTATTGCGAGACGGACGAGACTGCGGACTTGGCGACCAGCTCGTCGAGCTTGCGAGAGACTTCGGGGCGCGGGAGACACATGTGCGCGCCGCGGGGACCTTTGCTTGGCCGTGCCATGCGTCGCACTCTGCCAGGATGCGTCGTTACAGTAACCTCGACACGCCGAAGCTTTGTGATACTTCTGTGACTGGTGTGCAAGCAGGCAGTGATCGGACGCGCGTCCCGCCGCCGTGTCATTGCGGGCGACTCTGGACGCCGGCGAGGGCGGCGATGTCGAACAGGGGTCGGTGTGCGGCGCGCAGCGTAGCGGCCTGAGACACCATCGCGCGGGTGATGTCGGCGATGGCGGTTTCTACGGCCTCGATCTGCTCGCAATTCAGCGCGTGATAGTTGAGCTGGATGCGCAGTGTGGCGCCGTAGCCGTCGTGGGTAATGACGGCGCGGCAGCGATCGATGCCCACCCGGCCGTAGGTCAGGATTGTCGACCCTGGCGTGGATTTTCGGACGGTGATGGTGTCCGGCATGGTTGTCGCGGGTGGTCCGGAGGGCTTGTTCTCGCGGGCCGTGCTGATTGCTGAGGTGTCCATCGCGTCCAGTGATCCCCCGTTAAGATGCCGGGCGGTTCATTCGCCCGGCGGTGGTGGGCGCCGCTGACGTGTTGTCGCGGTGCTGTTGGCGGACAATGGTTTTGGCTGCGGGCAGTGCCCAGAGAACATGTCTTCCTGCTGTTGATTCCCGGACAACATCGCCGGTTCGTTCCAGGCCGACGAGCTGCCGGTAGACGTGTTCGTGGACTGCGGGGTAGCGGCGGTCACCTCCCCCGGCCAAGGGCAGGTCGGGAAGTGCTCGGCAGAGCTGCGCCGTCGTTTGCGGGACGTTAGCTTGCCCGAGTGCGCTGATGATGGCTGCCCGCAATGGATTTCGCCGACGCCGGCGGTTGCCCATCTGTGCTGACGACGCTGCTAAGCCTTGATCCACCGATGAATGGGCTGGTTGTTGGGGTGTCGGAATGAGGAAAGTGCCCTCTGAGCTGGAAAGATTGGTGTTCTCTACGCAACAATCCGACCAGCACAAGAAAGGCACTTCCAGTGCGAGTGTCCCACACGTTCGGTCCCGACTCCGCGGTGTTCGACGAGGACAACCTCGTGTCGTGCGCCGGGCTGGTCCCGGTGATGGCCCTGGCCGAGCAAGCTGGCCTGACACGGTTGTTGGACAACACAATTCACATCAGGTCGTCTCGGGTCAAGTCCGGGGCGGCTAACCCTCGATCCACCGATGAATCGCCTGTTCGGAGGGTGTTGATGTAAGGAAAGTGCCCTTTGAGCTGGGATGATTGGAGTTACCACACTTCGATCAGCCCACGTTCAGAAAGGCGCTTCCGGTGCAAGTGTCCCATAGGTTCGCCGTGTCGTCGGCGGTCTTCGATGATGCACATCTCGTGTCGTGCGCCGGGCTGGTGCCGGTGATGACCCTGGCCGACCAGACCGGTCTGTCGCAGCTATTGGCCGACAAGATCCGGTTCACCTGTGAGCGGATCCGTTCGGCCGCGGCCCATCCGTCACCGAAGCTGACCACGCTGATCGCCGGGATGTGCGCCGGCGCGGACAGCATTGATGACCTAGACGTTGTGCGCTCGGGTGGGATGAAGACCCTCTTCGGTGGTGTGTACGCCCCGTCGACGATCGGAACCTTATTGCGGGAGTTCACCTTCGGGCATGCCCGCCAGCTCGAATCTGTCCTGCGCGAACACCTGGCCGCGCTGTGCGGGCGTGTCGATCTGTTGCCCGGCGCCGACGGACGGGCGTTCATCGACATCGACTCACTACTACGCCCGGTCTACGGGCACGCCAAGCAGGGCGCCAGCTACGGACACACCAAGATCGCCGGCAGGCAGATCCTGCGCAAAGGCCTCTCACCGTTGATCACCACGATCAGCACCGACCACGGTGCGCCGGTGATCGCCGGGGCGAGGTTGCGGGCGGGCAAGGCCAACTCCGGCAAGGGCGCAGCCCGCATGATCGCTCAAGCGGCCGCTACCGCCCGTGCTGCCGGGGTCACCGGGCAGATCCTGGTGCGTGGCGATTCGGCCTACGGCAATAGCACCGTGGTCACCGCCTGCCACCGAGCAGGTGTCCGGTTCTCGCTGGTGCTGACCAAGACCGCAGCAGTTGCCGCCGCCATTGACGCAATTCCCGAGACCGCGTGGACCCCGGTGAACTATCCCGGTGCTGTGCGTGACCCCGACACCGGCGCCTGGATCTCCGATGCCGAAGTCGCCGAAACCACCTACACAGCCTTCGGTTCCACCAAGACTCCGGTGACC
Source organism: Mycobacterium sp. 134 (assembly GCF_048282715.1). NCBI lineage: Bacteria > Bacillati > Actinomycetota > Actinomycetes > Mycobacteriales > Mycobacteriaceae > Mycobacterium > Mycobacterium sp. 134. The sequence goes on from NZ_JBLVUN010000006.1 coordinate 72,694, forward strand.
GCCCGGTTGGTCGTGCGCCGGGTCAAAGACGCGCGGTTCCTCGATGCGCTGTTTCCGGTGTGGCGGTACCACCCGTTCTTCACCAATTCCGACGAACCCGTCGACGCCGCTGACATCACTCATCGCCGCCACGCCATCATCGAAACCGTGTTCGCCGACCTCATCGACGGACCTTTGGCGCACATGCCCTCGGGGCGGTTCGGCGCGAACTCGGCCTGGATCCTGTGCGCCGCGATCGCCCACAACCTGCTGCGCGCCGTCGGCGTCCTGGCCGGAGGTGCCCACGCGGTCGCCCGCGGGGCGACACTGCGCCGCAAGATAATCACTATCCCGGCCCGCCTGGCCCGTCCGCAACGCCAACCTATCCTGCACCTACCAGCGCACTGGCCCTGGACAGAGCACTGGCTCACGTTGTGGCGCAACACCATCGGCTACAGCCCACCAGAAATCGCCACCACCTGACCATATGCCGAAAGGCCCGACCGGAGCGCACAGGAACAGCTGGACAGACCAGCAGATACCCCCTGCCCGCGACCAGGACCAGCCCTCAACAGCCCAGCGAGGCACACCTACCCCAATTCATCAGTGGATCGAGGCTAAACCAGCACCGAAACTGGCCACTCTGATCGCGAGCATGTGCGCCGGCGCGGACTACATCGACGATGTCGACGTGGTCCGAGCCGGCGGCATGAAAACCCTCTTCAACCGGGTGTATGCCCCCTCCACCGTGGGAACCCTGTTGCGCGAGTTCACCTTCGGTCACGCCCGCCAACTCGACTCGGTACTGGCCGAGCATCTGGCCGGTCTGTGCGAGCGAGTGGACCTGCTGCCCGGAGCCGATGTGCGTGCCTACCTCGACATCGACTCCCTGCTGCGCCCGGTGCACGGACATGCCAAGCAGGGCGCCTCCTACGGACACACCAAGATCGCTGGCAAGCAGGTTCTGCGCAAAGGGCTGTCCCCGCTGGTCACCACCTTGAGCACCGACACCGCCGCACCGGTGATCACCGGCATCCGACTGCGTGCGGGCAAGGCCAACTCCGGTAAAGGGGCCGCCCGCATGCTCGCCCAAGCCCTGCAGACTGCGCGTGCGGCCGGCGTGGGGTCCCGGTAGTAATGGCGCAAAAAACAACGAGGTTCGCGTAGCGCCTGGTCGGCGGTGATTTCTCGGTTCGGGCTGCGGGCCGGGGTGGTTGGTGCTTGGCTTGGCTGCCGATGAGGTTGGTCGGCGTTTTGGAGGCTGGGGTTCGTGGCGACGCGGGTATTCGCGGACGAGGAGTTGCAGCGCCTGCGGGAGTTCCCGGAGATCAGTCGTGAGGAGTTGTTCCGGTACTTCACGCTGACCCCGGCGGATCTGGCGTTCGTTGCTCCGCAGGGCAGGGGCCCTGCGGTCCGTCTGGGCCTGGCGGTGGCGTTGTGCACCTTGCCGTGGCTGGGGTTCGTGCCGGACAAGGTGTCGTCGGCGCCGCCGGTGGCGGTGGCCCGGTTGGCGGATCAGCTGAATGTCGATGCGGTGCAGCTTCGTTCGTATGGCAAGCGGGCGCAGACGCGGACCGAGCATGTGCGGCTGGTGGCCCAGTATCTGGGGTGGCGGCCTGCCGGGTCGATGGAGTTGAAGGAGCTGGATGAGTTCCTTCTGGCGCGGGCGATGGAGCACGATTCGCCGACGCTGTTGTTCCGGCTGGCGTGTGAGTACCTGATCTCGGCGCGGGTGATCCGGCCGGGCCCGGACACGGTGGTCCGCCGGGTCGCGCATGCTCGCACGCAGGCGCAGCGGGAGACCTATGACCGGTTGGCGCGCGAGTTCACGCCGCAGCGGTGTAAGGAACTGGATGCGTTGCTGGTCGCCGACCCGTCTATCGGGATGTCGCGGTTGCGGTGGTTGTCGACCGGCCCGGTGGAGGCGTCGGCGACCGCGGTGAAGGCCGAGGTCGAGAAGCTGGTGTTCCTGCGCAACCTGGGCGCGGATGAGCTGGATATGTCGGTGCTGCCGGCGGAGCGGCGGCGGTTCCTGGCGACTGTGGGCCGACGCTTGACGGGCCAAGCCTTGGAACGCCGGGATCCGCAACGCCGCTACCCGATCCTGCTCACGGTGTTGGCTCAGTCGGCCACCGATGTGCTCGACGAGGTGGTGCAGCTGTTCGATCAGGCGATCTCGGCCAGGTTGAGCAAAGCCGAACGCCGGATGCGCGACGAGCTCGCCGAGCGCGGTAAGGCCGGAGAGGATCGGCAGGGGTTGCTCGACGACTTGCTGGCCATCATCACCGACACGCAGATCCCTGACGAGGAGATCGGCGGCCTGATCCGGGGCGATCGGATCGGATGGGAGCGGTTGCGGGCCGCGGTCGCGCAGGCCAAACCTCGGCTGCCGCGCGATCACGGGCACCTGGCCGCTCTGGACAGCTCGTACTCCTATCTGCGGCAGTTCACCCCGCAGGTGCTGTCGACAGTCCGGTTCGCCGGCGGCACCGCGGCGATCGAGCTGCTGATCGGGGTGCACATGCTGCGGGAGCTGAATGCGACCGGTACCCGCAAGGTGCCCGACGACGCGCCGACGGGGTTCGTGCCGACGAAGTGGCGCGGCTACCTCGACGAGGCCCGCAAAGCCGGCAACACCACCGCCTATCGGCACTACTGGGAGCTGTGCGTGCTGCTGGGGCTGCGGGACGGGTTGCGCAGCGGCGACGTGTTCGTGCCGGGGTCGCGCCGCTACGCCGACCCGGCCGCTTACCTGCTGACCCCGCAGGCGTGGGAGCCGCAGCGTGACGAGTTCTGCCGCCTGGTCGGCAAGTCCGCTGATCCGGCCCGCGCCCTGGCGACCGCCACCGACGAGCTGCACGACGCTATGAGCGAGTTGGAGAAGGTGCTCGCCGACGGCGACGGCCCGGTCCGTCTCGATGAGGCCGGTGACCTGGTGGTCTCGCCGCTGTCGGCAGAAGACGTTCCGGCCGAAGCGGTGGCGTTGAAGCAGGAGTTGACGGAGATGCTGCCGTTCGCGCCGATCGTGTCGCTGTTGATCGAGCTGGACAAACGCACCGGCTACCTGGACTGCTTCACCCACGCCGGCGGTAAGCAGTCCCGCACCCCGGAGTTGAAGCGCAACCTCATCGCGGTGCTGCTGGCCTACTCCACCAACCTGGGTCTCACCCGTATGGCGGAGGCCTCCGGCATCTCCTACGACATCCTGGCCTGGACTTCGGAGTGGTATGTGCGGGAGGAGAAGCTGCGGGCGGCGAACCTGACGATCATCGACTACCACCAACGCCTGCCGCTGACCCCGATCTTCGGGGCCGGCACCCTGTCCTCCAGTGATGGGCAGCGGTTCCCGACCCGTGGCAAATCGGTCACTGCCAGAGCGTTGAGCCGCTATTTCGCGAACGAAGGACTGAGCACGTATACCCATGTCACCGATCAGCACGCCACCTACGGCACGAAGGTCATCGTCGCGACGAGACGTGAAGCTCACTACGTGCTGGACGAAATCCTCGGCAATGCAACGGATCTGCCGATCACCGAGCATGCGACCGACACGCACGGCGTCACCCTGGTGAACTTCGGGCTGTTCGACCTGCTCGGGTTGCAGCTCTCGCCCCGCATCCGGGACCTGGGCCGGATCACCCTGTACCGGGCGGCGCCGCGAGCCCAGGTCGAGTCCGCGTTCCCGCACGCGGGCCCGCTTTTGACCCGGCGGTGCAATCTCGATCTGATCGCCGAGCACTACGACGACCTGCTCCGGCTGGCCGGGTCGCTGAAGTTCGGGCACGCCACCGCGTCGCTGCTGGTCGGCAAGCTGTCGGCGTCGGGCCGGCAGAACGCCCTCGCGGCGGCGCTCAAGGAGTACGGGGCGCTGCGGCGCACGATCTACGCCGCCCGGTATCTGTCCGACCCGGGCTATCGACGCAAGATCTCCCGCCAGCTCAACAAGGGCGAATCCCTGCACGCGCTCCGCCGCGACCTGCTCTACGCGCATGAAGGAACCGTGCGCGCGAGGCACCTGGAGGGACAGACCGAACAGGCATGGTGCCTCACGTTGGCGACCAACGCCGTCATCGCCTGGACCACGGAGTATTACGGTCTGGCGACCGAACAGATGCGGCGGGCCGGGCGGCGCATCGATGACGAGGTGCTGGCGCACATTTCTCCGGCGCACAGCGAGAACATCAACTTCTTCGGCGCCATCGAGGTCGACATCGACGCCGAACTGGCCCAGCTCGGCCCCACCGGGTACCGGCCGCTGCGGGTCCGCGACACCCTCTTCTGACCGCCGGCTACCACCTTCCGGGAGAGGGTGCTGGGGCGTAGCTGGGCACATCGGTGGCCTGGGTTGGGTCAGCGACAGCGTGGTGGTTCGGTGGCGGTGAGGACGCGGTCGCTGATCGGGCGCAGCTGGGCGTAGGCGTCGGCGACGGGCAGCACGAGCCCGGTGGGGTGCCGGCTCTGCCAGTCGGCGGCCGCCACGGCGGTGGCGAAGTAGCGGCCGGGGTTGCAGGTGGTGGCGCGGACCCGGGTCGGGTCGAGTTCGTCGGGGCCGGGTACAGAGATGACCGCGGTGGCCGGGTCGAGGCCGCTGACCCCGGAGGCCGGGTCAACGGACAGTCGGATGGTGGTTCCGGTTGCGGCGCAGGTGGATTCGACGGTGGCGGGGCGACCGATGATGGCGGGGAACAGCAGGGTGTCGGCGGCGCACCAGGTGTAGAGCTGGTGGCCGTCGACGGTGAACCGGTGCGGGGTGGGATTGAGGGTCAGGCCCCAGCCGAGGATGCGGTGCCGGTCGTCGTATTCGATGTCCGCGGCGGCGGGCGCGTTCTCGACGTCGGCGACGCTGGCGCCGGCGGCGGTAGCGAGCTGTTCGATGGTGATCGGTTCACCGGCCGCGAGCAGCCGCATCGCGGTGCCCATCAGGTTCGTTCCCGTATTGGCGGTGGAGTCGAACAGTGTGTCGACGATGGTGGTGGCGAACGGGTTGGTCGTCATCGCTGGTGTCCCCTCGGAGCGTGTAGTCACGGGTGTGGGATCGAGTGTCGGGCTTGCCACCGCAGGGAAGGTCAAGCGCCGCAGCCGCATGTCCTCGGATCCGGCACCCACGGCGGGGCGGCGGCTCGGTCGTGGCTGGTCGCCCGGGTCAACGCGTCGTGGTGGTGGTGTTCGAACTCGTCGATGCGGCGGCGCTGCTCGTCGAGGTCGCGGATGCGGTCCTCGATCCGGGTCCGGGAGCGGGCCAGTAGTTCGGCCAGCTGCGGTCCGACCGGCCGGGCGCTGTCGTCGCAGGTGGCGGCGAGCTGACGGATTTCGGCCTCCGTGAGGCCGAGGCCGCGCAGGGTGGCGATGACCTCGACGCACCACAGCGCGTGTTCGTCGAAGAGCCGGTATCCGGCCCGGCTGCGGCCGAGGCTGTAGATCAGGCCCAGGTCGTGGTGGCGGCGTAGTACTTTCGCCGGCACTCCGGTGCGGCGGGCCAGGTCTCCGATGGTCATCACCGGTGTGTTCATGACGGCTCGATCCGGTCCTCAGCCCGCGCAGCAGGACAGCTTGGCGACATCGGCGGTGAAGGTTTGGGCGGTGAGTTTCAGCGCTTCGGCCATGGTCAGATACGGCGCCCAGGTGCGGGCGAGCTGGTCGACGGTCATGCCCGCGGTGATCGCGTACCCGGCGGCGGTGATCAGATCCCCGGCACCCTCGGCGACGGCGTGCACGCCTAGCACCCGCCCGGTCCCGGCCTCGGCGACGAGTTTGACCACACCACGGGTGTCCCGGTTGACCAGGGCACGCGGCACGTTCGCACCGGTGAGCAGCCGCGACTCGGTCCGTAATCCGGCTGCGGCGGCTTGGCTGTCGGTGTGGCCGACCGCGGCGATGGCCGGGCTGGTGAATGTCACCCGCGGCAGCGCCGTGTAGTCCAGGGTGCGGCCGGCGTGCCCGAGGGCGTTGCCGGCGGCGAGTGTGCCCTGCGCCGCCGCGACGTACACGAATTGGGGGCCGCCGGCCACGTCGCCCGCGGCCCAGATCCGCGGGTTGCTGCTGCGCTGGTGGGCGTCGACGACGACGGCGCCGCGGTCGTCGGTGCGTACCCCGACCGCCGCCAGATTCAATCCGGGGGTGTCGGGGCGGCGGCCGGTGGCGATGAGCAGCTGGGCGGCCCGCAGTTCGGTGGTGGCCCCGTCGGCGGTGCGGACGGTGACGAGTTTCTCGCCGCCCTCGGCCAGTGCCTTGTCGAGGGTGGCGCCGGTGAGCACGGTGATGGCTTCGTCGGCGAACACCTGCGCGATGGCCCGGGAGATCTCGGGTTCCTCGAACGGCGCCAGCCGATCCAGGGCCTCGATCACCGTGACCCGGGTGCCGAGCCGGGCGAACAACTGTGCCTGTTCGAGACCGATGGCGTTGCCGCCCACCACGATCAGCGACCCCGGCAGGACGTCGAGCTCCATCGCGGTGGTCGAGGTCAGATACCCCGCCTCGGCGAGCCCGTCGGTCGGCGGCGCCCACGGCGCGGCGCCGGTCGCGATCAGGTACTGATCGGCGTCGATCACCCGCGGGCCATCGGCCCCCTGCTCGACCCGCAGCACCGGTGCGTCGGTGGTACCGGTGAAGACGGCGGTTCCCGAGACGATCTCCCAGCCGTAGTCGGCGGCCAGGTCGAGGTACTTCTCGCCGCGAAGCCGGTCGACCAGCGCGTTCTTGCCCGCGATCAGCTCGGCGAAGTCCACCGGTGCCCCGGTCGCCGCCAGCCCCGGGAACCGGTCGGCGCTCGCCGCGGTGTGCCGGGCCTCCGCGGCGGCCAGCAGCGCCTTCGACGGCACGCAGCCCACGTTCACGCAGGTGCCGCCGATCGCGGCGCGCTCGACCATCACCACCCGTTTGCCGAGGTTGACCGCGGCGATGGCGGCGGCGAACGCCGCCGAACCGGAACCGATGATCGCCAGATCGGCGCGCGGGGATGTCGTGGTCACGGCGGGTTCTCCTTGCTGGGGGACTCCGGTCACGGAACAGGTTGCTATTCGCGTTGACGAATATCTCCGGACATCATACTATGCGCTTATCCGAATAGTTCAACTTTCTTCTTGTGGAGGCGATCCCCTTGCCCCGGTCCACGACCGCCGCCGTCACCGCGCCCGGTGGCGAGACGGCCTGCACGCACCTGGATGCGACGGCGAAGTTCTTTCGCGCGCTGTCGGATCCGACGCGGTTGAAGCTGCTGGAGTTCATCTTGGCCGCCGAGCGCACCTCCGCGGAGTGTGTCGAGCATGCCGGGATCTCCCAGCCGCGGGTGTCGGTGCACCTGTCCTGCCTGGCCGACTGCGGTTATGTGACCGCGCGCCGTGACGGCAAGAAGCTGCGCTACTCCGTCGGCGACCCACGCGTCGCGGACCTGGTGATGCTGGCCCGCTCCCTCGCCGCCGACAACGCCGCCGCGCTGACCTGCTGCACCCGCATCGACACCGCTCGTGTGAACGGAGCAGGACATTGATGAACGTACGCAACAACTCCACGGGGATCGGCGGCCCGCTCGCGGTGGTGGGTGCCGCCGTGGCCATGATCGTGTGCTGCGCCGGACCGGCCTTGATCGCGGCCGGTGCGCTCACCGCCCTCGGCGGTGCGCTGCGCAGTTGGGGACCGATCGTGGCCGCCGCGGTGATGGTCCTCGCCGCCGTCGGCTACACCGCGCGCCGTCGTAAGCCGCCGCAGCGAGGGACAGTCCGCGGACTGCTGGGCACCCGCCGATCGCATCAGCCCAACGCGTCGACCGATCGGAGTTCCCAGCCGTGACCACGCCGATCACCCGACGCACGGTGAGCGCGGCGCTCGCCGCCCTGGCGGTCACGGTGCTGGCTGCCTGCGGCACCGACACCGCCTCGCCCCGCGCCGCCACCGACCCCGTCACGGTCACCGCGCTGTCCGGGGCGCCGGTGACCGTGCCCAGCGGCAAGCCGACGGCGATGTTCTTCTTTTCGGTCGGCTGCGGTGAATGCGTGGGCGGCGCGAAGTCGCTGTCGCAGGCTGCGCGACAACTCGGTGACACCGCCGCTTTCGTCCTGGTCGACATGGATCCGGCCGAACCTGCCCAGGTCGTCACCGACTTCCAGCAGCAAACCGGGACCGACACCGTGCCCGCGGTCATCGACACCGATGCGACCCTGACCAAGCGGTACTCCGTGGCCGCCCTGTCGACCCTGCTCGTCGTCGACCCCGGCGGTGCGGTCGCCTACCGGGCCGCCGACCCGTCCGCCGATCAGATCACCGCCGCGCTGGCGAAGGCCGGGGACCGGTGAACGGGCTGCTGGCCTTGGCGTTCACCGCGGGCATGCTCGCCCCGGTCAATCCGTGCGGTTTCGCGCTGCTGCCGGCCTGGATCACCCACACCCTCGGCGACACCGCCACCGAACCGCTCGGGGTACGCACGGCGCGGGCGCTGCGAACCGGCGTCGCTTTTACCCTCGGGTTCGCGGGCACCCTGGCCGTGGCGGGGCTGGCCATCAGCGCCGGTGCCCGCGCGCTGATCAGCGCCGCGCCGTGGCTCGGTCTGGTCGTCGGTGTCGCCCTGGTATTGCTCGGTGTCGTCATGTTCACCGGCCGCGTGCTCGGTCTGCGACTGCCCACCCGAGCGCTGCGCCCGGCCACCGGGCCGGGCGGCACAACCGGGATCGTCCTCGCCGGGATCGGCTACGCCGCGGCGTCGCTGTCGTGCACGTTCGGGGTGCTGCTGGCCGTCATCGCCCAGGCCCAGGCCACCGCGGGCTGGGGTGCGCTGCTCGCGGTGTTCGTCGCCTACACCCTCGGCGCCGCGACGATCCTGCTGCTGGTCAGCCTCGCCGCCGCGGCCGCCGGTACCGCGCTCACCCACCATCTCGCCGCCCTCGCCCGGCACGGCACCCGCATCACCGCGACCGTGCTCATCCTCACCGGCGCCTACCTGGCCTGGTACTGGCTGCCCGCCGTCACCGGCGACACCACCGGCACCAACGGATTCGCGGCCCTGTCCACCACCGCCAGCACCTGGCTGCAGAACCACACACCACTGATGGCGACGATCGCGGCACTGACCGTGCTCACCGCCGCCGTCACCGTCCTCGCTCACCGCATGATCCGGCGCCGCGTTACCGATGCCGCACCCGTCGACTGCTGCACCCCGACGACCGTCATCGAGGAAGGGCGCCCGCAATGACCGAACGCTACGACACCCTCGTGCTCGGCGGCGGAATGTCCGGGCTGCCACTGGCGCTGCGCGCCGCCCGCCACGGCCGGGTCGCCTTCGTCGAGAAGGAACTGCTCGGCGGGACCTGCCTGAACCGGGGCTGCATCCCCACCAAGACGATGATCGCCTCCGCCGCCGTCGCCCATCAGGCCCGCCGCGCCGCCGAGTTCGGCGTCCGCGTCGGCGGTCCGGTCACCGTCGACCTGGCCGCCGTGGTGGAGCGTAAGAACACCCTCGTCGATTCCATCCGGGCCGGATCGTATCGGGCCGTCGAAAAATCCGCCGACCTCGACTTCTACCACGCCGCAGGACAATTCACCGGTAACCGGCGCCTCACCGTCGACGGCACCACCCTGACCGCGGACCGGATCATCCTCGCGACCGGCACCCGCACCACCCTCCCGGCCATCGACGGCTTGGATGCCGTGCCCTACTACACCTCCCGCACGCTGCTCGACCTCACCGAACTACCCGCCCACCTGCTCGTCGTCGGCGGCGGCTACGTCGGCTGCGAATTCGCGCAGATGTTCCGGCGATTCGGCGCCGAGGTCACCATCGTCCAGCGCGCCGACCGGCTGCTGCCCGGGGAAGACCCCGACATCAGCGCCGCCGTCGCCGACGGCATGACTGCCGACGGCATCACTGTCGCGACCGCCACCACCTGTACTCACGCCGCCGGGACGGCCGGCAACATCCGGATCGGCTGCACCGGCACCGAGACCGCCGAGATCACCGGCAGCCACCTGCTGCTCGCCACCGGGCGCACCCCCAACACCGACGCCCTGGGCCTGGAACACCTCGACCTGCAACCCGACCCGCACGGCTTCCTCACCGTCGGCGACACCCTGAACACCTCCGCCGACAACGTGTGGGCGATCGGCGACCTGCGGGGCGGGCCGATGTTCACCCACACCGCCCGCGACGACGCCGACATCGTCTACCGCACCGTCTACCGCGACCAGGACCGCACCACCACCGGACGTGTCGTGCCGCACGCGGTGTTCACCGACCCCGAAGTCGGAGCCGTCGGCCTGACCGAACCCGCCGCCCGCGCAGCCGGCTACGACGTGATCATCGGCCGCCAGAACTTCACCGGCGTTGCCAAAGCACGCGCCATCGGCAACACCCGCGGCCTGGTCAAATTCGTCGC